>PAMQ01000004.1 GCA_002707365.1 Trueperaceae bacterium
CGAACCAGTCGCCAAAGCGATGGTCGAAAGTTCCGGAGAATACTTTTAGTTTCTCTGCTGCTGCCCAGTGTTCGGGGAGCATTGGGGGTCTGTACCAAGCTCCGATGACTGCTGCGTCCGCTGTTTCTAGTTGGGAATAAAAATCTTCTAAAACAGTAGCTACTTCATCAGTAGGCTCTAGAAACGGATTAGCACTCGACTTCTTCGATTTGAAAACATCATCAACTTTACCGGCGGCACCCGATATGTGATTAATTTGAAGGCCTGTAGGTAAGCATAGAAACTCTACTTCTCCGTGTTCACGTAGTAGATTGCAACCTTCTGTATGAAAATCCCAAGCAACATGATCATCATGAACTAACACAACGAATCGCACGATATTTATCCCCCTAGGTATGTAAGGATTTGCTTACTTAGTGTACCTGACTAAGAATAACTTCTTTCTGCTGGTAATTCCTTCCGCTAACTAAAAACAAGAGCGAAACAAACTCATGATTAATCCCAATTTCGCGATTAAAAACATCATAATCGATTGAACAATAGCCTGAGAATTAGGAGAGAATACTCTAGATTCAATGTAAGCCTATAAATCACTTTCCCACTCAAAGCTTGATTCAGTCCAATGACGGGTTAAACCTTTGGAGGCGCAGGGCGTTAAAAATTACGAATAAACTTGAAAGTCCCATTGCGCTAGCAGCCAGAATGGGTGAGAGAAGAATCCCAAATGTTGGGTATAGAGCTCCCGCAGCTACGGGGATTAGGACGATGTTATAAATGAAGGCCCAGAAAAGATTTTGTCGGATATTTCTAAGTGTAGCGGTTGATAGAGCAATGGCCTTAGGGATTACTCTAAGGTCACTTGCCATAATGATTACGTCGGCAGATTCAATAGCAATGTCAGTACCGGTACCGATAGCAAGGCCAACGTCTGCTTGAGCTAAAGCAGGTGCGTCGTTAATCCCGTCACCAACAAACACCACCTTTTGTCCATCAGCCTGTAGTTGTTTAACAACCTCGACCTTGGTATCTGGTAGGGCTTCAGCTATAATTTTGTCGATACCTAGCGAATTGCCAATAGCTAGAGCGGTCCTGCGGGTGTCACCGGTTACTACGGCAACCTGAAGGCCCAGATCTTGTAGCTGCTTTATCGCTGTTGAGGCAGAGATCTTGATTCGGTCTGATACTGCGATTATGGCAGAAGCTTTGTTTTCAACTGAATAATAAAGCGGGGTCTTGCCTTCGCAAGATAGCTGTTCTAATTCAGCAGAGAAACTCGAAATATTGATCCCCAGGTTTGTCATATACCGCTCTGTGCCTACCTGGACTTTGGTGCCTTCGACCTCTCCTGTAACACCAAATCCCGGTAGGGCTTCGAAATTCCGAACAGTAGGAATTTTAATCCCTTCTTCATCAGCAATACGAGTGATTGCTTTTGCAATGGGGTGTTCTGAGAGCGCTTCAACAGCAGCTAATGACCGAAGTACGTCTTTTCTTTCTAACCCTGAGCTTAGTATCAGGTCGGTAAGTTCTGGTTGGCCTGTAGTAAGAGTGCCAGTCTTGTCTAGCGCTAGAATAGATGCCTCTTGAAGTTTCTGTAGGGCATCACCCCCGCGGAATACTACGCCTAGCTCTGCTGCTTTTCCAGTTCCAACCAAGATCGAAGTGGGGGTAGCGAGTCCCATGGCGCAAGGGCAAGCGATTATCAGAACTGCTACCGTGTTGACCAGGGCGAAAGATAGAGTAGGTTCAGGTCCCAATGCTATCCAAAGAACAAATGTCACAGCCGCTATGACTAACACAGCAGGTACGAAAAGACCTACATAGCGATCTACTATTGCTTGGATTCGGGGCTTCTCATCCTGTGCTTCCTCGACCATTCTAATGATTCTCGCGAGGACACTTTCCGAGCCAAGGGTAGTAGCACGATAACGGAATGATCCGGTTTGATTGATAGTTCCACCAGTAACGTTGACGCCTTTGTCCTTTAGGGTGGGTAAAGGTTCACCAGTAACCATGGATTCGTCAACATACGACGAACCTTCAAGCACAGTACCGTCAGCAGGAATTTTATCGCCCGGGCGAATCACGATCTCGTCTCCGGTAACTAATTCATCAACTCTAATCTTTTGCTCAGTTCCGAAACGGATGATGTTAGCTGTTTTTGGCCTGAGGTTTAAGAGCTTCCTGATTGTATTGGTGCTTCGTCCTTTGGCAGTAGCCTCAAGGTACTTTCCGACTAAAACAAGCGTGACTATAGCAGCGGAGGTTTCGAAGTACACCTCAACTGTTCTGGTGGGTAGAACATTCGGAAAAAAAGTTGCTATGAGGGAGTAACCGTAGGCGGTCGAGGTGCCAATCATTATTAGGCTGTTCATGTCGGGGCTTAGTTGACGGAGACTTTCCCAGCCAGGCCGATAAAAGCGGCGAGCTGGTCCAAATTGAACAAGACTGGCTAAGACAAACGAAACAAGGTTGATAGTCCGTTCAGAGGTCCAGGTATCCAGCCACTCGAATAGGCTAGGAATAGCCATGGGTAACATTGAGAGGAGTAATAATGGCGTGGTGAAAGCGATTGCCACAATAAGGTCTCGACGGATCAGGCGCAACTCTCTTTCTCGGACAGTCTCCGATTGCTCTGTGAAGGCTTGACCAGAGGTTTCTTTTAATACTTTGTATCCCGCATCGTGGATTGCGGCCTTGAAAATATTAGGATTTGTCGCTGTCGGGGCGTAGTGGACTGTCGCCCGGTCTGTGGCTAGATTGGCAGTAGCGTCAACAACACCCTCAACCCGTTTTAGAGCACGTTCAATTCGGGTGGTGCAGTTGGCGCAGGTCATCCCCTGGACGAGGAAACGCACAGTCCTGGTGGGTTTCCTGTCGATTGTAGATTCCCTGGCGCGATTCGAAATCGTCATGTTCCCATTTTGTTTAACCCTTGTACTTAAGGGCTTCCATAAGCTCGTCGACGATGTGATTAGTGTCACCACGCTGGCCAGCTGTGACGACGTGTTCTTGTATATGGGAGCGTAATACGCTATCACTTGTTTTGGTCAAGGCCCCCTGTACACCTTTGATTTGCTTCAGTACGTCGACACAGTAGACGTTGGGATCCTCGAGCATTCGCATTACACCCTCAAGATGGCCCCTAGCATTCCTAAGCCTTTGGGCGGCATCAGTCCTCACGCTCGGGTCCAGGTGTAGGCAGGGATGGACAGGCATAGGCGAACTATCAGAAGTTGCTTGGTCATCCTTGTTTAACTGTGTCACGCCTTAACTAGATCCTGAGGAGGCCTGGTAACCTTCCTCTTGAACCGCTTGGATGAGTGCATCGAGATTGGCTGTTCCTTCGACATCTGCTGAACCGCGTTCTAGATGAACGTTGACTAACGAAACGCCGGTAACAGATTCTAAAGCTGTTTTTACAGCGCCCTTACAGTGTTCGCAGGTCATGCCTTGGATAACTAGATTAATCATCTTTCATTCCTCCCTAGCCTTACTGACCCCGCCCCCCTGGGGGGGCGGGGTCGTAGTTCTTTCAGTTTACAACGTAAACCCCCGGAAAATGAACTCTATAACATAGTGGATTAATGGAAGAAAGCGTAAAAACCCGTCTCCGACAGAGTTCTCCTTGCTTCTGCATGGGTCCGACTATCCTAATTCCTATCCAACGACGCATTCTTTCTGTTATCTAAACCGTATAGCTCACTTGAGCTCATTCCTGCTTCACGAAACTACTAGTTATCGTTCTGAGTGTAGATACCTTCAGTAATTGATTTATTGCTGTGCTCTATCTCTTCCACTATTACTAGGGAGTCAAACCCCCTTCTTTTCAAGTGCCAAAAATGCCATGCGGCGAAACTAATGGAACGTTATTCGGTTAATGCCCACATCTTTGTCCAACTTCGTTTATCATGGGTCGTCCTTTCTATTGGTACGAAGGGACTTTTTTAACTCGGGAGTGGCCCTATCCGTTCCTCCCGAGTTTCTTTTATTGCGAGGTACTGGTTAACTCAACAGATCCCCAAAAGTGTGTGCCATGTGTCACCCCTCTGTTCCTTATTTCTCTACCATGCATTGCATTGAGGTAATGGTTACATTTACTTTGTGTGCGGGCTCCTTGTGTCTACTCAGTTTTGGTTCGAATATGGATAGCGATGTAGGCGGATGACCATCCAAGGCCACTTCTCCATAGCTATACCTGCCTACATCACCAAGCCCCCTTTGGCGCAGATGCAGCTGTAAAGCTGCATCTGCGCCTTTTGTCTACCCGTAATAAGTGGCAGTGTAGCGATTCTCAGACCGCCAAGATTATAGGAAGAATAAGGTGGACCCAGAGAAGATCGCTTTGTTGGAGGCGGTTCGTGATTGGGTTCGGGATGCTAGAGGCTGACCACTCACCCCAACAACTAACCTACAGAATTGAGTCAAAAGTTTATTGCTAACGGGTGTCATTTGGGGGTGTATCAGGACGAGAGAAAATGCTAGAAATACTGTCCTGGTAGGTGCTGACAGGAGCCTAGAAGAACACGGTGATCTACTAACACTTAGTTCTCATTTTGTATCTTGTGATTAGTAACCGGTAAATTGTTTCGGTGGCTGTGATGATCTATTCAGGGTATTTGTTTGGATCTCGGATCTGAAGGACAGTTCCTCTTCGCAATCGACGTAAGGTAGTGATTCTAGATTGAGAGGTACGTCTAGTGAGCTTATTGCTCTACGTGTAGCCACCGCCCTTGCATGTCGTTATCTCGCTTTAACTTTCTAAAGTGGTCGTCTCGAATTTGTTTGAGTTTTTTCCAATTGAGGATTTCTTTCTCGGGGTTGGCAGGACTTCGCAGTACGAAGTCAGCTTCAGGAGGGAAGCAGGCTATCTCTACCTCGGGACCGTCCGAATTGGTCTCAAGCTGAGCCGTGTCAACGTTGTTGGGAACATCTGGACTTTGGTAACGAAGATCAATACTCCAACGCATTTGGTCCGAGTGATTCTCAAATGAAGCGTGAGGCGTGAGGTTTGTTAGGAACAGCACACCACCTTTTTCCACCGGTATAGCCCGTGGCTGACTTCCTGCGGGTAGGTCCTTTTCGGGAATTACCAGATAGCCGCCAGGTCCCCCTCTGCGGTGTTCAAAAATTCCAAGGTCGTGAGTTTGTGGAATCACGTGTAGACAACCGTTCTCTTCATCTGCGTCAACTAGAGGAATCCAGCAAGTGATGATGAATTCCTGATCGCAATGGCTCAAAAAATAACCACTGTCCTGGTGCCACGGAACTTCGCCACTTTCAAGTCCCGGTGCTTTCGGTCGTACGCGGTAGACACTGGATCCGATTATTTCGGGACCCACTATTGAAGTTACGGCATCCAGAAGTCCGGGATGGGACATCAGGTCAAACATGGCTGGTCCCATGTGCCATCCCCCACCGACATCTCCATGCATGCGTTTAATCAGCTCTTTTGCTGCTTCGGGATGATCTAAGGCAATTCTCGCTAGTTGTTTGTCGAAATTTGCCGAGGAGTAAGCATCAGAGATTATTCCTTCAGCGTAGAGTTGATCTGCAAGGTAGGAGACGGTTTCATTGAGCTCATCACGTATAGCTTCGATTGTGACTGAATCTATAAGGCCTGGAGTTACCACGAATCCCTCGTGTCGCAACTGTTGTAACTGGCTAGAACTTAAACCTGATGGGTTAGCCATCTGTTTTTTCTCCATAGAGATACCTTTAACGGTAGTTAGCCCATGTTATCTGATCTAGGGTGATAAGAAAAAATCATATTGTCGTGGAATAGTGGATCGAATTGGTAGAAAAGTTGACCACTAGCCCGGGGTGCTTCAATTGTCGCAACTATGGTGCTTCCCGGTTGCACGGGACGGCCATGTAGGTACGTCTCATCCACCCACCAAGTTCCCTCTGGGGTATACAGCGTCCCCGTTTGGGGGTGTAGCGCCAGGAATGGTGACCAGATTGGGGTTGGTGGGATAATATCGCCACCATTAGAGGGATTTCTCAGGAAGCCGGGATAGCTAAGATCAGCAAAATTTGCCTGATCTGGGTGACCTGTCAGTGTGCAATCAGGTATTTTTGCCACGCCAAACGCCTCAGCATCAAGGCTAATTTTGACGCCGTCCAGACCATCCTCATCCCGGAGGGGGTCGCCCGCGGGAATTTCATTACCAGCCCGGACTTTATCCGGTGGGTTGAACCGGAAGTAACCGCTCACATTGCGGAATAAGTACCCCTGATGGGTTTGGCCAAATTGATCCGTAAAAGGGCGTAAGTGAAGCTGGTCTCGATTGCGAGGAAACACCCCAGCTTGCGAAGCTATTCCCAAGTGGGGGACATAACCCCAACCTGTCCGCCACTGCATCTCTGCAACTTTAGGAGCGCCATAGGTAGGCTTGGGACTGAACTTTTCGAAACTAAAAATACCGTTGCCGAATGCCCCTTCATTCTCTTCTGTCAGGCGGGGTCCAAAATCTACGTTCCGGTAGTAGTGGACGTGCCGATCAAAGTTGATAACTTTAACCCGCATTAGCCCTCCTTGTTCCCAATCACGGACTACCCCACCCAGGCCTTCGGAGCCAAACTGAGCATAGGGAGTATCACCGTAAATCTCATTATTCATGTAAGCAAGAACCATGTCGTAAGGACCAAAGTTACCCTCTTTGAGGCCGTCCTCTTTCCTTAGGACATCCCAAGCTTCAGGTGGGAGTTGGCGTTGATCTGAGGCTAGTGAAACCCACTCCCGATAAGTACCAAGTGGACCTTCATTTGAGTTGGTCATCATGGCAATAATTTTGTCACCCGAAGCACCCTGAAGGGCAGCTTCGGCAACGTGGTACATTTTTTTCTCTGGCGACTCTTCAGCTATATTCTGTAGTGTTAACCCCTCAAGCATTCGGGTGGCAAACGAGTGTCCGGCAGGGTTAAGAGTTCCATCTTCATCAATCTCTACGATTGGTTGTAAGAACTGTACTCTGGGCGGATGTACCCCCCATCCCCATGTGTACATACCGCGGAAATGCAACACACTAGGGTAGTTGATAGTTAATTGAGACAGCGTTCCACTAGGTATGGAAGTAAACGTACTATCTAGTCCGTGGAAAATCCGACCAAAGCCGTCATTAGTTATGGTGCTGGGCGCTAAGTCCTCCTGAACCAAAGAGTAAACACGCCAAGTAATGCGGAATTCGTCGTAAGGATGGACCTCCGCTGGGATCCTTAGTAAATAAGTATCCGAATCAAAATTATGACCGTACCAGAACATATTGATAGTTGCATGCCAAACCTTATGGCGCTGTCCATCTATAACACTGATTACAGTCTCACCAGTGTCGGTCAACCGCTTAGTCTTATATTCGTCTGCAACGTGGTCGCTATTGAGTTTTCCAGGATTAATGTTAAGTAGGCCGAAACCGTCATACACTCGACCTTCAGTGGTACCCAGAAGGATATTTTTTATTTCCCGAGCGGCTAGTTCTATTGGCGATCGGTAGTCCCCACTTTCTCGAGCGGAGCGATGCAGAAGGCCAAGTGCTATCTCCAGATCACGATGAGGGTCGCGTTTTTTCTTAATGCGGTGACCAAGCAGGCTGGTAGCCCCATCAAGAAGCTCGATATCAACGTTACCAACATGGAGGTTGGGCTGGCCGTAAAGAGCCGGACACGTATTTGGGATTCGTACATCGCGACCCAGCTTCGCACTAAGGACAGGGTCCTGCGAATTAGGGAAGACGGCACTCAGGTTCGATTGGGAGGGGGATTCTTGGGCAAACGCTTGGCCGGTGCCAGGGATACTTAAGTCGCTTAGAGCAATACCAGCTGCAGCTACGCCAAATTTCTTGAGAAGTTCACGCCTGGTTAAAGTCTTCTTGCTGTCGTTCACCTTGCACCTCCATTTCGTTACCTTTCTTTCCGTAGTTTAGTGTGTTAGCGGCGTTTCTGATGCGTGAGTAGTTCCTCTGCAGTCAGGCAAAGGTATCAAGGTATCACTACTGTCTTGTGGTAAGACTCGTAGGATTCCCCACTGCCCAGCTTTCTGATACGGTAGGCGGTGGTTACCCCACTGGTAATCTCCGGGTCGCTCCGCTGGTCCCCCTGTCCGGTCAAGCTCGATGTTAAGAACCCCAGTGGAAGGTAGATGTCTAGAACTGAGTACGTCTGAGCCGGGAAGACTTGGCATGTGTTCCCATTGATGACCCTCTACCGCAAACACTTGGTTCTGTTCACTAAATCCACTTAACACTCGGAAGCGGACAGGTTCCCCCGCATAAGTCTCAAAAACATTCGTATTAGGGTCACCAAAGACTTCGCTATTAAACAGTGTTCTTGAATGGTCTAACAACTCAGGGGGAATTTGGTCACCGTCTAAAGCGATCCCAAACTCCGCAAGTCGGAGATTTAGCGGTTCCAATCGGTAGTTGACAGCCACTAGCCGGTTTACTTCTTCGTCATATGGCATTACGAACAGTCCGATGTCTGGGTCGCTATCGTGGAACAAAGTAACGAACTCCCGGAAGTCCGGGTTGTCTGGGTGGGCTATGACAGCTGCGATTCCGCTCTCCACCGGTTCACCTGTGACAGGGTCCAGGTAGGTTGATCCGGCAGGTTCTACAATGAGTGCTCCATAAAGGCCCTTTCTGGGGTTACGGAAAAGGTTGCCGAAGTCACGAATAAGGATTGCTCCCAACTCACTTTCAACGTAATACCGGTAAGAAATGCTTTCCCCAGGTTCAGCTGTCTGTTTGGGGTTGAAGCCGACATTAATACCTAGGGACCCGAGAGGGTCAAGGGTCGGACTGTCCAAATGAAGGGAGGCTGAAGAGTCTTCTAAACGATTAGTAAATTGAATATTGATGCAATCTCCAGCGTTGGCGCGAACAACAAGGGGATCAGGTTTCTGAGCGCCCGATAAGACGGCTTCTATGTCTTTATCCAGTACATAGATGCGACCGTTACGGAGGATCATTCCGGCGGCACGATTGATGACTAATGATGTATCAATAGCTGAGATTTCGAAAAATCGGGTCGGAGCGTCTGTTGGGCATGGGTCACCAGGGTCAGCTGCTTCTGGGGGTAGGGCACCTGTGAAGGTAAGTTGTGGAAAACCTAGTGGGCAGCCATCGTGCTCACTTATGCCATGTTGTCCATCAGCTGGGCAGGCGTCAGGTGGTGTACGACCGGGTAGAGGTTGAAGGTCCTCTTGCAAAGTATTGTGTACCCTGAGAATCCCCCAACTGCCTTCCCTAAAGTGCCGTTCAGCACCGTTATAGTAGAGGTAGTCACCTGGGGATTGGGCGCCTCCACCAGCAGCTTCTACATAGGCGTTAAAACGTTCGGAGATACCGACACCAAATACGGTGGCGCTTGGTGAATCAGGTTGGAATCGCTCGAGTCGGAAACGGTGTCCTGTGATGTGGAACGGATGAACTTCTTCAGTGGCTGTTGTGAGCATTCGAAACATGAGTGGGTCCCCAGTGTAAGCACGGAGGACTGGTGTAAAAGGGTCGCCGTGAGTGACACTACTAAGTGCGAGGTCAGGGCGGCCACGCCCACGGTTCGTCTCAGCGAAAAGAGGCTCAGCTCGGAGGTTAAACGAGCTCCCCGTGAGCGGATTGTTGTCATTCATGAACAATACGTACTCGCGGAAGCTACCTTCAAGTCCCGGTAGGACTTTTCCTTCAACTCGGATATCTGCGATTGTGCCACTGCGAATTTCATTGCCTGTAACTGGATCGTGATAACTTGCGCCTCTCGGTTCAGCTATTAGCGCTCCAAACAGGCCATGTCCCCACCGTTTCAGTGCATCGACGTGGTCATGAAAGTAGATTGCGCCGTTCTGCCGCGCTACATACCACCGATAGCGAACAAACTCAACGCTTATCTGTTCTCCTGCTGCATGTGAGTTCTTGAGGGGCTGCTCGAAAGTAATCTGGTTACCATCAATTTTGGCAATGACCGCGGTCTCGAAGATTTCTGTTGATTGATCAATCCCAACAGCGACCGCTGAGCCAATGTGAAACCTGGATGCGTCGAGGACCGTTATTCCGTATGATCCGGAGGGAACTTCGTTAGTTAAAGGAGTGCTCATTCCTTTGTCAGTAAAGGGTCGAGGTGACTGTTCGTACGAAGCACCGCTAATAACACCGTCTGAAGCTTGTACATCAAATTGGACAAAGTGGATGTGGATATTAGTTTTAGATAGCTCGGCTGCTTCACCTGTCTCTTCAAGCTCATTGACTAGAATGATGTCTAGGCAATCACCTTGATTAGCGCGGAAAGCTAAAGGAGTTTTGTAGTTGGGATCCTCGCGAGCCTGCTGCTCATGTTCTTGTAGAACGAAGATCATGCCGTCAGGATCGGTTAGGTCTTTGGTTACTGGTATGGAAGTTTGGATTGCATGGATCTTGTAGAGGCGTTGTGGGCTACCGGTAGGGCAGAGGCTGGTAGGGCCGTTAGCGCCGGGTAATGCTGGTTCACCTCGGTCTTGCCCAGTTGGTTCTAGGAAAGGAGCCGGCCCGTGATGTGGTGCGAAGGGCGGGCGTTTACCTAAATGAGGCCTGAGGAATGGCCAGGCTAGCTGGGCGGTTTCTGGATCAAATAATAATGGAAGCCTCTCGCCCGGTACAAGAGCCGAAAAATTCGGCCAACGGTGTGACGTTTCAGGTTCGTTAAGGTACTCCGTCCCATCTCGACTCCAGTCCATCACTGCTGCATCAAGCAGGTTCAGGCTCCGGCCCGGAGGTGGCAGTTGAGTTTCGACAATTGTCGCAAGATTATCTTCATCAACCACAGATTGGTTACCAGCAAAGGTGACTGTCTTGCCGATCAGGTCGCTGGAAGTGACTGCTCCGTCCACGTGTCCCTTACGGTCGGGTAGTTCTACCACCACAGCTAGCTCGTCAGTTTTATTATCTTCAGATTGCAACGTGTTGTACACGCGCCAGAAATGCCACATTCCAGAAATGTAATGGGAGGCAACGTGGCAGTGGAATAAATAGTCACCGACTGCTTGTTGGCAACCACCACTACCACAAGCTATCTCAAGTTCATAAGTCTCTGATGGTCCAATGGTCTGAGCATCATTACCAGCGCTCGGCATGCTACCCTCAAAGATCTTTTTCAGGCCAGCGTCAATAGGTGTGTAATCGGTTGCTCCGTCTTTACCGACGTCTGCTTGGCGTTGCCACTGTATTCCACCTCCGTGAAGGTGTGGAACGTGGAAGGTTTCACTTCCTCCATGCACTAGGCGGAATTTGGTTGGATCGCCCAGGTAAGATTGAGGTACGGGCATAGCGGGGTCGCCAAAAGCATAGGAGCCATAAGCCTGTGACTCATCAGCGAAGCCGAAGATGTCTTCAGCTGTGCCTAGTCGGCGGAAAAACGATTCACTACGATAATTGATGGCTCGACCGTTGGGCTTATATGAGTGGGCTACCGGATCAATATTAGGATTTGGAATTCCATTTGCGTCGACTGCTGAGAACATCGCGTTACCGATCTCGTGATAGAACATTGCGAATTCGCGAAAGTCAGCTGAACCATCCCCAGGAGAGATTATTGCGTCCCAGGAGTTAAGACAGCTTTCGACTCCAGACTCTATGCGGCAAAGCGATCTCCCGGTACGAGGGTCTAGATAATCGGATCCAGCTGGTTCGACAACGAGGGCACCGAACAACCCATGGCTTACCAACCAGCGTTCCCGCGGTCCGTGTGTGTGCAGGTAATGGGTGTTCTCGGAATAGTAAGTGTCGTCTATATACCACTCGTAAGCAATAGTCTCTCCTGGGAGAGCAACAGATTCTGGGTTACTCGAAAGTGCAGGTTCACCACTTTTAGCTAAGGTCAGGTCTGCCCCGTGGATGTGGAAGCCAGCTGGCTGATCTAAGGTGTTAGTGAACAAAAATCGTACGCAATCCCCAATGTTAGCTCGAATGGTGAGAGGTTGAATTGGGTCATCACCAACTCCTAGGCTTAGGCCGTAGTGATTCTCTTTGCTTCCTGCAAGACCTTCCTGAATTCTAATTTTAGGGATCTGGTCACGCAGGGCGAACATGTAGGCTTGAGGATCACGGTCACCCCAGCGATTCAGCACCATCTCCAATTCAATGGCTGCCAGGTCATAAACCTTCACTGTAGCTTGAGAAGGGCATGCTTGGACATTGTTCAGAACAGCCAGGTGGGGACCACGATCCGAAACTAACATTGGTCCCTCGCTATTCTCGTGGCTGTGTGCTCCTAATGCGTCGTCGTTCAGTCGGTTGCTGGCCAGACGCACATGTGGCGCATTGTGCTTGTGGTAAATCCCCGGGAGCAAATCGTCAGCAAAGCGATGAATAGCTTGTTCGGGGCCACCACGAGCCATTAGTAGGAATGCGCCAATGGTTGCGCTAATAAAAAACGTGAAGCTGAACACCCGGATTATACGAGTCAACTATCTACCTCCGGGTTATGCAGTATTTGGGTCTGAGGCGATACATTGACCCTGCTGTTTACTGTATTCACGACGTTCGTACCTCCTTGAGAACGAGCCGTCTTCAGTATTGATAAAACATGTCGTGCACATTCAACCCGAACTTATTTCTGGTGACGCTCTAGGTCTCCGTTGCAGACTCTAATGTCTGCGCTAATGTACGGTAACCCTCGGGTCCTAAAAGGGACAGCATCATAGCACGCAAATCGGCTCCGAAATACCTATTGAGTAGGAAAGGAGGTTCCCATGAGACCATTGGCTAGTTTGTTAAAGGTCCGTTGATTGAGTATTTGGCTACCATTCTCCGTACGATCTTTAGGGCCTTTTTGAGAGCTTCAACCTTAGCTATTCCTTTACCAGCAATATCGAATGCTGTGCCGTGGGCTGGCGTGGTTATGGGAATTGGCAGGCCAGCGAGGATAGTTACGCCACGGTCGAAACCTAGCAATTTCATAGCAATTTGTCCCTGATCATGATACATAGTCACTACTGCATCGTATTCCTTGGATAGTGCTCGTACGAACACCGTATCAGCAGGCCAAGGTCCATCAACATTGATTCCTTGGGATTGTACCTCTTCTATTGCAGGGCGGATTACTTCTATTTCTTCGAAGCCAAACAATCCTCCCTCGCCAGCATGAGGATTAATGGCCGCAACAGCAATCTGCGGATGAGTATAGCCGGTTCCAACAAGCGTAGCGTGCATCAATTCGATTGAGGAGATAACTGTCTTTTTCGTAATGCTCGTAGTGACTTTTGCGAGGGGCACGTGTGACGTGACGCGGGAGGTCCACAGGTTGTCTAGGACGTTGACTTCGCCGCATGAACCTGTCCAACCAAGGAGATCAGCAAAAAGGTTCATGTCATCCCCGTGAATGTTGCCCCCTAGACTAAGGGACTCCTTATTTAAAGGCGCGAAGCAAAGGCCGTCTAGTTTCCCCCCCATAGCAAGATCGACAGCCAAGCCTAAGGTTTCCAACGTTGCCTTCCCTGCGTGAGCGGATACCTGTCCAGGTTTAAGTTCGGTCAGGTTTACATTGGGAACGTCAAGTAGAACTGGATGGCCGTCCAGTTCAATCTTCTCGATGTTCTGGATGACAGGAAGTTCGGTATTAGAACCCACAGTTTTCTCTCCAAAATCCTGATAAACCCGCCTATCACCGATAACGATAAGTTGGTAGAGTTGCTGATCAATACCGTCAGCAAGAAGGGTAGCTACTAGTTCAGGCCCAATGCCATTGGGGTCGCCTAGGAGAAGTCCAATACGAGGAATCATTCGATATAGATATGGTGACACGTTCTTACACTACTTATTCAAGGAAGCATCGGTAAGGCTTAGTTAACGATCGGAAGACCCAGTTATTCGTACTTAGGCTTCCCTGAGGTATTCTTGATCGGATTTGGCTGACTCAATTTCACAGTACCCGGGTCTGGTAGGCTTGAACAAAATCAATGACCAGGGGGATAGAGATGTCTGAAAAGCCTCCCAATTTTCTCGTTATTTGTACTGACCAGATGCGAGCTGATCACCTCGGTTGTGCCGATAATCCTGTGATTCGAACACCTAATATCGACAGATTGGCGGCGTCTAGTACCCAGCTCGATCGCGCCTACGTTAATTGTCCGCTCTGCCAGCCTAGTCGTGCCACCTTGTTCACAGGTATGACCCCCCGCGGTCACCAAGTTCGTACCAATGGCATACCTCTCGCACATGACATTCCGACGCTCACGACGTCGCTCTCAGATGCTGGATATAGGACCTCCTCTATTGGCAAGCTCCATTTCAGCAATTACTGGCTCGACGATAATGTTCTTCAGGTTGCCGAACCACAAAGTTTTCCGGAAGTGCAAGCTTTTTGGCAGGATGGCAAAATCCATGAAGTTCCAGTTCCGTACTACGGTTTTGACCAGGTTGATATTACCCTTGGTCACGGTGATAACGTAGAAGGCAACTACGGTCGCTGGTTACGCGAGTCTCACCCCGAAGCGTGGCGCCTTCTACAAGATAAGGGAGTCCTACCATCTGCTTCGGGTGCTGAGCAGAGCGGTACATTCCCTATACATGAGGATTTACATCACACAGCGTACGTTGCTGATAAAACGATAGACCAGATTCTTAAAACCGCCAGATCGTCACCATTTTTCTTATTTTGTTCCTTTCCTGACCCTCACCATCCGTACGTAGCGCCTCGCCCGTGGGACACTCTCTACGGTAATGACGAAGTAGTACCTCCTGTCTCGAGAGAGGATGAGTTGGACTCTTTAGCTCCTCATTTCCGCAAGATAATTGAGACAGATATTATGGTGAGCGGTAGGAGAGGTCCGACTGGTATTCCCCCGGAACATGTTCTCGAGGCCCTGGCTAGGACTTACGGAATGGTATCGCTTATTGACAAGCATGTTGGTCGGATTCTTGCTGCTCTGGATGAGAGTGGTCAGCGGGATAATACTGTTGTGGTGTTCCTTTCGGATCATGGTGATTTGATGGGTGACCATGGCCTTATGAACAAAGGTCCATGGCATTTCGAGGGTTTACTGCGGGTACCAATGATCTGGTCTTGGCCTGGTCATGTTCGTGTCCAAAGGACACAAGCTCTTGCGAGCCTACTGGACTTTGCACCGACCGTACTTGATTTAGCTGGGGTGGATACGCCTAATGGATTAGCTTCGGATGTAGTTGCGCCAGAGCGGCCGCCAGCTTGGCCAGGCAGATCACTGAAAGGCGTCCTTAAGGGTGATACTGAGATAGTCCAGGACTCTGTGGTTGTTGAGAATGACGAGGATTACCTTGGTCTTAGGCTAAGAACTTTGATCACTGACAAACTCAAGATTACGACCTATACGGGACATAGAGGGCCCGAACCTTACGGCGAACTCTTTGATTTAGAGACTGACCCTAGCGAATTGCATAACCTCTGGGAGGCACCCGAGGTAGCAGCTTTGCGAAGCGAATTGATCGAGCGTCTTCATTATCGCCTAACCGAGACGGACATCGCTGTACCACGACGACTGAGCCACGCTTGACCCCCTACAAGTCGAACCTAAAACAGGTGGTTTATTGATTACCCCATGTCGTTAATAGGCTCAACGCCTTATTATGGTTTCCATGTTCTGTCAGCACCTTAAATTCGACACACGTTAAAGGGTGCATTGAAGTTCGATCATTAATGGGGGGAAATCATGTCACAAGTTGATTCGGATTACACTTCGCTTGTTCCTAAATACACCTTTGCTGATTCACTTGAAGAACAGGAGCGTCAGCTTTCAGAGAATCCGTTGCTAAGACGGATGAACGAAGCTCGCAAGAAAATGGATAGTGATCCGCACCGACCCATTTATCATTACGTTAATCCGGAGAGCACACTTAACGATCCCAATGGATTGTGTTATTGGCAAGGTCGATGGCACCTTTTCTATCAAGCCTATCCCCCAGAAGACTCTCGCCAGCACTGGGGTCACGCCGTTAGCGATGATTTAGTTCACTGGCGTGATCTTCCCTACGCAATCTATCCAAATCCGGAACGAGCTTGTTTTTCAGGTTCGGCATTAGTTGAAAAAGATCGGGTTATCGCAATGTATCACGGTACTGATGTTGGCAACATGGTGGCTGTTTCTAATGATCCCTTACTGTTGAATTGGGAGAAGGTGACTGGAAAGGCGGTCATTCCTTACCCACCTGAATTAGAGAATGCTGCGTATTCGGTTTTCGACCCTTGTATATGGAAGAAAAATGAGTACTATTACTCCCTCTCGGGTGGAACGCTACCTAATGGGCCAGGTGGACGTGATGTAAGAGCCAACTGGTTGTTCCGCTCCAAGGATCTCGCTAATTGGGAATTCCTACATCCGTTTGTAGAGGATGATCATTACTCGATGGTGGGCGATGATGGTGCTTGTCCGTACTTCTGGCCAATTGGGGATCGCCACATGTTGTTGTTTTTCAGTCACACTAGTGGTGGTCAGTATTTACTTGGTGATTATGATACTGAGCGCGATAAGTTCGTGGTAACGAATCACGCTAAATGTAATTTTGGTGCTTCGATTCCTTCGGGTGTACATGCGCCCTCAGCAGCTCCTGATGGGAAAGGCGGCATCGTGGTGATTTTCAATATGAATAAGGGTCTGCCTGCTAATGGTTGGGACCAGATTATGACGTTGCCTAGGCGCCTTACATTAGCCGGAGGCGATGGCAGTGATGAAGTGAATATAGAACCAGCTGGCGATGTTGAATCCCTCCGTTCCGACCATCAGAGTATTAATCCAATGGTTTTGCCAGCTAATGAAGAGGTCGTGATCGAGAGTGTGAGGGGGAACGCAATTGAGCTTGAGGTGGAAATCGATCCTCAGGGCGCACCGGTTATCGAGTTGAATGTTCTTCGATCATCGGGCGGGGAGGAAGTTACTCGCATTGGGTTTTTTCATGAACGGGGCTTTCGTCGTGTAGATCGGAGATCGCCGAACTCTACGTCATCAGCAGTTTCGCGGAAATCAGCAGTGCGTGTTGAGAGCCTCATAACTATCGATTCCTCCCGATCCTCTAGCTTGCCAGATGTGACACCACGACCTCCAGAGACAGCACCTGTATACCTTAAAGAGGGAGAACCTTTGAGGTTGCGAGTGTTTGTTGATCGTAGTGTTGTTGAAGTATTCGTTAATGGCAAACAGTGTGTCGCGGTTCGTGTTTACCCTACTCGTGAGGATAGTGTTGGGGTGTCACTTCGCTCTCAAGGTCGGAATGCAGAGTTGAAAAGCTTGGATGCTTGGAAGATGCAGAACATTTACCAGGAAGGGTAGAAAAGTCCTTGGCAGATTAATAAACCGTCGCCAGTCCTTGCCGTCATTAAGCTTAATGCCAAGTTTACAAGTAGTTTTGGGTGGCGGTACATTTCAAATAGAAGTGTTGCCTAAGATTTAATGGAGGCAGTCGCGCAAAAAAACAATTGGATGGCTTTAGTATCGCCAAAATAGTTCTTTCTCAAGGCGGCGTCACAAGTGGCGAACGTGGTGCTGCTTACTGCACGTGGCAACAAGGGGTAATTCAATCAAACCAAGAGAGGCGAGTCTAATGGACGAAAAACAAAGTTGGCTATCCTCAAACGGTGTTTTTGACAAGGACAGTCTAATCAACGATGTAGCTATTCAGATTACCGATAGTAAGGTGACCCAAGTTATTGGTTTGGCGGATTTACCTGAAAATGCGAAACCTAAACACATCAATGGGGTGATTTCGCGGGGCTTTGTTGATCTTCAGGTAAATGGTGGCGGCGATGTTTTGCTAAATGCGACACCAGATGTTGCATCGATGAAAACAATCGCTAAGGCCCATCGCCAATTTGGAACCACTGCAATTTTACCTACCTTAATCACAGATGAGGTCACCGTTTTAGAACAAATGGTCGAGCCTGCGATTGAAGCAATGGGCAGTAACGGGATTTTTGGTGTTCATATCGAAGGACCACATATTGCATTGACTAGACGTGGAACACATAATCCAAAATACCTGCGCCCTTTTGATGAGGGTACTTTAAACAGCGTCCGTAAATTGCGGGAAAATGACGTGCCCGTAATGTTAACCTTGGCGCCTGACATAGTTGAAGATGACCATATTACTCAATTAGTAGATTTAGGGGTTGTCGTATCACTTGGGCATACTGATGCCACCGCTCAGCGCACGCACCAAGCCGTTAACGCAGGTGCCAGCTGTTTTACCCATCTTTTCAATGCAATGCCGCCGATGTATAACCGTGAGCCGGGCCCTGTTGGCGCTGCCCTAAATTCAGAGAGTTTTGCTGGATTGATCTGTGATGGCTATCATGTTGGCTTTGACATGATGATGCTGGCCTTGCGGGGACACAAAACACCAGATCGTGTGTTTATTGTGTCTGACTCTATGCCGACAGTTGGTGGTAAACCAACATTTGATTTGTATGGCAACCCTGTTAATCTAATTGACGGGCGGCTCATTAATTACGAGGGTACGTTTGCAGGAGCGCATATCACTCAGGCAACGGGTGTTGAACGCTTGGTTCATGTTTACGATCAATCTTTGGAACAAGCCTTGAAAATGGCGATTTCAATTCCGGCAAAGTTGATGGACTCAGACCATTTGGCATCGGTTGAAAATGCGGGTTTGAACGACCTTATTGTATTGGACGATGCTAAATTTGACGGTTTTTTAGGCAATAAGTTGACTTAATACCCAAAAAAATCGGCTGATAAATTAGTCTCCTACTTGCCATGCTGAGCGGAGCCGCGAAACCTTCACGTTGTTTACCAGGGCAGACCCGCCACTTGCAAACATGTAAACTCCGTGGTCGTCAGGACGAAGTACTACTCCAGCAGCTACGGCGATCGTTCCACCATCAGCGTACACTTCAAGCGAGACTCGATCCACGAGAATCCTAAGATTTATAGAATCCCGTGGGGGCATTTGGGCCATGTACTTTCCGATGAGTAAAGTTCCGAGACGCTTGTCGTACCAGACAGGGATCCCTCGAGCGACTATTCCCACAGCGCTTGCATTCCCAAGTTCAATTTCAACTTCAATATCGAGAAGTTCACCCCCGAGACCAGCTTCAACTTTTGATCCAGGTCCCAGCTCAATACCCTCACTTTGCCAAGTCTCCTGACGGAGCTTCTCGAGTTCTACTACTGGTGCCGCACTGAGAGAGACTCCATTGTCTTTATTGGTCAGTTGAAGCGTTTGCGGAATAGTCATTAACTGGCCGAAGGGCATTCCCGGTGTTGACTGTCGCATCCAAGAGATTTGGATTCTACGACCATCCTCAGCGGGAATATCGCTCCAAGTTTGCGCCGCGTAAGCAGACCCCCCGGCAAAGCGCGGTGACTCCGGCTGCAACATCTTAATTTCTTGTTCAGGAACGAAGGTGCGACCGTCAAAACTACCAACATAGTAGCTTGTGTTGGCGGCCCAAAATACCCACCGAATATCATTCTCATCGCCATCTACTGGAAGGGGAAACAGGTCGGGACATTCAGTTGTGCGGGGCAATTTCAGGTCACTCAAGTGTTCCCATTCGAGAAGGTTTTGAGACCCAAAAATGGCATAGTCATTTTTTGCCATGTATAGCGGCATTATCCAACGTTCAGTTTCTGGGTGCCAGATTATTTTAGGGTCTCGATTACCCCCAACGTGGTGTCCCAGAACAGGGTTACCATCGTATTTATCCCAGGTTCGACCCCGATCATTACTATAAGCAAGACACTGCGTGAAAGGTTCACCTTCGCTCATTGGTGAGTGCCCACCAGCAGCAGTGTAAATGGCCACAACCGCCGGGTCTTTACCCGTTTGCAGGCCCGCCGTGTTGTGGTGATCAACTACTGCAGATCCTGACCACATTGCACCCAGCTTGTCTGGGTAAAGGGCGATTGGTCGCTCTTGCCAATGCACAAGATCAGTACTTACAGCTGACCCCCAGTGCATGTTGCCCCAATCTGAACCGGCGGGATTGTGCTGGTAAAACAGGTGGTACTCACCATCGTAGTAAAACAGGCCGTTCGGATCGTTATTCCAACCTCTGCGGGAAGAGAAGTGAAACTGGGACCTGAGGGGTTCCTGATAAAGCTCAATTGGGTCAACCGGTTGATCAGTAAAACGGAGACCACTCAGAGAAATATCTGCAGTACCAGTGTGTTCGAACGTGAGTTCTGATCCCTGGAAGTCATCCAGATCAAGGAAAACTTCGTAATCGCTAGTGCCCTGGCCCAGACGGATGTCCAACTCTCGCAAAACAGTTGTACCCTGCCGGATACTTAACCATCCCGTTGTTTCTCCCCACTCTACAGGCATGATGAGGTAGCGTCCGTCGACCTTAATTGTTCTATTTGGCATTATTTCCTCCCGACGGCTAGGGCAACCAAAGGATGCCAGGTTTGTAGCGGCCGCCTAACCAATGTATATCGCCAAGCTTCTCTGTGCATCAGATTAACCTGAGTTCTGACCACACCATGTGAAACGTAATTCAGAAACAAGCACTTCCTGAACGGTCGCCCAACCACCCGAAGCTAAAAGTACGACCTGCATAAACGCTGAATCAATTAAACAAACAGTTCATGGGTCGTAATTTCATAACTGGAGCTGTGTTTGTATGTTTAATCCCTCGCTCAATACTCACCAGAGGCATTGAGAACTATCAATTGCATAAAGGTGTACCTGCATACGGGGTTTTTTCGAACCGGCAGGACGACTCAACAATTCGCGGATCGTCCTGCTCCCTCAGGATCGTAATGAGCTTATTTTCGAGACGAAGTCGTACTTTTTGATAGATAGGATCGTTAGCTACATTATTCATGTAATGAGGGTCGACTCGGAGGTCGTAAAGTTCTTCTCGGGGTCGCTTGCCAAAACCCAGTTGGAAAGCCTTCAGCACGTCAGGGTCATTGCGGTGATGAATCATCCAAGCCTTGGTGGGACTAGCGTCTAAGTCAGCGTAAGCAGCAAAAGTGTCGTTTGCAAGGGTATCAAAATCAGGTGTAAAGGCATTAGGGTTGTCTAGCCCGGCAGGATCACCTGCAGGCCAGCGAGTGGGCTCGAAGTTGATAACGTATAAGAAGTCCTGAGTTCGGATTGAGCGTTGTGGATAGGGCAGATTTCCCCTCCTGGCTGTAGCAACGTGTCTTTCCCGGCCGGTAATCACAAAGTCCCGTTTTTCGTCAACTTGGCCTTGCCCTGGGTTTTCCAAGATAGGCAACAAACTACGGGCAGTCATCGTAGGAGGGATCTTTACGCTGGCAGCATCCAGAAAAGTTGGTCCTAGATCCATGAGGTTCACGAAATCCTCTATGACTCTGCCTGGTCTGATGTGTCCTGGCCAGCGTGCCGCTAGTGCCACCTCACACCCTATGCTATAAAGATTGCATTTAGCTCGCGGAAAACCGGGAATACCGTGATCTCCGCTGACCACGATCAAGGTGTTGTCAAGCTCACCTATCTTTTCGAGTTGGTTAAGTAAAACCCCGAGGCCAGCATCGACAGCGAGACACTCGCCAAGATAATCGGAAATGTCCTCGCGTATGTCGTGAACGTCTGGTAAAAACGGGGGTAAGCGACCCTTTAGGTCATCGGGTTTTACATCCCAAAGAAGTTTCCCAGATCCTCTCTCCCAACTTCGATGGGTGTTAGTTGGCCCCCACCAATAGCAGAAGGGTGTATCTTCCGGTCGAGCTGCTAAAAAGGCGTCAAAATTAACTTTGGTTTCGTCAAGAAGAATCTGCTTAGCTCCCTCGATACCAAGGTCCTTCACCCGATTTGTAGCGACTTGGGAGAAGTCTCTATAAAGGTTGCCAGCCGTCTCGTAGCGGGTTCGTTCAGCACCATATGGAGCGTTCATAGTTTGGCCGGGTGACCACACTTTATATGTGTAACCAATGTGGTAACCAGCCTTTTCAAGGCACAATGGGTAGGTGGGAATGCTATCGTCCCACACTGCTCCCTGGAGAATAGCTCCAAGTCCAGTCTGCCAGAAGTATTGTCCTGCCAAGATCGAACTTCGGCAAGGTGTACAGCTCGGAGCTGGTACAAAAGCATTACGAAACAGTGCTCCTTCAGATGCAATCCGATCAAAATTTGGCGTATCGATCAACGCATTTAAGGATTTGTTTCCCTCGAATGCCTGATAGGCGCTAGCGTAACGTCCCCAGTCGTCAGCAAAAGCAAAAACAATGTTTGGCCTCATCAGACTATGGTACCTTTACCTAAATTTGACGCGCTCTTAATGGGAAGATTGCTGATCAACATACCTTTGAGCTAAAGGTAGAGCATATTAGGTCATTTTTCTTAAGACACCCAGCAGGTGGCTAATTACCTAGCGATATTTTGACGGTTTTCCCTTTTAAGACTGAATTTTTCTTGTAGTTACGACACACTAAACCGATTTAGTACTTCGCGATTTATTTCGATACCGAGACCCGGTTTGTCGAGAATGGGGATCATACCGTCCGCATCACGACCGAGGGCTCCAAAAATGAGATCAGATCGGAACGGGTGGTCTGACCGGTCGTATTCTAGGATAGGTTCGATTGGCTTCAGACTGAGTGGTGTTGGCGGTAGGCTAGCTATGAGTTGTAGGGTGGCTGCGAGGCAGACGCCTGATCCCCAAACGTGTGGAATCATAGTTGTATTCCACGCTTGGCAAAGAGCAGATATTTTCTTAAGTTCTGTGAAGCCGCCCGAGGAGCAGATATCGGGCTGGAGGTAGTCAAGGACGCCGCCGGAGATCCATCGTGCGCATGCGTGTTTGCCCAGAAGGTTCTCTCCAGCAGCTATCGAGACAAGACCCAATGATCGCAGAAGCCTGTATCCTTCCAAGTCTTCGGGTGCGAGGGGCTCCTCGAAAAAGTGAAGATCATAATCCACAATTCGTTCTAGGATTTTACGTGCAGTAGGCACGGCATAAGCACAGTTAGCGTCAACCATTAGGTTGACCCCTGGGAATGCTTCGCGGACAGCTTTAATGAAGGACACGTCTTCCTCGATACCAAAACCAACTTTGAGCTTCAAATAGTCGAAACCATCTTGGATATGCTTTTCTGCCTCTACGATTCCCTCTTGAGGATAGAGTCCCCCTTTCCGGCGATAGAAGGCCGTTACGTAGGGCCGGACTCGTTCACGAAAACGACCCCCGATTAACCTGCTTACTGGCTGACCCAGGATTTTCCCCCAAAGATCCCAAAGAGCAATGTCAACCCCGCTAAGTGCGTTCACCACAGCCCCACCCTGACCAAACGGTCTGGTGAGGTTATACAGCTCTTCCCAGATGACTTCTATATCACTTACATTTCTACCTTTTACTTTGGGTGCGTAGACGTTCTGAATTATTGAGGCTGCAATTTCTGGTTTTTGTAGGCCGTGGCATAATGACTCTCCCCAACCACTGTGACCGTCATTTGAGAGGATTTCTACTAAAACGCTATTACGATTAGTNACCCAGCCTTGTGAAAAGCCGAAAGGCTCAGAAAGGGGGGCAGTTATGACGTGCACGTTAACGGCGTTAATGGTGGTTGTCACGATGCCATTCTCCTTCTCAAAAAAGTTTAGTTCCAGGGTACCTTAGGTTAAGAGAACCAGTAGCACAATCGATGTCATTAATAATGCCAATAGCTGGTGTCAGTGTAATATCATGCTCGAGATTGGTACATGGGGGTTTGTGTTTTAAAAGGAGATGTAAGTAATGCGGAAGATGTTCTCTTTGATTAGCCTGTTCACTTTGTTATTTGTTGTTAATGTTCTGATTACAGGTGTTATGGCTCAAGGTGCCACTCTCGATTTGTTTGGNGATCCGACTTTTGGGGTAATAAAATTGGCGCCTGGTTTCACGCCAGATCCTTACAATATAGAGGCCTTGAGTGGTGGCCCACTTGATGCTTCTTTCTGGGTTGATTCGAACTGTACTGGCTTTATAGGCTCTGATCCGGATTTTCGGCTTAACTGGAGTGGTGACGGTAGCGATTTCCGTATTTTCTTTGTTGGTGATGGTGATGCAACTCTTGCAGTAAATGATCCGTATGGTGATTGGCACTGTAACGATGATTTTGATGATCGCAATCCTCTGATTAAATTCGACGGCGCTGCTTTTGGCCAATACGATATCTGGGTTGGAAGTTTTGATCCTGAGGTTAATCTTTTTGGAAATCTTTACGTTACTGAATTGGGGCTAAGTCCTGTCGATTTCGCTTTGCCGGAGGTAGAGCTGGTAGTTTCAGCACCCCCGAACTTTGGCGAGACTGCCTTGGCGGTTGATTTCACCCCCGATCCCTATAGGGTTCAGGTATTAAGTGGTGGTCCCATTGAGGTTGCTAGCGCTAACTTACCTAGTAACGAATACTGTGTTGGCTACACTACAGCTGAGCCTGACTTTCGTCTTGAATGGATCGAAGACGGTACTGATCTACTTCGCATCATGGTCGTGGCTGACGCTGACACTACATTAATTATCAATGACCCATACGGGGATTGGTATTGTGATGATGACACCTACGATTTCGATCCATTGATTGAGTTTAAAGCCCCAACATCAGGCCTTTACGACATCTGGGTGGGTAGTAACGATAGTGGAATTACGATTCCCGGAACCCTCTTAATTACCAAGTTGCGTTTTGATCCGCGCGAATTTTACTAGGACCCATCATTTTTACCTCAATCNTTACCAAAGACCCAGGTTTTATTATTAGAAAAAAGAAATAAATCTTCCGTGCAACACTGTTTCAAATAGTGGTCGACACATAAGGGGGTAGTTGAGGATGGAGTTGGTAGAACGTAGCATATCCGCTTCGCAAGAGGCTATGACCTGTGGTGAGTTCACTGCGGTGGAGCTGTGCCAAGCCTACTTGGACCGTATAGAACGGATGGATCGTTCTGGTCCCACGCTCCGATCAGTCATTGAGGTCAACCCCGAAGCCCTTAGCATTGCTTCTTCTCTCGACCTCGAGCGGGCGGAACTCGGCCCTCGTGGTCCCCTACACGGAATTCCGATTCTCATCAAAGATAATATTGATACGGGAGACCTTATGGCTACTACTGCCGGCTCTCTTGCGCTTGAGGGCCATATTTCCAGTAGTGATGCCTTTATTGTCTCGCGTTTACGCCAGGCAGGAGCCATTATTCTAGGGAAGACTAACTTGAGTGAGTGGGCTAATTTCCGCTCAACTCGTAGCTGTAGTGGCTGGAGTAGTCGAGGGGGTCAGGTGCGCAATCCCTACGCTCTCGATCGCAGTCCTTGTGGCTCTAGTTCTGGTTCAGGAGTTGCGGCTGCTGCCAGTCTAGCTGCTGCGGCAGTTGGTACTGAGACCGACGGCTCGATCGTATGTCCGTNTGGAGTTAACGGTCTTGTTGGCATCAAACCCACTATCGGGCTTGTTAGTAGATCAGGAATAATCCCAATTTCTTATTCTCAAGATACTGCTGGGCCTATGGCTCGCACTGTCGAAGACGCTGCTATCCTCCTAACTGCATTAGCTGGTCAAGATTCTTGCGATCCAATTACTGATAATTCATTTGGTAAAACTATCGATTTCACCAGCCAACTAGATATCAACGCTCTTCGCGGTACCAGGTTAGGTGTTTGTCGCAATTTTTTCGGTAATCACGAACGTGTTGACGAGATTATTGACACTGCTCTCAATCAGCTTAAGTCTCTTGGTGCGGAACTAGTTGATCCAATCGATCTGGGAAACNTCGCGATGAGTACATCAGCCAAACANGAGCTCTTACTTTTTGAATTTAAAGCAGGTTTAAATGCGTATTTGGCTAAACACCCTAACGCCAAAGTGAGGAGCCTTCAAGAGGTCATAGCTTTTAATGAGACTCACGCTGATCAAGTCATGCCGTACTTCCGCCAAGAACTTCACGAGTTAGCTCAGGCTAAGGGTGATCTTGCTGAACATGCATATCTTGAGGCAAAAGCTGAGTGCTTGCGAGTATCGCGAACAGATGGAATCGATCTAGCGTTGCGGGAGCATCGGTTAGATGCCATAGTTGCACCAACCAACACTCCCGCGTGGACTGTAGACCTGATCAATGGTGACAGGAGCTTGGGTAGTTGCTCTTCACCAGCAGCTATGGCGGGTTACCCTCACATTACAGTTCCTGCTGGTTACGTCGAGGGTCTACCCGTAGGAATTTCCTTCTTCTCAACTGCATTTACAGAGGGGCAGCTTATAGGTTTTGCTTACGCCTTTGAACAGGCGACACGGGTCCGACGCATTCCGACGTACAAAACGGATGTCAACAAAATTGCAACTTAGGTTTCTTCCGAGCGAAATGACTCAAATGATGCCTGAGTTGCCGGAAAACTTTCCTAAACCGTTCTAGATCTTTCCTACGATACCGCCATCGACGTTGATCATTTCGCTGGTGATGAATCGCGACTCATCGGAAGCTAGAAACAGCACGAGATTAGCCACATCTTCAGGTAATCCAGGTCCCTCGAGAACCTGAGTCTTCTCAAACCACTTCTCGAAGACGTGATGCCCACCATCTGGATCATGAAGAGTTCCACGGGTAGCTCGTGACGTCAAAATCTGGCCGGGCCGCACGCAATTCACTCTGATATGGTGTTTGCCTCCAATCCCTGCTAGATAACGCGTAAGAGCTTCAACGCCTGCTTTCGAAGCCCAATAAGCCGGAGTAGTTGCGCCAAATTCTTCGTACATCAAGGTGTTGATTCCACGCTGTGCAGCAACTGACGACATGTTTATTACTGCTCCACCCCCAGCTTTAATGAGGTGTGGCCATACTGCTTGGCTCATGTTAAATGTTGACGTTAAATTTACACGAACAATGTGCTCAAAGTCCTCGAGCGGCTCGTTGGGAAATTGGCTAGGTGCGCCACGACCAGCATTATTAAAAAGAAAGTGTATAGCTCCATAAGTNNCAGCTGCTTCTTGGACAGCCGTATTGACGGCACCTTCGTCTGTAACGTCACAACCAATAAATGTNGCATCTCCGCCATCACTACGGATTGCTGTTTCTACTGCCCGGCCCTTTTCCTCATTGCGCGCCATGAGGATGACTTTGGCTCCTTCTCGCGCGAACGCTCTAGCAGCACCCTCACCGATCCCACTGTTTCCCCCAGTGACAATACCTATTTTGTCCTCAAACCGATTCGTTGATTGTAATGATAGAACGTTAGTTAGTTGTGAATTACTGGGCATAGTGACTCCTTAAGTATGAATTGGACTCAATAGATGTAATCCAGTGTAGACGTTAATCACCTAATATTGTGTTGACCAAGTCAATCCTGGCCATGAAGATGCTCGAGTCTCCCGTTTTCCCTTGGATTAGGTTTGGCGTAAGGCTGAGTACTAAATTACTGGCATTCGTAATATGGTCCTATTAGAGCAGTGACCGGCAGTTTCCAAAGGAGTGATCGATGGTCAGCGAAATGGATGATTACCTATTTGATTTAAGAGGTTACATAGTTTTGAAACAGGCGGTTTCGGAAGAGGATGTGGCTCAACTAAACGCGTGTGTGGACAGGTTAATTGAGGATGAAGAGCAGAAACGTTTTGCTGGGTATGAACAATTTGGTCAGTTGTTATCAAATGTTGTTGAAGCAGGAGAACCTTTTGAGCGGTTAATTGACCATCCTTCTTGGTCCGAACACCTGCAAAGGTACATCGGCATTGATCAGCCGGTATTCAACACTAGTGGAGTAATCGTGCGCGCTCAAGGGCAAGCTTCGAAGCTTCATTCGGGAGCACACAAGCGACGTATAAATACACAGTTTCGTTATCATAATGGTGAATTTCGTTGTGGCCAAATCAACGTAATTGTTGCTCTTAATAAGGTTGGTCCGGGTGATGGTGGGACAATGATTGTATCTGGTAGTCATAAGTCCAATTTGATTCATCCGGCTTTCGCTAGTTCGGAAGCTACACCAGGTGGTTCATTGGATAAAGTGGAGGGTACCGTGGAGGTATTGATGGATTCTGGGGATGCTCTTCTTTTTGTTGATTGTGCTGCTCATGGTTCTGGTAAGAGAGTGAATCCAGGTGTACGGAGGGCAGTGCTATGTGGTTATGGTCCTAAGTGGCAGACGTATCGGCCTAGCGAGGAGTTGGTTGGTCGTCTTACGCAGGAGCAGCTTGATTTCATGAACGAGTAGGTAAAGGTAAAGTCAACAAAGTTGAACATTAGTGCCAACTCATAAAGCAATTCGTTAGCTATTTGGTCACGATTATCGAGCAAGTCGCTTGATATGCTTTTGGTGCTTGTTACTCCTGAATTTCGGTTTATGTTTATGGTTTTCAGCGTTAGTGTCCATCAATTAAACGGCCCCCACCGCCAACTTTATTATTCCGAGTCAGTTCCGTAGTCTCTTAGTGCAGCTTCCGTAGTAATGTAACCCATAGCTAGATCATGTGAAATCTGAGCCGGATTCCGATCAGATGTTTGACCGAAACCTCCTCCGCCAGCAAGTCGCAACTCAACAGTATCTCCAGGTTGTAATTCAATTGCCGGAAACAAGAAGGTCCTGACATTGTTAATAAGTACTTCTCCGACACAACTATTCTCGCCTCCACCAAAGCCGTGCGGAGGAGTCGTGATTCGATCAGGAGTCAGACTAAAAGTAATAGGAGTATCACCGACGTGGCGGAAGGTAACTGTTTGCCCGAGTCCACCACGGTACTGCCCGGGACCGCCTGTATCAGGACGTAGAGATTTTTCGTGGAAAAGCACCGGTGCTTGCGATTCAATGACCTCGCAAGGAGTAATGGTGCTGTTCTCAGGGTACGAAACCGGTACCATTCCGTCCATTGCTGGTAATGCTCCTCGTCCTCCATGGGGAAGCATATCTATAATGTAACGACCGTATCCTGGCTCGTCTCCCTTAAGGACTAGCGGCCATATACCCCCGTTACTAGCTTGTGATTGATCGCCGAACAGGGGCCAGAGAGCACCAAAGAGGACCTGATTAAGGTTATTAATTGTTTTCGCACGAGCCTTTACAGCTGAAGGAAACCGAGTATTAAGGATTGAACCTTCTGGCACCTGAATTTTTATAGGGCGAAAAAGAGCTTCGTTGTTAGGCACGTCGGGGGCTAATGCACACTTAAAAGGGTACATCGTAGAGGCCAAAGTACTGTTATAAGAAGAATTGATCGACCCCTTGGTCGACTGTGGGGAGGTACCAGTGTAATCGACTAACACCTCACTTCCCTCAATAGTTACAGCCACTTCAAGATGCGCAGTATCGATATAGCCGTCAATATCCATCCCGTAGTGATAAATTCCATCGGGTAGTTCAAGTATCCGGCGTCGCATGTGCTTTTCGGAACGAGCTGAAATTGCCGCAGCAACAGTATCAATGTTAGTTAAACTAGCATCTTCGAGGAGTTCCCGGAATCGGTCACCACCAACCTTCGTCGCACCAGCCATAGCTCGTAGATCACCCAGCAACAGGTCCGGCGCTCGGCAGTTCGCACCAATTATATTGAACGCCAGTGGGTTCTCGCGACCCTCTTCATAAAGCTTAAATGGGGTCATTCTTAAACCCTCCGCAAAAACATCGTCACCTTCAATCTCTCCAGGGTGACCACCAACATCGGACATGTGAGAGACGGTACCCATGCAGGCAACAACACGGCCTTGGTAAAAGATTGGCGCGAGAAGAATGTAATCAGGGAGATGGCCCGTACCTAACCAAGGATCATTAGTAGCTATAACGTCCCCAGGTCGAAGGGTCTCTATAGGGAAATGTTCTAGAAGCGCCTTGGCAGTACGTGGATAAACTGCTGAGAAAGTTGCAGTACTCCAAACTGATTGGCATAACGATCGACCGTGGGAATCAGTCAGCAGACAGGCAAAGTCACGACTCTCACTAAGTATGGTTGAGAATGTGGTTTTGACGATCGCGTTGTCAACTTCATTCATTATAGAGATGAGTCTTTGCCATAGAACCTCAAGTGCGATGGGGTCAGACTCAAAATCAAACTCACCAGAGGTTGTACTTCGTGGCTTAGGCGACATCTTCTAAGGATAACAGTCACGAGGAAGTGATGTTTAAGATCACTGCGGTGGAGGTTACTGTAATCTTCTCGTATTATCCTGAATCCTAAGAATAGGAAAGCAGCTTCATTCTATTCCTCATAAGTGTTCGGAGGTTTTAACTTTGGGAACTAACGCGCCTCAAATAAACGTGGGGGATAAGGCTCCTAAGTTTGCGTTAATTGACCAGGATGGGAAGATTGTTCGATTACACGATTACCGTGGCAGCAATGTGGTTCTATTTTTCTATCCTAGGAACCACACGCCGGGTTGTACTCGTGAAGCATGCGGGTTTCGAGATCAGTACGCAGCCTTCCAAGAGACGGATACTATCGTGATTGGTATTAGCGAGGACTCGCCTGACTCCCATTTAAGTTTTGCCCGACGGTACCAACTACCGTACCGACTTCTTTCTGACGGAAATCGTGAGGTCGCGACGTCCTACGGTGTTCGCAGGTTTTTAGGAATCTTGTCCCAACGGGTCACGTTTGTTATTGACAGAACCGGGGTTGTGCGCAACATTTTCTCCTCTCACTTTCAACTGTACAGACATATATCTGAGTCGTTAGCAAACCTTGAGTAGTTTGGTCTATGCTCTCCAGTAAGGAGAACGCATGAAGCCATTCGCTCTTTTTCTTATTTTTCTTGTTGTTGGTTTACTAAGCGTTCCTTTTGCTCTTCTGGTTCTGATTAACCCAGTTCCGTTCTTTGTTGGGGCAGTGATTCTTCTAGGTATCGGGGGGGTGAATGAGTTAGTGCACTTTCTACTAAGAATGGCCAGACCTAAGTGGTTTCGAAAATTTTTTTGGCCTGCCTCTTTAGGTTTGGCAGCACCCTGGATTCTAGGTATGCTTTATATTCTCGTCTTGGTTCTCCTCGCCCCAGGTTCACCGTAGTTTAGCGGTGGCGTATTAACTAACACACGGGTTGTCTTTAGGCATCGCATTAACTTGCTTATTTTAGGTAACTGTTTGACCGACTAAGAGTTATACGAATTATTTGAAAAGTCCAAGCTTAAACCTACTCCAAGTACTGTAATCAAGTGCCCCGAAAAGTTAGGTTAGTATGTGCTCTAGACATGTGTGAGCAAGGCATGGACAATTCAGTAGTCGATAAGGGGTGCGTTGTATGCCAGTAGGGACGAGGAACTCTGTTATTGCTGGTGGCGGTTGCCATCATATTGCTGTCGCGGCTAGAGATTGGGAAGCTTCGCTTGCTCTCTATGTTGACGTACTTGGTATGACGAAGGTAACTGAATTTCAGGCGGGCGGGCCGGGAGGTCGGACTGTACTAATTCTCGACATGGGTGATGGGAGTCATATGGAGTTATTTGAGCCGTTAGATGATACTCCGGTTCCCGGTAGTGATGCACCTAATGATCCAGTCTTACACTTTGCTCTTGCTACTACTGATGCTCGCAGTTCTACGGAACACGTGCGGCGAGCAGGATACAAAATAACTGTAGAGCCTAGGGATGTGGACCTGGCAGGACTGAAAGCCACAATCTCGTTCTTTGAGGGCCCCAGTGGTGAGATAATAGAATTTTTTGAAGTTCAGGACTAAAACTGTGGCCAAAGGCAAGGTAAGTCATGCCGCTAATAGGTCTCATTCGATCGAGTACAGCAATCCCAATAGCTTAGTACAGGACTTTGCTTGCCGTGGTCTAGTGGTACTTTCTCCTGATAGTTTGGGACTTTCTCCTGAGATTCACGACCGGATTTATGCACAAGAAGTAGAGGCTCACCAACGCAGGAACCTCAGCGAGAATCAAGGTGGTATTTCACCGGAAAGCATTCCTGACATATTCACAGTACTTAACTCACCCGGCTTAGTTGCTGCCTGTAACCAACTGATTGGTGAGAATTGGGCTATCGTTCCATTCACCCATAATGCCCCATTTTTAAGTGGTGCTCGTGATCAGCATTGGCATAAGGATGACAACGCCCCTTTTAACGCCCGTAAACAACGGCATCACCAATCAATTCAACTAGAGATGCTTTACTTCCCGCAGGTCGTAAGAGAAGATATGGGGCCAACTGGCACGATACCTTATGCGCACTATTGGACGTTTGATCACGAGGAAAACCATGACAACTTTGCAGGTGCTGACCACCTAGACTTTGATTATGTCTTAAGTGGAATGGAAAGAATCCCGGTTAGTGGACCAGAATCAAAATACAGCTAAGAAGAAATTGTTCATTCCCGAACAGCGCATGATATTAGGATGCGAGAGTCTGTCACTAAGACAGGCTGGCCATTGGTGAAACAGTTTGAGGTTGCCCCGCTTAGGGCTGGAAGCGTAGTGCTTTACTCCCACAACACCTTCCACAGGGGTAATCATAGGCGTGATGACTGGCGATCATGGCCTGACAACCCCAGATTCATGTGGCGCTTCTACTTGTACCGCACCACTGACATGGGGGGTACACCACCGGAAGAAATTTGTTGGGACGAACTCGGGTTGGATCCCCTAACTGGTATAGATTTGTCGAAAGCCGGAGTTGACCTGAAGGCCGTCTGGCGTTACCACTATTATTGGCTTAAGACAGGCAACACGTTGCCACGGCGTACGCCAACAAGCCCCGCAGAAGAAGTAAAGGCTAAGCGTCTTTACGAACGACTATTAACCAAAGGAGAGAATGCTGAGCCGATGCGCATTGGTGCGGCCTATCAGCTAGCAGGTAATGGAGCTACTAACCTAGCTAGAACGTATCTTACGCAAGGCCTTTACAATCACCGTGAGAGCGTTCGCCGAGCTGCGACCTACGGTCTTGTTGCAATGGGTGAGGAAGCTACAGCTATTTTCCTTGAGGCGACCACCTCACCCATCAAATGGGTACGGAAAGCCGGCGTATATGGTCTTGGTGACGCCGCGTACCTTACCAGAGAAGTACTTAAGGCTGTTGTGATGTGTTTGCGGACTGATCCGTCGGTCTACGTCCGATCTGTAGCAGCAGGGACTCTAGGTTGCTTAGGGCGCAGAGCCATAGGTTCAGGAGTAGGATCCGAGTTGATTCCTGACTGCATTGGAGCTTTACTGGAAACACTTAAGCATGAGAAAAATCGCTTAAGTATGGATTTAGCGCAAGGTCGGTCCATTAAGTTTGTGAGGCCTAATGATGAATCTGACGTGTGTGAAGGAAACGGATTTGATCGTGGATTTGAGCGATACGAACCGGTTCGTTCGGCAGTCCGAGAAAACACACTTTGGTCCATGGTGATTCTTTGCTCGCACGGTTCAAATGTCATAGGCACCAAACTAGAAGAGACCGTTGCTGCTCTGCAAGTTGTCATTCGGGAGGACAAGAACCTTTTCAGTGTCGGATTAGCTATGGACGCCTTGACCCGTCTTGCTAGTCTATCCACTGTAAGTACTGAAGAGGCAACATTTATTGGTGACTTAAAGGAGAACCTCCTTGCAATGCTCAATGAAGCACCGCAACAGGGTTGGGAATCACTAAGCCGTTCTGGTATATATCCAAAGTAAAATCAAGCTTCGGCTATCTGAAGCTTCTCAAACAAGGTGTCCCTGAACTTGGATTCGTTTTTCTGAAATAAATGAATCAACGAAGAGAGAGTCACTTTTATGCCATCAGGGTGACCGTATTACTACCTGATTACCCGAAACAAGTACTTGCTTTAGGTATACCCAAATAACAATACTGACAAAGATTTACTTGTACTGGATTGGTGAGTCTTGCTTTTTGGTATTAACCTCAATTAATCCAAGTCAGAAACTTACCGGATTAACTCCGGTAAGTAAAGACGAGTTAAGACTTAAAAATTGTACTTAGACGAGCTTAGCTGTGAGAATAATCTCGTCTACGCTAGCGAGGGCTTTAGACACAGGACAACCTTCCTTAGCTTGATTAGCAAGGTCCTGGAATGTCTCATTGTCGAGGCCGGGAACATCAGCTTCAGTATCTAACTCAATTCTAGTAATTGTGGGTCCATCGCTGATTGTGACGGTAGCGCTCGTTGATACCTGGTTAGGGGTGTGGCCCTGGCCACTTAGCAACGCCGTCAAAAACATAGAATAGCAGCCAGCATGAGCTGCACCGATTAGTTCTTCTGGGTTGGTTCCTTCTCCATTTTCGAAACGACTGGCTTTAGTGAACGGGCCAGTAAACCCTCCTTTTGGTAGCGTCATACTTCCCTTACCGAGGTTACCGTCCCAAACTGCGTGTGCTTTTGTGATTGCCATTGTAGCCTCCCGTCAAATGGTTTCCAGTAATTCTATCAAGTGAAAGCTTGCAACGCTTGAGGAGTTGGTGGGTATGCTGAGCAGTAACGTTTTAAGGTCAAGGAGAACGCACTGTGTCCATGTTGATCCTTAACTGTTAGGCGCTGAACATGCAGATGTTCCCATAAACCTACTACCGAGGTGAAAATAATGAACGAAAAAATAAATGACGCTAAATTACTCCGTGTGCCTTATCACAGTTTGGCGACAGATCAGGATCGCGAGTTTCTAGTATACCTACCAGTTGGTTACGATTCTAATTCATCACAGCGTTGGCCAGCAATCATTTTTTTGCACGGTACTGGTGAGCGGGGTAACGGTCGAGCGGATCTCGACTATATTCTGTGCCACGGGCCCCAGGCCGAAGCGTGGATTTATCGGCGCAATTTACCCTTCGTTATTGTGGCACTACAGTTACCGATCTTCGGCATGCACGAGCACGTTCAATTGCGTAATGATGTTCAGAAGCCCGTGCGTGATTCTAATCCGCCTCAACGAAGGGTTTTTGAGCGCCCCGATCGACCGATGGCGAGAACAGCTGATCTGTCACCAACCGAGTTATCCGTAACTGAAGCCTGGGGAGATGATGGTCCGCCAGGCGGTTGGCAACTGTGTGAAGAGGATCTCATGGGATCTTTGGAAAAGGTTCTTAGTTGTTATCAAACAGATCCTAATCGTGTTTACCTTACTGGCTTAAGCTACGGTGGTTACGGTGCCTGGCATCTAGCTACTGAATATCCCGAGAAATGGGCAGCGGTGGCCCCGTTTTGTGGAGACGGTAATTCAGCACGGGTTGGAGCTTTGGCGGCAGCCCAAACACCGTTCTGGATCTTCCACGGCGGCCGAGATACCCTCATAAAACCTCATTGGGCATATGACATGGCGAATGCTTTGGAAAGTGCCGGTCATAACTCTGTTAGATTAACAATCCACGAAGATTTAGCTCACGATTGCTGGACCCGGATGTACGGTGGACAGGACCTCTACGACTGGTTTCTAAATCATGAACGTGGTTCATAGCTTTCCAACATCTTTTTGCTATTCGTTATTAACTTCAAGCGAAGGTGTTCTTGAGTGAGAGGTAATTCTCTAAGGCGAACTCCGGTGGCGTCAAAGATAGCGTTTGCAACAGCAGCTGCAATAGGAGTAGTGGAAGCTTCTCCCAAGCCAAGGGACGAGAATTCCGGACGGTCGATTAGTATTGACTCTAACTGAGGAAGATCGTTGAAAGTGAGAACTCGATAATCATCCCAAGATCGGATGGGCGGACCTGCAGGGTCGAACGGAACTTGCTCGAACAAGGTGCGACTGATTCCTTGTAAAGTACCACCCTCCAGTTGGTTCCTCGCACCATTTTGATCCACGATTCGTCCCGCATCACACGCGGTTACAACACGTACAACACGAATGTGGCCTGAGTTCGCATTAACCTCTACTTCTGCCACTTGTGCCACATAAGCTTTATCACCACTATAACGGGCCAAAGCGATTCCGAATCCTCGACCACTAGGAGTTATGTGCGGGGACCACCCAACAGCCTCAGCTGCAGCTTCTAAAACAGCTATGGCACGTGAATCCTCCAGATGGTTGAGGCGGAAGAATAATGGATCGGTTTGGGCAGAGTAGGCCAGTTCGTCCATAAACGATTCATTGGCAAAGGTATTTGAGAACGCGCCCAAAGTACGCAACGCAGAAACCCTATAAGGCCCATCAAAAAATTCTGCTCGGATCCGTTGGTGAGGGAATTGATATAACGTACGTGCGTTCCGATATCCTCCTTGCATCGGCCCAGGCCACACTAGAGGTTGGTTAGTTTCTAAGTATCGTCCAGATAAGAGACGGCCGCCCCCACCATTAGGTCGACTACTGTGAGTGTCAGTAAGGACTCGGAAGTCCCAGGCGCTCACTTTACCTTCCAAGTCAACGACGCCCTTCATATCAGTGATCATTGCTGAACCATACGGCGCCCAACGTAACTCTTCTTCAAGGCTCCAACGCACCCGGACTGGTTGACCCGGGAGTTTCACGGCAAGCAAGGCAGCATCGGCAGCGACATCATCTGCACCATTGTGACCGTAACAGCCTGCACCTTCGATGTGTACGACCCGAACATTAGTTGCGTCTAGGCTCAGCATCGTGGCGAGCTCTCTCCGCAGTGGGTAGATACCTTGGCTGTGCGTCCAAACTGTAAGTAGGTTGTCTTCTGAAAGCGCTATTGCACAAGAAGGCGCCACCGAGGCATGAGCTTGGTACGGCTTCAGATAGGTAGCATTAATTACACCTTTTTCCTCGGTAAGGATTGTGGCTGGTTTTCCAACTTCGGTAACTAACACCGATTCTCGTGGAAGGTTCCTAAGGTACTCATAGAGATTCCCCGGTGCCGCTCGGCACCGGGGAATCTCCCATTTTGCACCTGTTTCCAGACTTGATAAGGCCTGCAACGTCTGTTCCTCTCGTTCAGCCACAACACCGACGAAAGATCCGTCCCTAATCACCGCGATGAGGCCAGGCACGCTCAAGGCTAATCCGTCATTGAGGTCTTGGAGATTAGCCTTTTCATGAGGTGGTCGTAGAATCCTACCGTGAACCATTCCTGGAAAGTCCAAATCCTGAATGTACTGGGTTGCACCAGTTACTTTAGCTGGGAGATCAAGGCGACCCCCTTGCTGTTCTCCCTCAGGGGACACCGACAAAATAGCTTTAGTATTTACCTCGAGATCTTCCGGGACGCAACTAGCTAATTCTCCAAAAGTAAACAGCTGTGTTCCGCCAAGTTGGTATAAGGCGCCATTACGCGACTCGATTGTTGACTGAGGTAAAGCAGTTTTTGTCGCAGCAATAGTTACTAAGGATTCTCGCAATGTGGCAGCAGCTAACCGTAGGGCAGCACCACTTTGTTCGATTGAACCGCTCCCCGCTGTAACACCTTCATCTGGCGATGTGCTCGTGTCGACAGGAGCAACCTTTACTTCGGAAAGACAAGTTCCAAGCTCTGTAGCAACCATTCGGGCCAGAGCCGACCAAATCCCTTGTCCAATCTCAACCTTTCCAGTTTTAACGGTGACAACTCCATCGTCGTTTAAGTTTAGCCAAGAGGCAACAGCTGGATAAGCTTCTAATATTTTCGGAGCAGCCGGGTTACTCATGAGCCTTTATCGGAAGTACTAACAACTCGCTCTATGGCTCGGACGATACGTGCGTGGGTACCACACCGGCAGAGATTACCTACTAACTGTTCTTCGATCGCAGCCCGAGTGGGTGTTGGGTTTTTTGATAAGAGAGCAACCGAAGAGATTAATAGGCCACTCAGACAGTACCCGCATTGTGCAGCTTGTTCAGTAACAAAGCTCTGTTGCAAATCGTGAAGAGTTCCCTCAGGAGCGAGACCCTCGACCGTAGTTATCTGACGATCATTAGCTTCCTCAATTGGCGTAAGGCACGCCTTTATTGGTACCTCATCGATTAGTACTGTGCAAACGCCGCATTGACCCATGCCGCATCCCACTCGGGTTCCAAATAGCTTAAGATGATTCCGTAGCAGGTAAATTAAGGGCGTTTCCGGCTCACAAAATATGGTGTGCCGGTGCCCATTTACGGTAAGCGCTAATGGTTCTTTCACGTTTTAAAGACTACACCGGTCAGATGGTGTAACTACCGTTAAGCGGTAACGCTGATGCTTGGCCAGGGTGTAAAGTTAAAGTTGATTCATCATTATTTGTTAAAGGGAGGGGCGAGCAATGAGACTAATTATCATCACGTTGTTTTCTTTGGGCATTTTAATTGTGCTGGCCTCATGTGCACCTAAAGAATTGGGATCGTCAAATAGAATTTACGAAGGTGAAAAGGATGCTGTTTATGCAGTTGTTCTTGGGGCGGTGTCGGTAGCCTCTGCCGAGTTTTCGTCTGACAATTGGGTAGTGTCCCAAGACGATGTGGAAAATGGTTTCGTGGAAGTAGAAGCGAGCATGTGTTGTATGAAGAATTTTATTGGTATTTCTTGGGGTAAGCAATACGAAACAGTGTTATCAGTTAAAGTCATCCAAACGAAAGGTGACGGTCGTGACCCCAAACCGGGAATCAGAATATCTATCAAAGGAGGCCTGAATACCGCTGCGATGGCCGATAGAATATGGGACTCGCTTGACGAGGCGTTCTCTAGAGTTCAGTCACCTCATTACAAAGCTCCAGGAACCTGATTGACTCACGCGAAAATGCACCAAGGACGTAATAATCTTACAAGCTAAGCTCCAAACCCACGGGGTTTCATAGTGTCTTTATTGATTCACCCTAAACCCTACAAACACTGTCCTGGTCGACCATGTTATCGTCTTACTCACCTATGACGATCTTTAAGCAAAGACATCAGAGAGGAAGCAAACGAACTTTTCAAGGTAAAGCGACAACCTTATTTTGTGAGGTTATTAAATTATGGCGTTAATGACAGGTGGTCAGGCACTCGCTCGACAGTTACATCGGGAGGGTATTCGCGTAATCTTTGGGCTCCCAGGAGTGCAGCTTTATCATGCTCTCGATGGTTTACATGGTGAAGAGGAGATTCGTTTCATAAATACCCGGCACGAGCAAGCAACTACCTACATGGCTGATGGTTACGCTCGTGCAGGGGGTGACATCGGTACGGCGCTGGTAGTTCCAGGGCCAGGATTACAGAATGCTTCAGCCGGGATCGGTACAGCGTACGCCACATCCTCCCCTGTCCTAGTGCTTGCCGGACAAGTTGAGAAGGAGCTAATTGGTGTCGACCGGGGTGTGCTCCACGAGGTAAACGACCAGCTCGATATTGTTAAACCAGTTACTAAGTGGGCACGACGTGTATTAGAAGCTGATGAGATCCCCACGGCAGTACATGAGGCTTTCCAACAACTAAAAACAGGACGTCCACGTCCCGTTGAGATCGAGATCCCACCGGAAACACTGGCGAAGCAAACAGACACCCAGCTTCTAGGACCAGCTGAGATAGAAAGGCCAGGAGGAGACCCAAAAAAAGTCGAGCAAGCTGTAGAGGTTCTAGCAGCGTCCTCTAAGCCTCTAATTTGGGCAGGTGGGGGCGCAGTTTCATCAGGTACGAGCCACATCTTAGCGCAACTATCAGAATTCCTGCAGGCCCCAGTCTTGCTCACACCAGAAGGAAAAGGAGCACTTTCGGAACGGCATGACATGTGTCTAGGAGCCGCCCGATTGCCACCAGAATTTATAGCTGCCCATGATGTGGTTATAGCCGTGGGAACTAGGCTCTCAACGCCTGGAATGTTGAGTAATCAGAGAGTGATTCAAGTCGACATAGACCCGGCTGAAATCGGGCGTAATTACACCAACACTCTAGGCGTAACAGGCGATGCTTGTTTGACACTAGAATTGATGTTTGAGCTTCTCAAGGGACGACACGAACCAAAGCCTAAACGTCTTGCAGAAATTGTTGCACTAAAAACCGAACTGTTCGATTCGACAAAGACTGTTGAGCCGCTCGGGGCCTTTCTACGTGCGATCCGTTCAGCAATGCCCGACGACGGAATTCTTGTCCCGGGAATGACGCAGGTAGGTTACTATGCTAGGCGATTTTTCCCTGCTTACCAGCCACGAACTTACTTGACATCTTCATATTTTGGTAACTTGGGTTTTGCTTATCCTACGGCCCTCGGAGCGAAAGTGGCTTGCCCGGAAAAAGCTGTTGTGGCGGTTTCCGGTGATGGTGGGTTCTTGTTCAATTCTCAGGAGTTAGCCACTGCTGTTCGCCACAAAATTGGGACCGTGGTTATAGTTTTCAATGACAACGCTTATGGCAACGTTCTACGTGACCAGAAGACCCGTTTTGACGGACGTACTTACGGATCAAATTTGCATAACCCTGATTTTGTTTTGCTTGCTAAGGCCTATGGGGCCACAGGAATCCGAGTAGAAGACGAGGACGCCAATAAATTAGAGGCGGTGCTAATCGAGGCGATAGAGCGTGATGAACCCACTCTTATCGAGGTGCCCGTTGGCGAAATGCCATATCCATACTGAATCGACATTGTCAACGCTACAGGTTGTTTATTAAACTTAGCCTCCCATTGAGTGGTGCCATTCTTGGAAATAAATATCTGGTTAAAGTTCAATTTCGGTAAACCTAAAGCAGAATAGCCGGAAAGCACATGCTGGTAGGGTTGTGGTTCGGTGTGGCTGGGTCTAACATAGAGCTCTATGGATCTTCAGTTAAAGGACGATGGCGTTCTTGTGATGGGTGGCGCCAGGGGCATCGGGCGTGCGGTCGGTAAGGCATTTGCCGAAGAAGGTTGTCACGTCATTTTTTCGGACGTTGACCCAGAGGTAGTTAAGGTAGCTGATGAGCTTAGCGAAAGATCAGAGGGTTGCGTTTCTGGGCTGACAATTGATGCTCTTGACTACGGAGAAGTTACACAATTAGCTGCTGACGTGCGTAAATACCTCCCGAATATTCACCACGTTGTATACGCAGCCGGAGTAGGATCAGGCCGTTACGGATTTCCCTTCTGGAATCTCGAACCTAGCGACTGGCTTAGGGTCCTACAGGTGAACCTAATAGGAGCTGTAAACGTCGCCCATGCTTTCGCAAAAACCCTTCAGGAAAGTGGGCACGGATCACTGTTATTCCTTACTTCTATTGCTGGCCAGATTGGGTCTCAAACTGATCCTCCGTACAGTGCAGCTAAGGCAGCTGTCATAAACTTTATGCAGGTAGCAGCAAAGGATTTAGCGCCTTATGGAGTTCGGGTAAACGCCGTAGCCCCCGGGATGGTCAAGACCGACCTTAACCAAAGCGTTTGGCAAGCCTGGCAAGACCTCCAGGATAAGGATGACAAGATGTCCTACGAGAGATGGGCGGGAGAAAAGGTTCGTCGGGTTGTACCCCTGGGGCGCTGGCAAAGTCCTGAGGATGTAGCCCGAATGGCTGTGTTCCTAGCTTCAAAAGCTGCAATAAACATTACTGGTCAGACTATTAACGTTGATGGTGGCATTGTGATGCATAGCTGAAGTAGGCAATTGCAGAACCCTAAATTTAACAGCTCTGTTGCGTAGGCTTCAATGTTGGCGATTCATCGTAACAACCTCACCACGGACCTTAGATAGCGTCCAAGTTAATTCACAAACCAACGGGTGAAAATAGGTTTTAGGGTGTGTTTGGGGCCGCTGATTTCCAACCCTTTTGACGAATTTGTCGGAGATTTTCGATAATTGCTTTATTACCTGGTTCGGCTGCTACGTTTGTTATTTCTACAGGATCTTGGGAGTAATCGTATAGTTCGATGTCGCTTGATTCGGTAGTTTGCCAATCTATCCACTCATTGAAGCGCCATCTATCTGTTCGAATCGAGATCTGCATTGAATCTGGTGTTGGGTCGTTAGGAAGTCGGCCGAAATCAGTATCTTTAAAATGCGCACGTTGGCTGAAGGCAGCTTGTTTCCACGGCCTGTTTGGGGTTTCCGTTAGAGGCCTAAAACTTGTTCCTTCTGTATCTTCGGGGGGCGTTAACCCAGCAAGATCAATGAGCGAGGGGTATATGTCGATTGATTCAGTGATTGCCCTGGTAGAAATTCCCGGTTGTATTTGGCCCGGGTAACGAACTATTAATGGGACGTGTGTGTCAAGTTCAAAGAGCGTACCCTTGGACCACAGGCCTTGTTCCCCTAAGTGGATNCCATGATCTGGCATGAACGCCACGATGGTCTTATCAGTAAGATCGAATGAGTCTANGGCATCTAGTACCCGGCCTACCATCGCATCTAGGTGACTAATGGCTGCGTAGAACCCGTGTCTCAGGCGCCCAATTAGTTCAGGGCTTAGTGGACCCTGATCTGGAACATCCTGGTACCCACGGAGCTCTAAAAAGTTGTGGAGCGTTTTCAGTGGAACGCCTATAGGTAGTTTGTCGGGCAAGGGGATTTTAAGATTTTTGCGTTCATAGAGGTCCCAGTACTTTTTTGGGGAGTTATAAGGAACGTGGGGTTTCCAGAAACCAACGCCGAGGAAGAAGGCTTCATCCTTGAGTCGTTCTATTGCCTGGACGGCCGCATTAGCTACTTTTCCGTCGGGAAAGGCATCGTCACCAGCATCTGCGTTTTCTGCAGCTATTCCTTTTTTATCGGTTTGAGGTTTTTCGATGGCGTATTTGTGAAACCAGGAATGGTTTTGATCGAACTCAGGAACTGACCATGATCTCTCGTCTGGGCAGAAGTTACAAAACACTTTTCCTACGCTCTCGGTGTGATATCCATTGTCCATGAAGTACTGAGGTAGGGTCACTACGTCCGGTATTGCCTCTCTGAATATATTCGGGGTATTAGCCCACACCCGTGTAGTGTCGGGGCGCCTACCCGTTAGGAATGACGAGCGTGAGGGATTGCAAATGGGGACCTGACAATAATTTCGTTCGAATTTCATGCCGCTGGCAGCTAATCGATCAAGGTTAGGTGTTTTGGCAATTACATCCCCAAAACAGGCTAGGGCGGGTCGTAAATCATCACAGGTTAGGAAAAGAACATTTGGCTTATCCGTTTTCATGCAGCCCCATTCAGCAAAATCAGTTAAACACTAATAGATTATCAAGATGTCGGTGGGGTTGGTTGTCAGCTTTAAAATAATACGCTAGGAGTCCTTTGCAGTCGGGGCGGTTGATGCATTTTGGTGACGCGTAGAGTTCTGTTTCCATATATTAAGAAGAGATTGTTTTCTCTGGAGCAGCCCTAAGTTAAACATGACAAGAAATACGACTGCGAGCAGAACAATTAATCCAATAATAAATCCTAGAATTACCTCTCCCCAGGGTGTCGCCCGAACCTTGATGCTTAGGGATCCTTGACTCTTGCGCAATTCTTCGGCCCCCCCTTGAATAGGTACTTCTGAGGCCTCTTGACCCAGTTCTTCTTTACTGGCTCTGAGTAGTTCTCTCTTTTCCTTGTACCAATTAGTCATAGCTTCCATAGCTAGATCAGCTTTTGCGCGCCTAGCTATATTTTCAGCTTCCAACGCAATTGGTGATAATCTCGCAACCTCTGCAAGCCGGTTTTCCTTTTCTACAGACTCTGCCTCTAGTCGAGCGGCTATTGTTTCTGGAGAAGCAAGATGCACAGTAATACCTTCCCTAATTTCAGTGGGGAAAGCGGTGGCATAAGATGCTTCTACAACATACTGTAGGGCAATTTTAGTGCTATTAGGATGGCCACCTTCGCTGATTTCTCCCTGGGTACTAGGAGCTAGCCAAATGTTATTAGTAAGGGTGAACACCTCAGGGTCATTGGTCAGTACGAGGTTCCCATCTATAACCAAGTAGGGGATTCTGCTAGAGGTACCATAAACACCGTTAGGCCGCGTCTCATTTTTGTACACTCGTGCTTGTTCATTAAGAGGAAAGTTTACGGTAACACTATTCCGATCAATCCGGGCTAGCGAGACGTTCTCTACAGTAACCTCGACCCAGTAGATAGTGTTGTCATGTGTCTCCCGTATAGAGTCGACACTAACCTTGTGCGTAAGGTTCTGACCGAAGGAAAAACTCAGAAACACAAAGGTAAGGAAAAATAACGGGCTTATACGGGTGCTCTTCATAATCATCAAAACGACTATCAGCTTATCAATAAACAACAATGATCAGGAGTCTTCGGGATTGCATTCATTTTCATAGTGTTGGCTCAGAAACACTCAACAAAGAATTCGTCATTTGAGTACAGAATTAGGGTGATGTAGGCTGAAAAGGTAAATAGTTTTGTATATTCTCCAAATAAGGAGAACGAGTATGTCCGAAGAGTTTTTTCGTGTGTGGTTCTGGGGCAGTGTTCTTGTGACACTGTTTCTTGGGTTTATTGGGCTNGGACATGAATTTGTGCATCGGAAATCCCGGCCGCCATGGCTCCGAAAAACTTACTGGCCTGTAGCCCTCATTATTCTGCTGACGCCAATCATATGGCTATTCATAGTTGCTGGTCCACCAAGTGCTAGTTGGGCGGAAGAATATGGAACCCTCGGCGTGATTTTAGCGGCTGCCATTAGTTGGATAGTAGTATTTGGCGTCCGGAAGTTAGGCGATGTGGTCCGTAAACGAAAATAGTGTGACCTAGACCTACCCAAGTCTTATGCAGATGATCAGGTTGTTCAAATCACCACTCAACCGACCGCCAGTTCTGGAGATCCTTCTTACGGGACTGGGGTACTAACCTCCCCAACTTNTATTCGCTTCGGCGTAGAAACCATGAGTCTCCTCACCAGCCTTTGTTTTGTATGCTCATATTTATTCGGGATTTTCAGCGGCAACTGGATTACGAAGCTTGCCTATGTTTTCGATCTCAGCCTCGATAAGGTCACCGTCCTTTAAGTAATCTCCTTTTGTGGCGCCAACGCCAGCGGGAGTGCCAGTAGCGATAACGTCACCGGGTTCTAGAGTCATCACTTTAGTGACGAATTCAACGATTTCGGGAATAAAGAAGATCATCCGGGATGTTGATGAGTCCTGCTTGAGTTGACCGTTAACCGATAGCTTGATCCCTAGGTTTTGTGGGTCACCTATCGCGTCACTAGTGACGACCCAAGGCCCCATGCAGGCATGCGTGTCCATTTGTTTGCCGGTCAACCAGTCATAGAAGCCATCCATCGGACGCTGTGTGCGGTGCGGTGCTAAGTTCAATTTACGTGCGGAGATATCGTTGAAGATGGTGTAGCCAGCNATGTAGTTCTCTGCTTCACTAGCTGAAACGTACTTGGCCCGTTGACCCATGACTATTCCGAGTTCTACCTCCCAATCAATGCTGTCAGTGATATGGGGCAGGATAACGGTATCTCCGGGGCCGATCAGACCTGTACTGACAGGTTTTGAGAAGAGCCAAGGATTTGTTGTCTCTTTTTCCGGTGCCCGTTGTGTACCGCCCTCCTCTAGATGTTCAGCATAGTTGCCAGCTAAGCAAATGAGTTTACCGGGTTGCAGAGGGGGCAGTAGATCTACCTCATCGACGCCACCGATGATGGCAGATTGTGAGATTTTGGCGCCAACCTCGAGGGCATTTGCTGCACGACGTACTGATTCCAGAGCTTCCGGACCAAATGCCAATAGTTCCTTGACGGTTGCGGGAAGTCGAGCCGCCAAGGTGCTCGACACCAGGTTAGAAACAGCACCCTTGAGGCTTAAGACTTTGTTTTCATGGGCAAGCGCCATTGTGGGCTCCCCAGCGTGCCAAACAGTTCCTATACGCATTCTTACTCCTCCGAATTTAGAAACTTCCGTTTGAGGTTTCTGGGTTGCTAACAGAACGTTTAACCGGTAGTGGACAGCGGAAACAAGTTTGGTTGCCTAAAAAAGTTGACTGGCAGCCGCGCAGACGCTTCTTATTGACCCCTCCATGCCTAACATCGTTCCGTAAGTGGTACCGCACAAACCTACGAGGAAACTGTGGAGCAACAGGTCACTCTAAATCAACCTACAATCCCCATCTTCTCCTAAATTCGCATGATAGCGCACTGCACGTCGATTTGCTCTGAAACAACCCACCCTGAATAAAGATAGTTAGGGACACCCACGATTACGTCGCCTTAGTACAGCGTATTGCCGTAACTAGGGACAAAATTATAATCTGGGGTTAATCTTTGTGATGGGGTGTAACGCTAAGCTTGGTGAGTGTTGCCTAATGAGGGAAGTAATCCTGAGTTTTTAGAGAGGGTGGTTACTGGTGGAACCGAAGCTTCTCAGCGATTCAGAAATGCAAAAGTTTATTTGTGATGGGTTTCTAGTCTTACCCCCAGTAGTTCCTGCTGAGTTGTCCGCCAGCATCTACCAGAAATTAAACGTGATGATAGACGAGGATTACAATCCTGGGAATAACGTCCTACCGAGAGTGCCTGAATTGCAATGTGTGCTTGATGCTCCTGAAGTACGGGGTGCACTGCAGAGTGTTCTTGGAACGGATTACGTGCTGCATCCTCACCGCTACTGTCATAGTAACTTCCCAGGAGAAGATACAGCTGATGGCCCNAAAGTCGGGGAGGGATCAACAACNTNNNTTGGTTGGCACCAGGANNNNCANANNCCNCNNGGCNGACCTCGNCATCATTTTCCAGAGTACGCGATGCTGCTCTATTACCCACAGGACACACCACCAGAACTAGGTCCAACTCAATTAATACCAGCCACCCAATACCACCGTGCACTTGGTGATTCCGATAGAGCACGCAGCCTTCAAGCTAGTGGAGACGCCGGAACTTGTGTCCTAACTCACTTTGATATAGGCCACGGAGCTTCACTAAATGTGAGTGATCACTGTCGCCACATGCTGAAGTTCGTCTTTGCACGTGCTTCCGAACCGACACAACCCAGCTGGGACTTCCAAGATCCTGAATGGAGGACTCCTCACGACACGCTCNGTCCTCACGACAAGCAGGCTGTCTGGCAGTGGATTTGGACTAGATTACGTGGCGGTAACAGAGGCACGTACGAACGAGAAGTGAGCGCAGCAAACGTGCAGGACCTGGTAGTTTCGCTGACGGGTGATTCTGATCTTGATTCGCGCCTTCAGGCATGTAATGAGTTAGCTGAGTTGGGACCCGCTGCTAGTGACGCAATTCCAGCCTTAATAACTTCTTTCGAAGGTCCCGAGCCGCTACGCCAGAATGCTATTTACGCGTTAGCTGCTATCGGTGAAGCTGCCGTACCAGCACTTTCCGAAACGTTAACCAATGCAGACGGCGAATGTAATGAGGGAGCTTTTGTACTTGAAGACAGTGCGTACGCACTATCAGCGATAGGTCCAGCAGCACTACCAGCACTTGAGGTAATTGCTCGGCATGATGACGAGTGGTTACGCGTAAACGGACTTTTCGCGATTGGGGAAATGGGAGCAGCTGCTGTTGGTTCCTTAAGCGTATTGCGTTCAGCTTTGGCAGATGAATCTCACATGGTTGTACGCACAGCACTGGATGCCCTTGGTCACTTGGGTCTTAGTGCCACTCCGGCTGTACCAGAAATATTAGCTCTGCTGAGAACCAACAAAAACTCCCAATGGACGTTGAGTGAAAAGAGGCCTGAGTACATTAAATCCGGTACTGGTAACAGTACCAAGCGAAGGCGTGTGTGGAGTGGCGCGGACATGGTGCGAATGAACGCGGTGATGGCGCTCCTGAGAATAGGCTTGCATGAACATAATGTGGAAGAAAGTTTGCTAAACGCGTTAGGGGATGATTGCGGCTACGTTAATGGTTTTGCCATCGAAGCGCTTTTACGTTTCGACTCACCAACCGCCTTACGTGGGGCACTAAATCATTTGCAGACACATCGTTGGGACCATACCCTCATTCATACCGGAAAGAACTTCTAGCTAAGGAATTACAAACCTATGTTAATGTCTCTGAGCTGAGTTTCTAGCGTAAGTCACGGATTCGGGTTATGGAATCACAAATGTTAAGTCAAGCCAGAGGAACGATCATAAGTGAGGTGAACGGAATGAAGCTGAGTTCTATCGAGACCTTTCAAGTTCCGCCTCGTTGGTTGTTTGTGCGTATTGAGACAGACGATGGAGCTGTAGGTTGGGGTGAGGCAAGCCTCGAGGGATACGCAGAGGCAGTAGTAGGTGTTTTCGAGGCTCTTCGAGATCGCTTTCTTGGTACCGATCCAAACCGCATTGAAGACATTTGGCAGGTGGCATACCGCGGTGGTTTCTACCGCGGTGGCCCGGTACTTATGAGTGCCCTTTCGGGGCTCGATCAGGCATTGTGGGACTTAAAGGGAAAAGTCCTGGGAGTACCTACATGGGAACTTCTTGGTGGTCGCGTACGTGACCGGATTAGAGCGTATGGTTGGATTGGTGGAGATCGACCGAAGGATGTGGCACAAGCAGCTCGGGAACGCCGAGAGCAGGGCTTCGACACCGTGAAAATGAACGCTACATCTGAACTTAATTATATTGCCAGCGTCGCTGATCTCAAAGAGGTCGTAGCTCGGGTCGAGGCAGTCAAAGTTGAGGGTTTAGAGGTAGCTGTAGACTTTCACGGTCGCCTTCATCGTGGTATGGCAGCACAACTCATGACTATGCTAGAGCCTCATCGACCTTTTTTCGTAGAGGAACCTGTTTTAAGCGAGCACCTTCAGGCCGTGTTGGAACTCGGACGTTCTACAAGTATTCCATTAGCTCTCGGCGAGCGTCTTTACAGCCGTTGGGACGTTAAACCATTTCTTGAGCAAGGTGGAATAGATATCTTGCAACCAGATCTTTCCCATGCTGGAGGGATTTCTGAGGTCCGGCGTATTGCTGCTATGGCGGAGACCTATGATGTGGCTATAGCACCACATTGTCCGCTAGGGCCTATTGCTTTGGCGGCATGTTTGCAAATTGCGGCTTGTACGCCAAATGTTGTCATCCAAGAAATGTCTTTAGGAATCCATTACAACCGAGGGGCCGATCTTCATACGTTCATGTTAGATCCAACAGTACTCACGCCGATAGACGGGTACCTGCCGATTCCAACTGGACCAGGACTTGGGGTTGAACTGAACCATGAAGCTATTACGGAGGCTAGTAGGAACCCGCACCGATGGAGAAATGAAATTTGGCGTCTAGAGGATGGTAGTTTCGCAGAGTGGTAGGCACCACTTTAGAAGCGGAACAATGTCTTGATGGGCTTGCTCTTCTTAATCTCCTTGAAGGCTAAGTCGATTTCCTGAAAAGGATATTCTGCGTCGATGAATTCTGAGTAGCTCAACTGGCCGTCTTTGACCCACTCGACCAATTGTTTTTGCGCTCCAGCCTCGAGAAAACGAGTTGGCCATTGGTGTACCTTGATATCGAAATTGTAGGGTCCGTTGCCGAACTCGAGAGATAGGGAAGAGCTGCTGAGCGTACCGTAAATGCAGATAGAACTTCCCATACCTATGAGAGGTATTCCTGCATTGATGACGACTTCTTTGCCGACGGCATCTATGACCGCATCAAAAGGACAGCCACGGTCTATTGCTAGCGTAGAGATATTTACGTCATCTGGTGCATAAGCACTGGTTGCGCCCATAGCTAAGGCTTTTTCACGCTTGTGATAATTAGGATCAATAGAAACTATTTCGTTAAAGCCCAGCAGACGGGCGAATTTCACAAAGCTCAGGCCCACTGCACCGGCGCCAAACACAATTAAGTCTTTACCCGGTTTGAGATCGAAGTCGGTAAAAGAACTGAGTACCTCTCGCCATGTACACATCATCACCGCGTCCTCAACGCCAATGTAAGAAGGCACGGATTTCATGACCTCATAGGTATCAAGCCATCCGTGGTCAGAGGTAGCTACCCCGTCATCGACCATGGCTTGGTGATCCCCAGCAAGGAGGTACTGAGAGAATCCGCCCCAAGCGCTGTCGTATTGGTCGCTTTCATAAGGGATTAATAGACCACCAATTACTCTGTCGCCCATTTCAAAATTACGGACCTTATCGCCAACAGTCTCAACAATACCTACCGTCTCGTGTCCAAGAAGGAAAGGAAAGTTTTCGACACCTGGAAATCGGCCTTCAATTATTTTCCGATCAGTAATGTTGCAAAGGCAAGCTGCCTCAGTCTGAAGTCGCACTTGGTATGGGGTTGGCATGGGTTCTGGTACCTCTACTACCTGCAGGCGCCCCGGTTCAGTAACTGCTATTGACTTCATACCTTACTTCCTTTCTAGATCCATTTAAAGACCGATTTACTGGGTCTCCCTCGTACCTACTTCTCCTTTTTGTCCTTTATTTTTGCAAAGTCAGGAAAATATATATGTTCCTAATTCTTTTTTTGATTCGGTACTGGTTAAATCGTAATGACTCGGTTTTCCGGGGGATTAGCGGCCAGAAACCGGCTTGCAATGTGCGCTTTGCCGGGTGTGACTATCAATGTGTTAATCGTTCGATAACCATCAATGCCTGGACGGTAGATTCCAGGTTCACTCGAAAAGACCATGGCGGGTTGGAGTTCCGTTTTATCACCAGGTGCTAGCCAAGGGCTTTCATGTCCTTGAACACCCATCCCATGCCCGATCCTATGCCTAATGTGTTCCTTGTAACCTGCCTCGTCTAAAACCTCCAAGGCTACTGAGTTAACCTCAGCGCATGTGATTCCTGGTCGTAATGAAGCTGCCGTAGCAGCATCGCAAGCGGCCGCTGCTCGAAGGCAGTGCAACTGTTCAGCTGTAGCATCTCCTAGAATGAAGGTGGCCCCACTTTCGCCATGGTAACCCCCAACAGAGGCACCTATACCGGCAATAAGTACGTCTCCCTTTTTAGGCGAACGATCAATGGGTTTCCCATGGGGAAGGGCTGCGCGGGGCCCGGTGTGCACGCTACCAACTATAGAGTTCTTTATATTGAGGAAAGCTCCACCAAGTTCTTTGTCCATACGTTCGCGTGTCGAAGTCAAGCACGCGTGAAGTATATCTACTTCGGTCCCACCATCCTGAAGGATGTTAGAAGTTTGATCCTTTATATATTGCAAGCACACGTCCGCATATCGAGCTGCCTGAGCTACTAGAAGTAGCTCTTCTGGTTCTTTAATATGGCGGAGTTTTTCAACAAGGTTCGTGATTGTTGGCATCACTCCTAAACGACGGACTTGTTCGAAAATGATGTGTGGCACTGAGTCTAGTCCAAGGCGCCTAGCTCCACACTCCCGTGCCATCCAGAGAATTGGGTGCTCCTCGCCAGGAAACTCAAAGTATGTCCTGATGTCACCGACCCAAGTCTCCCCAGCGTTTTCCTGCTCTAGAAGGGGAATAAATAAGATGGGTTCTCCCCTAGCGGGTACGTAGAAACCAACGGGTCGTTCTGTGGGCGAGTGGAAGAAGCCCGAAGCGTAAACTACATTGTCTGTATTGAGAAGCAGTAGGCCGTCGACGCGGTTCTCGTAAAGTCGGTCCTGGATTTGATTGACTTTACGCCGGTAGAAGGTCTCGGTTAAAGGAGCGAGATCTGATTCCATAAAAACCTCTGTATTGGTTTATTCAACACACTAAAATACTGGCATCTGATTCTATCACTTGTTTGAACCTAATTATTATGATGGCTCGCCACTCTTGATAATCGACACTTGACTCAGGTTTCCCACTTATGCAGCTATGGCTGTCGTATGTTTTGGCCTAAATGCCAGATTTTAGGGTCAAAGGTCGAAAGTAATAACGCAGCGATTTTGTTTTTGGTAATTTATGATTTATTTCTAGCACTAAGGAGTTATCCATCACCGTTAAAAGGGGCTAACTAGTTCCTTAGTGTGTGTACCTCCCTTTTGCGAAATTGCTTTTACGCGCACAATGGGTTGATCGGTTTCAGTGCGGATCAACCATTCTGCGGATTTGCCTACCGGAGACCACTGTTGTCCCCATGGTGACCAAGGATGACTACGTTCATTTCGGCCTGCCAAGTGGCCTAGGTCAACGATAGCAGGATTCATTACTAACTCAGCTCCTTCCAGTTCAATTGTGAGTTGGACCGGTTTAGCCACCTTGTTTTTAAGGGCGATATCAGAAAGGTTAGTTGGTAGGTATCCGTGGTTAGTAACTACTGCACGAATTTTAAAGAGGTCGTTACCAAGAGGTTCAGCCACGACGGTTTCAAGGCAGATACGGGGAGCTGCTGCGGCATGTCGCAAATTAAAGAGCACGTTTTTATGGCAGATATTTTCTAATAAATGACCCGGAGGATTACGGTAGGTCCAGATATAGTTCATACCTCCGATTTCCACTTGCCCAAGTTGAGGGTGGTCGAATGGGGTCCAATCGCGCCAACCTAGTTCTCCAACGTTTTCGATAACCCAATCGAAAACTTTCTGCTGCGCCTCCTCGCCTTTGGGATGAAAGTTCAAAAACGCTTCCTTTTTGACGCCAGCCTCAATCTCGATATCCCAGACCTCGGTACCGAAGCTAATTATTCCCATTTCTTCATAGGTCCAGTCCATCAGACCACCATGGCGGGGTTTAGACTTGTCAGGTGTGAACTCTTCAAAAATAGAAATCGTAGGGTAACCAGTAAGTTTGGAGCCTACTGCTCCTAGATCCTGATATAGAGTCAGGTCCCGGGGCGACATTTCACTGTCATACCGAGTCATCGACGGCCTTAGAATGACGCCACCGTGCGTGTGATATGCGCACATGCCAGCGATGTTCGGATGGTCAAGAATGAAACGCGCGAGGGCCGAGGCCTCGGGTTCGGATAACGGTGCTTCGCCGGCCCCATACTCAACGGTTTCCGGTGCCCAGTTAGCTGGGAAATTGCGATTAAGGTTACCGTCTCGGGGCTGTTCAATTGGTACATCAATGCCATCAAAATCGCGAATTAATCCCTCTGGATAGAGCCTATAATAGTCTCCTCCCTCCTCACCTGGCTCGCGCTGGACCATCAGCCTTGAATCCTTGGCGCTCTTCTTCCACTCACCCTTTGGGTCAGGAACACGCATTCTCAGCAGCATTCCATTTTCGTCAATGTCCTGTTCAATGAGCCCACTACTGCGAATCTCGTCAGGGCTAAAACGACCATTTCCACACCAAAGGCGATATGGTTCTTTGAGTGAAAGTTCGGCACCGTCAGGATTGAGTCGCGGAAGAATATAAAACACCTGCTGATCTAATAGGCGCGTTACCTCCTCATCGATACCGTAATTCGTCAGTAGATACCAAGATGCATAAAGTGCCACGGAGGAGGTAGCATGCTCTTCAGCATGTATTTGTGCATCGATGTAGTAGGCGGGTTTGCTGTCAGCTGGTCCTGTTACTGGGTTGGTGATTTCTAGCACCCAAATATCGCGGCCACCGAAGCTATGTCCGATAGAGTAGAGGTTCAAGAGATCCGGATAATTATTTTCTAGAGACTTTAGAAGAGCAGAAAGCTCTTCGTAGTCGTAGTAGCGATTATGCGCAACGGAAACCTTCATCAATTATTCCCTTCTTTTCCCTCTTTTGGCATGATTATCTCCGAACAGTAACCCTCATGAGTTGTGCTTTAGGACTCTAAGTGCTGCACAAGCGGCTCCGTAGCCGTTGTCGATATTGACCGCTACCACACCAGGAGAACAACTGCCCAGAGCAGAGTACATTGCAGCGTTACCACCCTCGGTCACACCGTATCCGGTAGAGGTAGGGACGGCTATTAAGGGGTTGCCGATAAGGCCGCCTAGAACACTAAACAGGGCTCCTTCCATTCCTGCAACAGCAATAACAACACGGTGAGTAGCGATCTCTTCCCGTCTTTCAAGGAGCCTCCACAGGCCGGCAACACCAACATCAGTGAAAAGAGTACTTGTTTCACCATGGAATTCAAGGGTGCGTGAGGCTTCACGAGCAGCAGGAACATCAGAGGTTCCTGCTGAAACTATGGCTACGCTCGCCTCTCCTGAAGCTTGGGGAATTGGTCCCAATACAGCCGTACCAGACTCTGGATCGTAGTTAAGAGCAGCTCGAGACTCAGGCGGGAGCAGTGCCGCCTTATCAGAACTAAGGCGCGTGAGAAGTAAACGCAGCCCTTCGGCCTGAGCATGATCAACAATCGCTGCCACTTGTTCCGGACTCTTCGAAAGGCAATATACAGCCTCCGAAACGCCAATACGTTCCTCACGGGCTAGGTCAAGAAGGTAATCGTTAGGTGACATGAACTGGCGGTTGGGAAAAAGCACTGCCGCGGCGGTAAGGGGCTAATAGTATAGGTTGATCGACACCATATTGACTTCCAATCGTAGCGATTTCAATTACCAATTCTTTCCATTGGGGTTGAATGCGATTCAAGGAGTGATCATCAAGTTGGATCTCGATTTTTTGAGGGAGGATCCTACAACGGATGGTGGTGCCAGTACCAAGTTCAGCCTTCATTCGGCGTTCCACCTCATCAATTAGACCTAACCGTTCTGCAGTAACGTAGATACCGGTTTGAATACGGCTTGACAAACAAGGGGCTGAGTCAAGTTCAGCAACCTCTTCAAGNCCAGCNTGTTTTGCAAGGAGTCGNACTGTTANNTTGTCAATCTCNGCTTCGACCAGCGGGTGCCTTACGCCGTATTCCTGCGCTGCGGTTAGCCCAGGACGAAAATCTTTGAGATCATCCAAATTGGCGCCAGAAAGTAATTGAGCATCCGTGTGTTCAGCCATCGCCCCGTAAAGATTGGTCTTACAGAAGAAGCAACGGTCAATTGGGTTCGCGAGGTAGCGAGGGTCACTAAACTCACCAGCATCGATCACCTTTAGATTCCAGCCCTCTTCAGTGGCGAGGCGACGCACCCGCTCGGTGGCTTCTCGTGGTACGGCAGGCGAAATCGCGTGGATCATAAGAGCAGCAGAGCCAAGGGCCTGTTGTGCATGATGTGCAAGTGTCGTACTGTCGACCCCTCCACTCAGTGCTACTGCCACATTTTCAATTTCTATTAGGTTTGCTTCGAGACGTTTCTTGGCATTTTCAATGGGATTGGCTCCGTCAGTCATTGTTGATTTCCTCCGTACCGATATCTTCGACCTTACGCCGTAGGGCTGACCGATCGGCCTCAGGCCCAGCACTCTCCGAGATGGAGTCTGCTTCTGCTTTTACGGTCCGGCTTCCGCCAGGCCGTAGGACTTTTTTGACTCGTACCGGAAAACCGTTTACTAGAACACTACTAGAAGTGCGGTCCAACACTGTTCGTTCTTCTATACGACGTCGCAAGCCAATCGTGGTGGTTTCTAAGAAACACATTCTTCCTACGGCGTCAAGGGCCTTATCCTCGCACAAAATCTGGATAGCAGTAGATATTCGACCTTTTTTCCCGTAAACGGGCCACTGTTTGACATCATGGACAGTTTCCATGTCCGAAATACGCTGGAGTCCAATGGCGAGATCTTCGGGAGTCTGATCATCGATTTCGAAGCAGATCACGCCAATAGTTTCAGCCGAGCCATTTCTAGCTTTAGGGGTTTTGGGGTCATGAAAGGCTAGGACGCGGAGGGCATTAGCGATGCCTGGGATAGTTCGGGTGCCAAAGCCCGTTCCAATATGGGAAATCTCAAGTGTCCTTCCCTCAGGTCGCGAGATAGGTGTTAGTGACCGTGCTATTGCTGCTCCTGTTGGCGTGACTCTCTCCCCGCCTATACCGTCGTCAATAACAGGCAAGCCTTGTAAGAGGAGAGTGGTCGCTGGTGCTGGTACCGGGAGAGGCCCGTGCTCTGTATCGACTCGACCATTACCGAGCGGTAGTGGTCCGATTGACCACGAAGCTTCACGAAGAACTTCAATCACGTGAGCTGCTCCGACTATATCGGCTACAGAATCCCAGTCCGCAATCTCATGAAAGTGGATTTCGTCTACAGAGACGCCGTGTACTTTAGCTTCTGCCTCCGCGAGGCAAGTAAAGATGCGTAAGGCGCCTGATTTCACACTATTTCTCATGGGCGAGTCTTCTAGCCGTTTTCGGATTTTTCTGAAGCTGCCGGTTGGTCTCGATTTACCCTCTTTAGGAGGAATAATGTTAAGACGACTGCCAGTGAGACCGTGGTCTTTAGCAGCTACATAGTCGATCAACCAATTGTTTGGAAGGCCAGCAGCTCGCATCGCTTCTACTGTTCCTTCTATCATGTCTGGCCAGGTATCAAGTACTGCTGCTAAAAACATATCACCCGATAGGCCGCCAAGAGGATCGAGGTGGATGTGGATAATCCCAGATTGAGAATCAGTTGGTACCATGTTCGAATTACTTATTCCGTAAATAAGGGCTCTAATTGCCGGCCCTTAAGGACGTTTTCCATTGCTTCATCCGTTTTAGGAATTCTGTACCGGGAGGCAGCATTGAGTACTAAGGGGAGTAAATGGATGTCACCAACTGTGTTAAGAAATATTCTTTCATGACCAAGTGCCCAATGTACGGCAGTGTCAATTGATTCTTGGTCTTCCAATGGTTGATACCAGGTTGCTCGGTTTTGGAGTCTTTCACCCCAAGGCCGCCGAAGTAAAGTCTTTATGGTTTGTATCGCGACTCCGCGTTTTGTGCACATGGCATATAGCTTTTCAAAGTCACTCAGGTATTGTGGGTTTTTTGCCATGATGTAGTTGTATGGCAATAGTACTGAGTCGAATTCGAAGTGCTTGAGGCTTTGTAGATGACGGGCTGCTACAGTTAGGCCATGACCCGTTACGCCAATGAATCTAACGATTCCCTGGTCTCGCGCCTCTATTGCTGCTTTTAGGGCTCCGTCGGGGCCCATAGCTACTTCCCACTCGTCTAAATTGACTAGGTTGTGGAGCTGGATGAGGTCAATAAAGTCGACTCTCATGCGTTCAAGTGATCGATGGATTTCATCGCGAGCTGCTTTGTAGGTTCGTTCTCCCGTTTTGGTGGCAAGAAAAAAGGTCTTGCGGTGTTCTCGCATCCATGGTCCGATGCGAATCTCAGCATTTCCGTAACTAGCTGCCGTATCGATGTGGTTTATGCCGTATTCGAGTATTAGTTCAAGGGTTCTGTCAGCTTCGTCTTGCGTTACGTTCCCTAGGGCTGCTGCACCGAATAATGTGCGAGTACTTTTGTGTGCAGTCTCACCAAAGGGGTATTTTGAGATCATCGTTAGACTCCTTATTCTGAGGAGAAGTGGACTTACAAGGTTATCCTGTTCGAGTCTAGCAGTTAAGGCATAAGTAGAGGTCCATGTATGTCATAGCGGTAGGACAAAAGCTGGATAAGGACTTCGATATTATTGATGTGGTTTCGCCAAACCCTATTTTGCGATTAAAACCGACCACTTTCGACTCTGCTGGTATTTTCGGTGAATCGTCGTTAGGGATTCGATGTATAAGTGCTTACTTTTTTGGTTTCTTAGCGCTAATGAGGGTACGAAATAGTATTGTCTTTCGTAGTGTTATTACCACATACCCTACAAACAGTACCTTGGATAAAAGATGTGCTGGGAAACCCTCTTAGAGCTTTGCCTTTCGCATCTGGTAAAAAATCCATATGGTCCACAACGTTCCAGGCAAAACAATGATTGTGGCGAGACCAGCAATTACGTTGGAGATCGAGAAGGTATCCAACGCTTGGCCTACCAGGAAGGCTCCAATTGAGGCTATCAGCATGAACGTTGCGAATTCGGTAGCGAATACGCGACCGCGCATATGGGAAGGGACCTGTTGAAGGAGCAGCTGGGAGGAAAAGGCCCAGATCATGCCACCACCAAAGCCGCGCAGGGCAATACCCAACAAAGTGAGGCCGAAGTTTGCTAACGGAAAGACGACTATGTAGCCGATCGCTACTGTGGCATAGCCTGCGGCAATTGCCCAACTGAGCCGGTGATTACTATCGCCTGTAAAGATCCGGGCCAAGATCGGACTAATACCAGAACCTAGTCCCGTCATCATGAACATTAGGCCGAGGCCGAGACTGCCGCCCACACCAATAGAAAAGATCTCCTTAGCTATCGCGACTTGGACAATTTCAAAGGTTGAGCCGGCAATTGCAGCTACCATTGCCTTATGCAGTGTGATGAAAAGGATCCCGCGATTACCCCAAAGATAGTTGAGCCCCTTGAGATACTTACTTAAAGCGCTGTTTAACGCACTCTCTCCGCGTTCAACAGCGTCAGGTGATGGCTCAGAACGAATTTGGAGGATAAATAGTGCAGAAACCAAGAATGTAGCACTATCGATAATGAAGGCTGGATAGATTCCCCAAAGGCCAGAAACAAGGCCCCCGAGTGCTGCGCCCACCGACAGCATAACTGACCATGTAGAGGCGCTTATGGCATTAGCAGCGCCAAGCTCACGTTTACTGACTAAATCACCGAGAAAAGCTGTCCGCGTAGGGGTAAAAAAGCCACTGATGCCCATTTGTATAGCTGTTAAGACATATAGCAACCAAATGTCGCCTGGGTCACGAATGAGCAGGAAACAAAGTAGAGTGACTGAACGAACGATGTCAGTAGCAACTAGAATGTTCTTCCTATTGAAACGATCTGCGACCACTCCGGCTATCGGGCTGACCAGGAATGGCGCAAGCATACGCACTATGAAGAGGCCACCCACTGCAAGGCCCGACTCGGTCAGTATGGCAATCAAAGTGGCTGATGCGATCAGGTTGAACCAATCACCGAGTAGGCTTACCAACTGACCCAGCCACAAGAAACGAAAATTGCGGTTGTTTCGGACTAACTCCACATAGCCGACTGTTGACTGTTGATTATTCAAGTCGCTATGTCAATCCGCTGCTCTCTGCGGGTTATCGCTTCGTGGACAAGGACTTGGGCGAGGGCCATTAAAGTCATGCATATTGGGATTACTTCAAAGCCGATGCGGTCACCAAGGACACCGGTCAGGCTTGGGAGAATTGCTACGCCAAGGGCAGCACCTGCTCCTTGGAAGCCGATTACATTCGGGCTGTGCCAAATTCCTACAAGACGTGGCGTCCTGGAAACCGAGGAGGGGAATACAGGGGCTAGGGTCAAACCCATTAGAGCCAAGCCAAGATAACTCACGGTATTTGCGGGGTTCCACCACAATAGCAATGTTCCGACAACCGTTCCCAGAGTGCAGACCCTTAAGACCGGGGCAATGCCAATCCGATCGCTCAAGCCTCCGAACACGACCCGGCCAAGTGTAATAAACCCCCAGAAAAATCCGATCCATAAACCCGATAGACCCGGATCTATCCCTCTTGACTCTACAAACAAATTGTTTGTTAGTTGCCCTGCACTAACCTCGAGACCTGTATGAATTGCAAACAGGCCGATACAGAGCCAGACCATGCCAAGCTTGAGACTCTCCTTAGCCGAGGGGCTCCTCATCTCGCCTACACCCCTCGGTTGACTTCTGTAGTCAAGGTCCCAGTTCTTGCGCGTAACGCCGAAAAGGGCTGTAATAACAAGTTGAAAGGTTGCTAATGCAGCGTAACTGACTTGCCAAGTTAGTGGCAACGTGATCACGAGAAAAATCACCAAAAGGGGACCTAAGAACGAGCCAATACCAAAAGTCGCATGGAGCCAGTTCATGCTAGTGGTGGAGTAGTTCTGTGCTACGAAGGTGTTGACGCCGGTGTCAATAGCTCCTCGGCCTAAACCAACGATTAGAGTTGAAATTACTAAACCCACCCATGTTGGCGTTAGGCTGATTGCGACTAGGCCTATCAGACTAAGAAGAGCACCAATTAAGCAGTACCAACCGACCCCAGTTACGGCAACAATTCGGCCGCTCCAGAAGCTGGCGAAAAAGCCCCCTACAGTTGTTGCTAAGAGCAAGATGCCTAGCGATTCAAGGCTTCGGCCGAAAGTGTCTTGCATTTGTAGCCAAGCCACGCCCAAAGCCCCACCTTGCATGCCAATAGCAATGAAGCTGAGGCAACCAATAGCAAGAAGAGACATCCGCAATCGCGGTCTTATAGGAGGCTGCATTCGCAATAGCTTACCTGCTTATTCAAGGGACAACATTTCGATCTGAGAACAAGGTGCTAGGTGACTTACTCTGGAGGCTTAAAGGGTGAATGAAAAGGTTACGTTTTTAATCAATCTCTTTCCGATTGATTGTGGGTTATAATTAAGGGCTTTAGGAGGGTGATTTACGGGGTTCAGTTTTAGCCGGCGAGTTTCGTCCCAGCGAGATTCCAGGCCACCTTCGGTGCCCGGACATCTGATATGAGTAAAGTAGTAGATTTCTTGCAGGGGAAGACCTTGCTGATTACTGGTTCCACCGGGTTCCTTGCTAAGGGGTTGGTGGAAAAGATCCTTCGTGTAGTCCCAGATGTTGAGCGCATTTATTTGCTTATCCGATCTAGAGGTGGGGAAAACGGGGGACCTGTCTTAACTCCTACTTCTCGACTTGAACGAGAGATTCTTAGATCTAGTGTTTTTGGAAAGTTGCGAGAGATACACGGTGATAGCTTCGAAACTTTTGCGAGAGAGCGTTTGGTTGCTATTGACGGAGATCTCACGAAGGACGGGTTAGGGCTTGATCCGCAAGAGTTGGCTCGACTTTCCAGCGAGGTGCAGATTGTCATTAATAGCGCAGCTACTGTTGTTTTCGATGAGCAAATAGACGAAGCGATTAACTTGAACACCTTGGGACCACAGCGGCTACTCAAAGTGGCAAAGACTTTTGAGAAGCAACCACTGTTTGTGCATGTTTCTACCGCATATGTTAGTGGCCAACAGCGCGAGCCATTAAAGGAAAAGCCTCTACCTACTGACCGGACTTTGGCCCAAATAATGGGTAGGGGTCTGAATAAGCCGTTCAACCCAGAGATGGCTGTTGAAAGAATGCTGGGTGTGTGCCGGGATATTGAAAGAGATTCAAGGAAACTGTTTCGAATGAAGAGATTCCAACGAAAGGCTGCTCGCAGTAGAGGTGGTAGTCAAGGTGGGAATGGAGACATAGCTTCGGCTGAAAAACTTCGTTTCAAGTGGCTGCGGGAGCAATTGGTCAGTTATGGAATGCGCTGTGCCAGGCAAATGGGTTGGCACGATAGTTATACTTTGACTAAAGCGCTTGGCGAACAATTAATTTCTTTAACTAAAGGAGATCTACCAACGGTTATCATTCGCCCATCGATTATTGAGAGTAGCTTGTCAGAACCTGAGCCCGGATGGTTGGATGGCCTCAAGGTGGCAGACGGTATTATCGCGCCATTCAGCAAGGGCAGATTACCGGATTTTCCAGGTAATCCCAAAACCACTATCGATCTTATCCCAGTTGATTTTGTTGTCAACGCTATCCTGGCATCTATCCCACAAATAGCAGCCCAGGGTGGAATCAATTTCTATCATGTTAGTAGTGGGATTAAAAATCCTATACGACTCAGGGAATTGGTCGATCTGTGCCACGATTATTTTAAGCGGTTTCCCATGCGGGGACGTAAAGGAGAGCCTATTCGCACGGGACGTTGGACTTATCCTTCTCCTTGGCTGTTTCGCCGCTGGATATTCATGCGGTACCAATTTCCACTCAGTAGCTTGCAGTGGCTTTTGGAAAGATTCCCAACGTTACCTGGCGCAAAGCGTTTAAAGCGTCGCGTGACTTTACTAAGAACGATTTATGACCGTGCTATTTACTACTGTAGTATCTACAGCACGTATACCCGCTTCAATTTTGAGTTTAAAACTGATAATACGACTGCGCTTTTCCGATCACTTTCATGCGAAGATCAAGGAATGTTTGGTTTTGATGTGAAACGCATTAATTGGCCCAAATACATCCAGGAGGTTCACATACCTGGGCTCAAAAAACATGTTTTACAAACGAGAAGCGAAAGTATAGCTGACAACCAGGCATTTCAAGAAGGGAAAATAGATAACATCTCGGGTGCTATTGCGGGGTCCGCCATCGATCAAAGGGCTGTTGCTGATAATGTACCCACGCGAGGAGGTTGAGCAGTAGATGGCTGTTGAAGATACCCCTGGCCGAATCCCTCTTGTAAAAGACGGCGCGGTAGGTACAGAGGCAACACAATCAACTGAACAACTCCCAATTGGTTACGATGCCGTAGCCCAAGTGATAATTGATGAATTAGGTAGTGCTGGTTGTTTTCAAGGGTGGGATGCTGAGGAGTTGGTTTGGCCCACTGCTACTCAATCTACCGATCATGTTAAGGATCTCGAACGGCGTGTGGAACTGGTCGTAGCTATACAACGTGGGGTCCCTTCACTCCGTGATCGGCGCCTAAATGAAGCTTACGGGGACTTCCTAAATGCTGAAGGTGTTTATCATCAAGGAACCCTTATCTATCTACAACTCAAGAGATTATTTGTAGAGAGAGATTTGGGCGATGAAGAAGAATTCCTTGGTCTTTATCAAAGTATTTTGATTGACACCCTTGCCAATAGGGAGCCCGGTGGTGAAGCGTTTGGTGAGGGTGTTATTCATAAATTGGGGTTAGCACGAGTGCCCTTAGAGCACGCCCAGCAGGCTGCTTTAACACTACCGGGCGTTATTCTTGATGACCCACGTTGGTCGGAAGCCTTTTTAATTGTTGTTGACGGAGTGGAAGTTGAGCTTCCGCTTCAATCAGGACTCTTTGAAGTTGCTCGTCGTACCCTAGATTACTTAGCTGCTGGTGACCTCCTAAGTACCCGCTACAACGTGTACAGTAACTTTGCTTGGCTTGGAAGTTCAGTCTGGCGCGTGATGGTCGAGGGAGACCTCTTACAGAGGAAGCTCAGCGGTATCGACGGTGCTAGTCAAAAATCCTTGCAACGGCTTAGTCAGGATATCCATCTTTGCGAGGAGATGTTGTTTAAGTTTTACAAGGCCCATCGGGAAGACCCAGGTCGAATCAAACCTAAAGATTACTGGTACGGTCAACCGTATAGCTACCTCACCAGAGACATGATCGATGTTGCCGTTAATGTTGTGGATCGTTGCAAGGATTTGGTGGCTGGCTTACCAGGGTGTGGATTAGTAGCTCCAGAATTGCCAGAGTTGCTCAAGGGTGATATCGACCGAGGTAGCTTCTTAGAGCACTCTTCCTCTGGTCGAGAAGTAATTCTAGGTCGGTGGCATCGCTTAATAAAAATGGCGGGTTGGTTAGTTGCCTCATGGCGCATTGGTTCAGAAAAACGAAAATTAGCGCGGGCTCGAGTAAACCGCCATACTCGACTCGAACTTGGTTGGCGCCAATGGCTCGGCTGGGCTGAAGAGACTCTTCAACGATTTGGTATTGAAGTGAAGGTTACGATCGACCCAGGTTTCTACGAAATTGTGGAAAATTTAGACCTGACCCCAGGCAAGACAAAGGTTCTGTTTCTGCCTACCCATCAGAGTCTTCTCGACCACCCGGTGATGTACCAAGTCCTTAATTCGGAAGAACTCCGAGGAGCTATGGGTTGGGAGGGATCTCAGCCCTGTGTGATGTTAGCCCGGCGGAACCTTGCCGCTTCAGGGGTAAAATTAGGACCTTGGTCGATGACTATGTTTGGCGTAACTTCAGACGATTTCGATGAATTGCTTGAGGAGGTGGATGGTTACGTTACTCGCGATCTTAGTGGCGAAGCTGGTTCACCCCTGAAAAGGGTAGTAGATGCGCTCAATGAGCGTCCAGCAGTCATTTATCCGATGGCAACTACAGCCGCCTTCGGGACACAGCTGTTTCCTTTGCAACATCCCTTATTCGCCAGTCTCCCGCAAGATGTGATGATCATTCCGATTGCCTTACGTGGTATCCATTCGTTATGGCCGAAAACACCAAGGGGAAACATGAATCTTAACCCAGGAATGGTAGAGGCTGTGATCTCTCCACCTTTACTTGGCGAAACCACCCTTATGCCAAAACGGCGGTCACTGCGATTCCAACTCGAGACAGCTGCTCTTGTTCAAGCTGTTCACATTACAAGCCTATTGAATCCGGAGCCTCAGTAGTGACCCAAAGTAACCGTTCTATGGATGCAAATTACGACCCATCGCCTGGAAAGCGTAACCCACACAAGTGGGGGTATACAGATACCCGCTTTGAGTTTGATGGAGATACTACGGTTCGTTTAACGGGAGATCGGTATCCCTTGGCAGGATACGCGCTGCCGGCGTTTGTTCCATTTGTTGAAGAGATGTTAGGCATTTCGGTTCGTCGAGAAGATCTACAGGAAGAAAATTACGATACTGAGATTCCTACAGCTAATTTATCAGAAGAATTTATAACTAGTCTTCTCAAGGTGATGGACTCTAATCAAGTGTCTCAGGATGACCGAGACCGCCTGATTCATAGCCATGGGCAACTTAGTGTTGATGAGGTTTATCGGATCCTTTATCGAGACGCTCTTAAACGGGTTGTTGATCTAGTGGTTTACCCTGAGACCGACCAGGATGTACAAGCGCTTATTGAGTTGGCTGGTCAGTGGGACGTTGTTCTGATCCCCTACGGTGGTGGTACTAATGTAAGTGGTGCCTTGACAGTCCCCCGCGAGGAGCGCAGGACCGTAGTTTCTGTCGACATGAGGCAAATGGATAAGATCCTCTGGATCGATGAAGAGAATGGCCAGGCACATGTTCAAGCCGGTATTTCTGGCAAGGCATTAGAGGCGGCTCTTGGTGCCAAAGGCTACACTTCGGGACACGATCCAGATAGTGTTGAACTATCCACTTTGGGTGGCTGGATTGCTACAAACGCTAGTGGCATGAAGAAGAACCGTTACGGAAATATTGAAGACATCGTCATAGAAGCTACTTTAATTACACCAGCAGGCATTATTGAGACTCATCAAGTGACCCCGCGAAATGCAATCGGAATACAACCACGTTTACTCTTATTCGGCAACGAAGGTAATTTTGGGATTGTGACCCGAGCAGTGATTAAGATTCATCCTCTGCCTGAAGTGCAGGCGTATGGGTCACTAGTTTTTCCTACGTTTGAGCGCGGCGTTGAATTCCTTTACGAGTTACGAAGGTCTGGTGGATTGCCCGCTAGCATTCGGTTAGTGAACAACAATGAATTCCGGTTCGGCCGGGCTCTACGTGGCGAAGAGACCCTTTGGGCTAGTCTCCAGGGACGTCTCCAGAGTTTTGTTCTCTTCCAACTAAAAGGGTACGACCCAAAGAAAATGGTGGCCTGTACGATCTTAATGGAAGGCAATGCTGCAGAGGTAAAACAGCAACGGAGGACAATCTTTCCACTAGCACGTCGTTTTGGTGGTCTCAGCGGAGGCTCTAGTGGAGGTAAACGTGGATACATGCTTACATTCGGTATTGCTTACATTCGCGATTTTTTTAGTCAGTTTCAGATTTTAGGGGAAACTTTCGAAACGTCGGTTCCTTGGAACCGCATTCATGATGTCACTAGATCAGTAAAAGAGGAGCTGGGTAAACAGGCGCTAGAGCACGGTATTAGAGGACGCCCTTACTTAGCTTATCGTGTTACCCAGACGTACCACACAGGCGTCTGCATCTACTTTACTATGGGGTTTAGTGGAGTCGGTTTACAGGATCCCGATAAGGTGTATCACCAGGTCGAGCAGCGCCTCCGTCAAGTAATTCTTGATAACGGAGGTTCCCTTTCTCATCATCATGGCGTTGGTAAGATACGGCAGAAGTTCTTGCCACAGATTCAGACAGAAGGTAGTACCGCAGTGCTTCGTCAGGTAAAGAATGCCGTTGATCCAAAGAATATCTTTGCTGTTCGTAATGGCACCTTCGACTAAGGTGCGTTCGGAGACTTGACGAGAGTGACGAGAGTTTCTGGTAAGACAGTAGTCATAACTGGTGCTTCGTCGGGCTTAGGCGCGGTTTTGGCACACGAGTTTGCTGTCGCTGGAGCTAAGCTAGTGCTTTTTGCCCGTCGTGAAGAGGAACTGCTGGTAACGGCAGACGCTTGTGAGGCTGTAGGAGCTGAGGTGCTGATCGTGCCCGGTGACGTCGTTAAACCCCATGATTGCGCAACTCTAGTCGAACGCACCGTAGATCATTTTGGCTCTATTGATTACCTTATTGCCAATGCGGGTTTGAGCATGTGGGCTCGTTTCGATGAGATAACTAACCCCGGTCTTTTCTGGGAACTTATCGAGACAAACTATTTAGGTGTGGTCCACTGTCTAATGCCAGCACTACCTCACTTAGTTCGTAATAAGGGGATGATTGTAGCGATCTCCTCAATCCAGGGTGAGATTGGTGTCCCACTTCACAGTGGTTACGTTGCCTCTAAGCATGCTGTTCAAGGACTCCTCAAAACCCTACAAATGGAGCTTGAAGACACAGGTGTTGATATTCTTACGGTACTCCCACACTGGCTGAGGGGGACGGATCTTCGCCATAAGGCCTTAGGTGCTGACGGTCTACCAATTGGTAATAGTTCACGTAGTTACAGTCGCGAGTCGATTTCGCTCCAAGTTTGTAGCAAAGCCATTCTGCAGGCAGTTGCCCAGCGGAGGAGAAAACTAGTAATCCCTTGGAAATTAAGGTTACTACCGTGGTTAGAACAGATCCATCCGAAGCTTGTTGAATATATTGTCGGCCGAGCAATCAAGAAACAGCACGATTAGTATAGGTCGTTCGGGTTTTTATTCACCAAAATTTCCAATTATGTGGTGTTTGCGAATACCGGCCGAAGAAGTTACCCCATGTATCTTACGTAACTTAAAGCGAAAGAATGGGGCGAGAGCTAAGACCATTCTTTCGCGCAGTGCATTCCGATGAGGCTTAATTAATCATTAGCAGTGTAGCAAGTTTGTAGTAATCACTGGAGCCTAGGAAGCTTTGCCTCTTAACTGGATCAATTCCGGTTCGGCAACCTGTAATTGCGTTGGGGGTAATCCACGAGCCATGAGTTCAAGGTCGTCCACCACCATCCTTCCGATAGCCCGGCGTTCAAGGCGGATTGAAGCTGCCCTATGGGCAGAAAGGATTACACCTGGCACCTTTCGGATTGGATGGTCCGCTGGAAAGTGGGGTTCTTCAGGGAAGACATCGATCGCAGCCTGGAAGCAGCCTTCTTGAAGTAACTCGGTAAGGGCATCGAAATCTACCAGGTGCGAGCGGCTAATTAATAAGAGGAGGGCGTTTCGTTGTAACAAGCGAAGCTTCTCACGTGATAACAAACCTCGATTAGTGGGTGTTGGTACGGCCAGTACAAATACCACTCGACTTTCCGAGAGAACCTCGTCAAGACTAGCTGGTATGCAGCCAAGCTTAGTTACGGCAGTATCAGGAAGCCACGGGTCGAAGGCGCGCACACAAACGCCAAAGGGCTGCAACAAAGGTAATAGGTTTCGTGCGAGTGAACCAAACCCGACGAATCCCACGTCCTTGCCATAAAGACTGAAGTCCCTCTCAGGCAGGTCACTCTGCCACACTTCGTTGCCTTGTCGAAACGCTTCGTGTTCAGTGACCAAGCCTCGTCCACCTGCTATTGCCATACCAAGAGCCATCTCAGCGACCTGTGGGCCGAAGGCGGGCGCGCAACTAAGGACACGTATTCCACGCTTAAAGCACTCGGCATAGTCGATGCCTCCAGGGAATCCCCCGGATACCTCTATGAGCGCCCGGAGTTTCGGGGCTCTGGCCAGCCTTTCAGAGTTCATTCCGCCTGAGTACGGAGCGTGACGAGTGCTCACATAAGCCCAAGTGTCCGGTAGAAGGATGTCGAACTTATCTTCTGGAAGAGGTTCATCACGACCCCACGCTATGTGACTGAATGAAGCAAGACGCTTAAGGTCTATCGGGTCGAAAATCTCATCTATGGTACGGAAATGAGGGGATAGCAAGACAGTTGGTTTTTTAGACATGACACCTCCATGGCATATATTTTATAGTGCTACGTGCTATTGCCAAACCTACAGTTATTGCAATCTTATAATTTAGTTCATTCGGTGTACGATTAAGAGCCTCACGATCGTGTCGGCTTAGACCTTCACATTTGACTGTCCCCACAGGATCAAGTATCCTTCCACAACAGACTTAATAAACCCGTCATGGAGAGTGCGATCGGTGGGAGAACGACGTTTCTCTTATTCATTGGGTATTATGAGCTGGTTAGTGAGTAAGATGTTTGATTTTTTAGTAAGTCCAAATTTGGGGAGGTATTACAGGTGAGAAAAGTTTTGCAAGGTGCCGCGGCATTAGTTGTCGTTGGTTTGCTTGGTACGACTGCTTGGGCGCAGTATTCGGAAGCGCCGGAGTTAGCTGCGAAGGTTGCTGCAGGTGAGCTTCCTCCAGTAGCTGAGCGACTACCAAACAATCCAGCGGTATTGATGCCACTCGAAGAGAACGGTCAGTACAATGACATTATTTACGTTTTTGTGCCTGATGACTCACCGTGGAACACGCTGCAGGAAGAGACCGAGCGTGTCAGTAACCTAGGTTACGTAGATAGAGACCAAGTAACTCACCCTCATTTGGCCGAGAGTTTTGATGTTGCCGATGACTACCGGAGCATTACCATCACCACGCGTGAAGGTGCGAAGTGGTCTGATGGGGATCCGTTCGATGCTAACGACATCCTGTATGCCATGAATAACTGGCACTTTGACACTCGAGTTGGTGGAGGATCACCATTCTGGCTCAGTGCTGCTCGTCGGGCAATCAAGATAGATGATCACACTGTGCGTCTTGAGTCGGATGATCCTTTCCCGCAATGGATCTTCACCATGGGTGAACCAGCTGGTGGTGACTGGCACGCGTACTTGCCTTCCCACTACATGCAGCAATTCCATATTGACTTCAACCCTGATGCTGACGCGTTAGCTGAAGAGCTAGGCTTTGCAGGATGGGCAGAAGCTCACCAATCAAACGATTGGGAGTACCAGAATGGTTTTGTTCACCTAATTGAGGATGGACCAGTTTCTGGACCGCGCCCAGTGATGCAGCCGTGGGGACTTGTTGAGGTTACAGACTCCACTAAGGTTCACGAGCGTAACCCGTACTTCTGGAAAGTTGATGAACTCGGTCAGCAGTTACCGTACATCGGCCGTATTGTTGCCGGTATAGCTGATCCCGAGACCATTAAGCTTAAGATCATTGCTGGTGAAGTTGACTTGGAGTGGAACCCCCAAGTAGCTTCAGTTTCCGATTACGCTCTGTTCAAGCAGAACGAGGAAGCTGGCGGCTATACGGTGCAAGAGATTTACCAGCAAGGCCGGTCTGAGCTGTCCTATGCGGTCAACCAGACTATTGATGATCCGTTCAAACGCAAAATGTTCCAAGATGTTCGTTTCCGCAACGCTTTGTCACTCGCAATTGACGCTGAAGAGATCAACCAAGCCGTGTTCTTTGGTCTTGGTCAACCACTTAACTTCGCGGTTTTAGACACCACATTCCAAATGGAAAAGTGGAACAACAACCCGCTGGACGCCTACGATCCTGAGCAAGCCGCAGCTCTACTAGATGCTGTTGGTCTTGCAGAAAGAAACAGTGACGGTTGGCGGTTAGGTCCTGATGGCGAACCCTTTACACTTACTGTTGAAGGACGTCTCGTTGGTGAGGGAGTACCCCCACCCGAAAGTGTCGAGCTCCTGAAGGAGTACTGGGACGAAGCAGGTATCTCCACCACGATCAATCTCACAGAGGGTGCCCTTTGGAGTGAACGGCGTAATGCCAACCTGATTGAAGTCAACACTCTAGGCTTCGGTCTTGGTTCCGAAGGACGTCAGCACGGGATTGCTCGGGAAGCGTTCGCGCACGGTAGTCACGACATGAACTGGGCTACCAACTGGGGCGACTGGTTACTTGCCGACGTTGCGATTAAAGAAGGTAGAGCCTCTGCTGATGATTATGTAGATGGCCAGCTTCCTGGTGAAGAGCCCCCGCAATGGGCCAAAGACTTGTTCGACTGGGCTGAATTGCGCTACAAGTCTGAGCGTGGTTCTCCTCAGTACAAACTAGTTTCCCAACAGATCTTCGACCTGCACTATGAGAACAACCTCATTAGTGGGGTAGTTGGTCAATTACCAGCCCTGGTAATTGCCAAGAAGAACTTGGTTAATGTGCCGACCGGATTTTTTGGCACCGCCATTTGGTTCGGCGATCTGACTCTCGAAGCTGATCAACTGTTCTTCCGGGAATAAGATTAGACGAAAGAGCTAAAGCAAGATAGTTAAGTCTGTGGGTGGAAATCTTTCCACCCCCAGTTTCTATTGGTCAGCTACTGGTCTTGTTGTGTTCGTGAGCTAACTTGCCATGTGAATGCTGTAATTAGGGTATTTTGTTGAGCAGGTGCAGGTGATCTTTTGATTAGTTACATAATTCGCCGCTTAGTTTATATGGCTGTTTTGCTGGTCATGCTTTCTTTTGTTAGCTTTTTGATCATTCAGTTGCCTCCTGGTGACTACTTAACTACGTACCTGCAGCAACTCGAAGCACGGAGGATCGTAGTTACAGAGGATATGAGGCAACAGCTTGTCGACCGTTATGGTCTTGGTGATCCCTTTATTATTCAGTATGTTAATTGGGCTAAGGGTCTCTTAGTAGGAGATTTTGGCGAGTCTTTCTTGATGGACAGGCCTGTCGCCTCAGTAGTGGGTACGCGCTTGGCCTTATCAGTTACGATATCGCTCTCTACTTTGTTTCTGGTTTATCTCATAGCCATCCCTATAGGTATTTACTCCGCTACTCACCAGAACTCTATCGGGGACTATATAGTTACCGTTCTAGGCTTTCTCGGGCTAGCCACACCCAATTTCTTATTGGCGTTGATCCTGATGTTCCTCGCTTTGAACTTCTTTGGTTGGAGCCCCGGCGGGTTGTTCTCGCGGGAATACATAGCTGCTGATTGGAGTTGGGGTAAGGTCGTTGACCTTATGAAACACCTACCAGTTCCTCTTATCGTGATTGGTACCGCTGGGACAGCTGAGATCATTCGTATTCTTCGCGGGTCGCTCCTCGATGAGCTTAATAAACAATACGTTGTAACTGCTCGCACCAAGGGTCTGGATGAAAGGCGACTTTTAATTAGGTATCCAGTCAGAGTGGCGTTAAATCCAATCATGAGTACCGTCGGTTACCTACTCCCAGCAATAGTGTCGGGAGCTGCTCTAACAGCTATCGTGCTGAGCCTACCCACAATAGGCCCGTTGTTACTCCAGGCATTAAAGGCTCAGGACATGTATCTAGCTGGTGCCATTATCATGCTGCTAAGTGCTCTCGGTCTAGTTGGAACTCTTATTTCCGATATGCTCCTGGTGATCCTTGACCCGAGGATTCGATTCGAAGTGCAGGGATGAGAATGCTTAATGACTAGTAACGCTAACGAAGCCAACTCGATTCCCAGCCTTAAAGAAACCGAAGCAGAAGAACGTTACTACATGGCTTCCAGCTGGGCATTAATGCGCCGCCGATTTTCGAAGCACAAGTTGGCGGTATTCGGCGTGGTTGTCCTCTCGATCGCCTACGTGTTAGCTATTTTTGCGGGTTTCTTTTCTACGGCTGATCCTGCTTACCGGCATAAGAAACACTTGTTCGCGCCACCTACGGCAATTCGAATCATTCATGACGGTAAACTTCATCGACCCTTCGTGTATGGCCTGAAAAGTTCAAGGCATCCGGTGACACGTGCAAATATGTTCGAGCTGGATAAAGAACAGATCCATCCATTGAAGGTTTTTGTGACGGGTTACGAATACAGTGTTCTTGGTTTGTTTTCAAGTCGAATTCATCTTTTGGGTGTGGAGGATCCTGGGGTTATTTTCTTGTTTGGAACTGAGAGTCTTGGCCGCGATATGTTCTCGCGAGTTCTTCACGGCGCTAGAGTTTCTCTATCCATTGGTCTTGTAGGTGTTTTTCTCAGCTTTATCCTTGGTTCTCTCCTAGGCGGTTTATCAGGTTATTTTGGTGGCTGGGTCGATATGTTTTTGCAGCGCGTGATTGAATTCTTACAATCGATACCAACCCTCCCGCTTTGGATGGGACTTGCTGCTGCTGTTCCCATTACTTGGCCACAGACGCGAACCTATTTCATGATCACCATTATCCTATCAATCCTGGGTTGGACTGGCCTGGCACGGGTCGTTCGAGGAAAACTACTGCAACTTCGTAACGAGGATTACGTTATGGCGGCCCAAGTGTATGGAGCTTCAGATATCCGCATAATTACGCGGCACTTGCTTCCAGGGTTCATGAGTTATCTCATTGTTCATCTAACGTTAGCTATTCCTTACATGATCCTTGGTGAAACAGCACTATCGTTTCTAGGTATTGGCTTGCGGCCCCCGGCCGTTACTTGGGGAGTGATGTTGCAGCAGGCTCAGAACGTACGTACTGTGGTAATGAGCCCATGGCTTCTTTTGCCAGGTTTATGTGTCGTGATCGTGGTGCTTTGCTTTAATTTCGTAGGTGACGGTCTTCGTGACGCCGCCGATCCATACAAGTAACTAAAATAGTTGATCTGTGGGAAATTCATAGAGAACCTCTTACGAAATTAATCTTCCGACGGTATTAGAATTCGTTAAGACAGCTTCTTGGCGTAAGGCTAAAGAGTAGCCAAAAGCTCTCGGATGCAAATAGTGGGCCAAATGTGAGATAATCACGCATGATTAAATGCAATTGTTTCACCCGAAGGACGAGAGCATGTCCAAACCCCCCAAATATGTCCAGGAGTAATGGACTAGCCGGTGCAATACGATGATGGAAGGTGGATCAGGTGCTCTACTAGTTATAGCTGGAGCTGCAATCCTTTTCTTCATCATCCTTTTGAATATAGTGCCAGTTGGATTATGGATTTCAGCATTAGCTGCCGGTGTGCGCGTAAGTCTCACCAGCATGGTTGCTATGCGTCTTCGGCGAGTACCCCCACGCGTCATTGTTCTCCCGATGATTAAAGCTGATAAGGCGGGCATAGATGTAGAGCAGAACCAACTTGAGGATCATTACCTTGCTGGCGGGAACGTTGACCGTGTTGTTGATGCTCGAATCGCGGCCGACAAAGCCAATCTGAACCTAACTTATGACCAGGCGGCTGCAATTGATCTCGCAGGACGCGAAGTACTCGATGCTGTTCAGGTGTCAGTAAACCCTCGCGTGATTCAGACCCCAAATATCTCTGCTGTAGCAAAAGATGGCATTGAGCTTATCAGTACCGCCCGCGTAACCGTCAGGGCTAGCCTTGAACGTCTAGTGGGGGGCGCTGGTGAGGAAACCATCATTGCTCGTGTGGGTGAAGGTATTGTATCTTCTATTGGTTCTGCAGACAGTCACAAGGAAGTCCTAGAGAATCCCGACTCGATTTCTAAAACGGTTCTTGCCAAAGGCTTGGACAGTGGGACAGCGTTTAATATTCTGTCGATAGACATTGCAGACGTGAACGTTGGTCGTAATATAGGCGCAACGCTACAGACGGACCAAGCAGAAGCAGACAAGAAAGTAGCCCAAGCAAAGGCTGAAGAGCGACGAGCAATGGCAGAGGCGCGAGAGCAGGAAATGAGAGCCCAGGTTGAAGCTATGCGCGCCAAAGTGGTTGAAGCTGAAGCTGAAGTCCCGAAAGCCCTCGCTCAATCATTCCGTAACGGTAACTTCCACCAAACGAGTAAAACTTCTTAACGGGTCATTAGGGATCTCTCGGCAGACCGTGACACCGTTATCTTGGCTTGCCCAATAATTGACTTCTCTAATAGGAGTATGGCTATACAAAATGGGGTACGTCCTGGTAACAGTTTAAATAGTAATTATTCACTTAGAATACGTGCAATTAAAGGCTGATCTTTGCATGGTGTTTAGCGAAGTAAAAACATCGAGTTACGATTTTACCTGTAGGTAAACATAAAAATGGGTCCCGCTGAACACGAAGTTCATTCCGGGACCCTGCGACGAAAGTCGCTTGGCTCGCGCGAGCTAACTATAAGCCAATAACTCAGCATAGTGATCGCAGGTATTTGGGTACGAGAAAAACTTCTCATTATTGGTTGAGTAGAGCTAGATCAACAACATGAATACTTTTGATCTAAAGCGGACCTTAATAAATTTGGTTGGTCGTAACCAAAATGTAGAAGAAAAAACTTAAATCAGTTGTTGCGAGAGGCAGACTACATTGCGTACTAAAGTTTGCTTTTAATGACCTGAAGATTTTGATTGAGATGTGATTCGGTCTGGTAGTTCGGTATGCCAGTCTAATTCCGTAAAGATTATTAGCCCAGACAGATTTAGAACTAGTGGGGTCACTTTAGGTTTCAGGTGCTGGTTGTTTTATACAGCAACTATCGGACTATCCAGTTATGAGTGATAATAAGAAAGATCGTGATCAGATATCTCTTTTTCATTCTCATTTCTACTCTAGCGTGGTGGCTTTTCCGAAGATTATTGCAGGAGTTGCGAAAAGGACCAAGAAACCAACAATATTTCGAGGGCCTTACCAGCGTGTGCTATAGGGTTTCAGAAATCATTACTAATGCAGTTGAAGGTTTGATAAATGAAGATTTCAAAATAGTGTTTGTACGTTTTGAGAAGGAAGTAAGTCAACTCGAAGAAACCTTTATCGCAATCGGTGATCAAGGTGATTCTTGGCGAGACCTTAAGAAACAGGTTGAAGAAGATCTTGATGCTATTCGGGATAAGCTGTTTGCGTATCGCGAGATTTTCACTAAACAGCAAGTAGCTAAAGAGCGTAACGATGTTGATGAGGTACGCGAGTTAACCGTGCACCTAGATAGGGAACTAGATTTACTTCGGCAGGCAGCATTAATGTGGTTAACTCGTCTCGATGAGACATCAAAGCGACTCAACAACTAAAGGTTGGTGGGGCAGAGATGCTTAGCGATGGCTAGATTTACGTCTCTATAACCGAGATATTCATTGAACCGTCAAATGGCAGAGAGTGTTTGTCAATATACCTGCAATTAATAAACCCTGTAACATTGCCAAAAATCATAGGTATAAGAAAGGCGCGGGAGCCCGCGTTCTCTTCCAGTCTTAGTGGGATCCCACTAAGACTGGAAGAGAACCCATAAATACCTATTAACCATCGGGCCGACCCCAGGAAATCAAATCCAAGGGTCCTCTATGAATTGCGTAATCTAAAGTTGGTCTTTAGTTTTAGTAACGTTCAGCGCGCGGGGCAGCGTTGGTAACTGTCACGTTAGCTGCTTGCAGGCCCTTTTGGCCCTGTTCAACCTCGAATTCAACCTCGTCGCCCTCGTTAAGACTTCGGAAGCCGTCACCTTGGATGGCTGAGAAGTGAACAAAGACATCCGGCTCGCCTTCACCCTGTTCTATAAAACCAAAACCTTTTTCGTCACTAAACCATTTTACTTTTCCTGTAACCATGTTTTACACGTTTCCTCACCGTCGGACGAGAGTCCGACATCAGACTTTTCGGGCGAATGCCCGAGTTTCGAAAAGTTCCTCGAAATTTTTTCGGAACCAGGCGACTATACTTTAAATGTTCCCTAAAACACAAGTTTTAGTGCAGGAGTTACTATTTTGGGGCTAAGTTGTTCGTTGGTCTTGAGCTACGGCGTAGGGGTGCGCTGACTCGGTGATAGGACGATAGAATTTCCCTATAAGAACCAAGAATGCTTGTCGAATAGTAGGAAATATTATTCTCCTGGCAGAAAGTCATGACAACTTCACGAGCCTGTTTTAGCCGATTACGGGCTAAGCCGGGAAACAGATGGTGCTCAATTTGATAATTGAGACCTCCATACCAGTAATCCGTCAGTGGGTGTGGGTGGATATTACGAGCAGTAAGTACCTGCAGGTGCAGGAAATCAGGTTCTTCTTTTTGGCTGACTACTGGCATTCCCTTATGATTGGGAGCAAAAACTGAACCCATGTAAAACCCAAATAGAGCTTGTTGAATTACGATGAACAACAGTCCCTTAGCTGCCCCCAGCGCAAAGAAAATCACTCCTGTAAACCAAACTAAATTCAGCAATATGAGAACTATTTCTAATGCCCGATATCGTGACCTATGCCGCATCACGAAAAGTAGACTACCAATCCGAAGGCTGAGTCCCTCGAAAAGGAGTAGCGGGAATAGGAAAATGGCCTGGTAGCGAACCATAAAGCGGTTAAAACCACGTTTTGCGAGGGCATCTTCTTCGGTGAACGCCATAATGACCATGCCGATGTCGGGGTCAAGATCACTATGGTTCGGGTTAGCGTGGTGGCGGTTATGTTTTCTGACCCACCACCCTTGACTCATGCCCAGCAATAAATTTGCATGTAGCATGCCTACGAGGTCGTTAGTAGCTGGTGAACCGTAAGCCTGGCGGTGGCCAGTGTCATGAGCTACAAACCCTATTTGCCCAAAGACGAATGCCATAAATGCTGCGTTGGCAACTTGAAGCCAAATGTTATCCGAGATCAAAAGAACAGTTAAACTTAGGAGGAGAAGTGCAAGGTTACTAAGTATTCGCACAGTTAAGAAACCAGGTTGTTTCTTAAGGAGTCCAAGCCGTTGCACTCTACTTTTGAGTTGTGAGTAGCTGCCATCACGAAAGTTTTCTCCGGTGAGTTGTTTAGTAGTCGTGACCTCGATGGCTTACCCCGTTCCTGTTTCTTAATATTCAGTTCCAATCGAAGGGTAACATGATCAGCTTTACCGCCAGTATTATTTTTGGATAGAGGCTAAGGAGAACTTATAGAAATCAGGATTTAGAACTCGTTTGACTATTCAGTTATCCGTAACATCTGGGGCCCGTTAAATGATCTCTATCTACGCCATCTGCCACGTAAACGGAACACCCCCTTGGCATTGTTGTTGCAAAGGAGGTATCCTTCTTGAATGCCGAAGACGAAAAAATCTGGTCAGGATAAAGCCTTTCTCAGATCGGGCAGATTTGAGTTTGATCTGACGCGCCAGTGCCTTCGTAGTGGTGCAGTGCAGCTCCCGGGAAGTATGTTAGGTCTTTTCGAGTCCGGTGAAGTAGTTTTGCGAGACTCGACTAACAAGAAGACTCATGCTCTCAATTTCTCGCCACCACGTCTTTTGGGTGGGCTAGAAGAATTTTTCGCGGAACACTCTCTTGAGCCGAATGACAAGATTGTCCTTGTTTTGAGTGGTAAGGGCGGTGAAATTCAACCGCTTAAACGTCCTGTGAAAAAATTGCAGGAACGTGAAGTTGAAGGGGAAACTACCACTGAGATAGCTGAAACTACTTCTGAATTAATAGTTGATGGACCCGTGCAAGTGCGTGAGGTAAGGCGGCGGAAAGAGCCTGAGGTAACTAGCATCCCTTTATTTGTGGCTTCTGAAGTGTTGCCTAATGCGGGTCGTAATGAGGTAACGGAAGAGGCTCCTACTCAACATTTTGATGATATCGACGACTCAGTACAAGATGCTAATGAGCCTATCCTAGTACCGGTTGAACACAAGGAGCTATCTCCCGAACAGACTTTAGGATTCACAGAACAAATAGTGAACTTTCTTTTAGATCCGGCAACTCCCACGATTTTAAGAGTCGAAGATGTTTCTGAAACGCTTCAACTTCCTGGTGATTCGACGCTTGAAACTTTCGAGCGTTTAGCACAGGACCCAGATAGTGGATTGGTTTTTATCCGCCCTGGTGTTTATCGAATGAACCGGCCAGTCCATAGTTAGGTCGAGCAGGCCCAGGATAAATATTAAGGAACTAAAGGATAGATAAATTTTATTGACTTGATGCCACCGACCTAAAGTTTAATAGGTTGGGTAATGAGGCCTGTAACTGTTGCCCTTTGGTTTGTCGTTGTTCAACACAAAGCTATACTTAAATAAAGTTAGCCGTTGCTGAAGTTATTTTTGCATCAACTAATACTGGTCAAAGCCGTTTGTTGGTCAAGGTATCTTGTATGTTTTAATTCCTGCTTAGTATGCGAGTGTCAGCTGTCACGTAGGGTCTTGTAACGGTTTATTAGGCCATTAGTTGAGCTGTCATGACCTGTTACCAGAGTAGGACCTTTAAGTTCCGACTGTACTGTCTTAGCAAGGTGTTTACCGAGTTCCACACCCATCTGGTCAAACGAATTTACTCCCCATACCACTCCCTGAACGAATATCTTGTGTTCATAAATCGCAATCAACGAACCTAACGTCTTAGGTGTAAGTTGTCGATATAGTAAAGAATTTGTAGGTCGATTACCTTCAAACGATTTAGCAGCTGTAAGTAGTTGAAGACTATCGCCGGTTATTCCTTCGGCTATTAGTTCAGCTTGAGTCTCCTTTGGTGTACGTCCTGTCATTAGCGCCTCGGTTTGAGCAAAAAAGTTAGCTAGGAGCTTCTCATGATGATCTCTAAGTGGGTTGTGACTGACTGCACCTGCAAGGAAATCGCAGGGAACTAGCTTGGTCCCCTGATGGATTAGTTGGTAAAAGGCGTGCTGACCGTTAGTTCCTGGTTGACCCCAGATGACGGGACCTGTAGCAACATCCACTAAATCCCCCTCTAGGTTGGTCCGCTTGCCGTTAGACTCCATGTCTCCCTGCTGGAAGTAGTTAGAGAAGTGCTCGAGATAATGGTCATAAGCCAAAATAGCGTGGGTTTGTGCATCGAGGAAGTTGTTGTACCAGATACCTAGCATGGCTAAGATAACTGGTGCGTTCTTTTCTAAGGGAGCGTGATAAAAGTGTTCGTCGACCTGATGTGCACCCTCAAGCAGTTCCTCAAAGGCATCCATACCTATGAACAATGCAATTGACAGTCCGATGGCCGAACACAGCGAATAGCGACCTCCGACCCAGTCCCAGAATTCAAACATGTTTTCCAGGTTAATTCCGAATTCTTCAACCGCACTGCGATTGGTTGACAGGGCTGCAAAGTGCTTCTCAACCGCGTCTTCATTGGGAGCATTAGTTAGTAACCAGGCTCGTGCAGTTGCTGCATTGGTCATTGTTTCCTCAGTGGTAAATGTTTTGGATGCTACCAAGAATAGTGTAGTTTCCGGATTCACCTTTTTAAGAGTCTCAATAATGTCCGAGCTGTCTACATTAGATACAAAATGGACCTGTAAGTTCCCGCCGTATGGAGTCAATGCGGTTGTCACCATCTTTGGTCCTAGGTCTGAGCCACCGATACCAATATTTACGACGTCTTGTATAGGCTTACCACTATAGCCACGCCATGTTCCATCCCGCACTTCTGTACTAAAGCGTCGCATATTGTCGAGCACTCGATTCACTTCCGGCATTACATCTTTTCCATCAACTTTGATTGGTCGGTTGGTTCGATTTCTTAACGCTACATGCAGAACTGGTCGGTTTTCAGTAGTGTTGATCGGTTTACCGGCGAACATTGCTTTCGTGGCATTCTGAATATTAGATTCTTTCGCGAGTTGAAAAAGCAAGCGCATCGTTTCCTCGTTGACAAGGTTTTTAGAATAGTCAACAAGTATCTCTTCTACGGTGACAGAAAAGTGATCGAAGCGATGAGGGTTTTCTTCAAAGAGATGTCGCATGCACAACGCTTCAGCGTCCTTTGCATGTTTTACAAGGGCGTCCCAAGCTGGGAGAGTAGTGGGGTTCATGGACAATATCCTACCTCTCCAAGAGTCCCGATACGATAGAGAGAGCTTATAGTTTTTATCACTTCACGCTTAGGCCTTTTTCGCCAATGGTTTGTAGTAGACGGATGTAAGCATTTTGACCTCGATGGAAATTAGCAAGTCGCATAAATTCATTAGGTGCGTGGAGTTGTTCATCTTCTAGCTGGAAGCCAAAGTTGACCGTGTAAACGCCTAGTTGTTGGAGCATCAATGCGCAAAATGGGATGGTGCCTCCTGTCCAAACGTAATACGGTTCCTTACCGTAAACTTCTTCAAGCACAGTGTGGGCGATTTCGTTTCCAGGATGGTTTGTGGAAATCCGGTATGGACTAGCACCTTCGCGACCTGGTTTTACTGACACGGTCACGCCCGGTGGCACACGTGATTCTAGGTGTTGTTGAATCGCTTCTATCGTTTCGATCGGATTCTGATTCGGAACTAATCGACAAGTAATTTTGGCGTGCGCTGTGTTGGGAAGTACCGTCTTGGTGCCGTCACCTTGATAACCGCCCCAGATGCCATTAACCTCAACTGTGGGTCGTGCCCAAGCATGTTCCTGAGGAGTGTAGCCTGGTTCAGAAACGAGGGAATTAATACCCAGGCGTTTGGCCTCATCTTCTGCTGAAAAAGGAACCAAAGCCATCCTTTTACGATCCCCTTCTGTAAGGTCCAAAACACTATCGTAAAAACCTTCGATGGTGATCTTACCTTCAGAATTGCGCAAGCTGGCAATAAGGTCAGCGAGTACATGTATGGGGTTTTGTACCATTCCTCCATGGATGCCTGAGTGGAGGTCTTGGTTGGCACCCCTCACATCTATTTCCAGTGAGCAGAGACCTTTCAGTCCGACCCAGATAGCTGGGTTATTGACATCCCACTGCATTCCGTCGGCACTTATCACTAGGTCGCAGGCGAGGCGTTCTCTTTGAGCTGTTAGGAAATCCAACAGATCTGGGCTTCCGATCTCTTCTTGCCCCTCAAATAAGAACTTGAGATTGACTGGTAATACTTCCTCCGTTGCTAATAATGCCTCCACTGCCAATATGGGAATAAGCATGCTACCTTTATCGTCAGTTGCTCCCCGTCCATATAGCCGCCCGTTAGAGAGATGGGGCTCAAATGGTGGGTGATCCCACAGTTCTATTGGGTCAACAGGTTGGACATCGAAGTGCCCATAAATAAGCACTGTCGGCATTTCGTTTGTTTCCAGGTGTTCTCCGTAAACGATTGGATGGTTGCCAGTCGGTAATATTTCGACATTGTCAATTCCACTTTTTGTTAATCTATTGGCAACCCATTCGGCAGCTCTAACGACATCAGAGAAATGTTCCTGGGAGCTCGAGATGCTCGGTATCCCAACAAAATCAATTAAGTCTTGCAAGAAGCGGTCCTGATTATCGTCTAGATAGTGTTTCCAGTTACTCAAGAGTACCTCCTAATCGATGAAACGAGAATAACCCACACTGTGCCATCAAAGCATCTCGCTGTAGGCTCTATTATTTCTTCAACTTTATGAACAGATATACTCATTTAGCCTTAGCCGTAGTTGTTTCTTGTTACTGGAAGATGAGGTAATGTGGTTAAATTTTGTTGTAGTTAGACCCCAGTACACTCGGGGTACGTGTTTTTCGGAGTGAGGGTCTCTTAGCATCAAGCAGGAAAAAGAGAGGAGATTATGTGAGCCCTAATAAGGTAATCATTAGCTGTGCTGTCACCGGTGCGATCCATACGCCCTCGATGTCCCCGTACTTGCCAGCTGACCCAGACGCAATCCGAGATGCAGCTATCGGTGCTGCCGAAGCAGGTGCAGCGATTCTTCATGTGCACGCGCGTCATCCGTCTGATGGTCGTCCCAAGCAGGATCCTGACCTCTTTCGTAGGTTTTTGCCCGCTATTAGCCAAGCAACTGACGCAGTAATCAACATCACTACTGGCGGCAGCCCACACATGACTGTGCAGGAGCGTATTAAACCTGCAGCTACACTCTCACCTGAGCTAGCATCTCTCAATATGGGTTCGATGAATATGGGTCTATACCCGATGCTTAGGCGCTTCAAGGAGTTCCGTCATGACTGGGAGCGCGAACATCTTGAGAATAGTCGTGACATGGTTTTTAAGAATACTTATGCTGATATGGAGCAAATTCTTGGGACCTGCGGAGGGAATGGTACCCGTTTTGAGTTCGAGTGCTACGACGTAGGGCATCTCTACAATCTCGCCCACCTCCTCGATCAGGAATTAGTCGAACCACCCCTCTTCATTCAAACGATCTTTGGATTACTTGGCGGTATTGGTTCCCACCCAGAGGACCTAATCCATATGCGACGTACCGCCGACCGATTATTTGGTAGCGATTACGAATGGTCAGTACTTGCCGCGGGTCGATTTCAAATACCATTGGGCACTATGGGCGTAACCATGGGCTCTAACGTGCGGGTTGGGCTAGAGGATTCCCTATGGTTGGGCCCTGGGAAGCTAGCCGAGTCAAATGCAGCCCAGGTCAGGCAGATCCGAAGTGTTCTGGAGGGTTTGTCCCTAGAGGTGGCCTCGCCAGATGAGGCAAGAGAACGATTACGACTAAAGGGAGCTGACAAGGTAGCCTTCTGATAGTAATTCCAATCCTTGAAGACCTTTCTTAGCGTCTTGATTAATTATTTAGTCCGCCTGCTGCAAGGTCTTGCGCAATGATCATGCGGGCGTAAACGCCGCCAAGCGCTAAGAGTTCCTCATGTGTGCCGGTTTCAACTACTCGACCATTTTCAAGAGCGATAATACGGTCAGCGTTTCGTACGGTGGAGAGGCGGTGTGCAATGACTAGGGTTGTTCGGTGCCGCATAAGACGCTGTAACGCCTCTTGAATCAACATTTCAGTATGGGTATCTACTGCTGAGGTAGCTTCGTCGAGAATTAGTACGGGGGCGTCTTTGAGTAAAGCACGAGCAATCGATAGGCGTTGTTTCTGTCCGCCAGAGAGTCGGACACCTCTCTCTCCGATGGGCGTGTCGTAACCTTCGGGGAGATTTAGGATAAACTCGTCCGCGTTGGCTGCCCTGGTCGCTTCAATTAGGGCAGTTTCGCTTGCATTGGGTAGGCCGAAAAGGATGTTTTCACGGACTGTACCGTGGAACAGAAAAACTTCCTGGTCGACAGAAGCGATGTGGTTCCGGACGAAGTCTAGATGTAATCGTCTTAGGTCGTGACCTCCCAGAAGAACCGTTCCCTCTTGTGGGTCGTAATAGCGGGGTAAAAGGTGAGATATCGTAGACTTGCCGGCGCCGGTATGTCCCACGAGTGCGACGACGGTAGATTCTTCAACCGCAAAGTTTATTTCGTGAAGAACCGGGCCCGCTGCCTTGTCGTAAGCGAACGTAACATTTTCAAAACGCAGATCCCAGGTCATCTACGCTGGAACCGGTGAAAGAGCATCAGGAGCATTATGGATATCGCTTTTTACTGCCAGTAATTGGAACACGCGGTCGGTACTTACTGCAGCACGTGAAAGCTCGTCAGTAATGGAGGCTAGTTGCAAAAAGGGCTGGTAGATATAAGTAAGATAAACGATGAATAGGAATAGATCTGCCACACTGATGTCACCTTGCAATGCCGAGGCCCCACCAACCCAAATTACTAGCACTACACCGATTCCTCCGGCCGCCTCAACGAGCCCACTGGGTAGCAACGAGATGTTGTTGGCTTTCACAGAACGGTCTCTAAATGCTCTGGATTGACCTTCAATTTGGTTTGCGGCCTCACGCTCTCGGACGAAAGATTTAATTACCGAGATGCCGGAGTAGTGCTCCTGTACTTGCGCGATTAGCTCAGCGATGCTGGAACGTACCTGCCTCCAAAGCTTCTGCACCTTCGCATAGAAGCGATAAATCAAGAACGCAACTACCGGAACAGGAGACAATGTGATGAGGGTAAGCTTCGGGTCTATTCCCAGTAGAACACCGATCATGGCTGTAGGAATGATTAGTGCTAGGGTCGTCTCAGGTACACCGTGTGCGACAAAGTCCTCAACTGCCTCTATATCGCTAACGGACCTGGAGATGAGATTCCCCGTGCGTTCACCACTGAAGAAGCGGTGCGGAAGTGATTGTACGTGTCGATAAACCCGCAACATTAGGTCGTGCAAGACCTCGTAAGCCGCAACGTGGGAGAAGCGCCCGTAACCGTACCGAGCTAAACCACGCACTAAGTAGACAGCCAGCAAACTGCCGGTTAAAAGAAAAAGAGCCCGTTGATCACCCCCCCCTTCTGTAAGCCAGCGGATTAATTCACGGATCAGGAGTGGTGGTACAAGATTAGACCCAGCGAAGACAAGCCCAGAGACGATTGAAAGTCCAAGTAGGGGGCGGTGTTTGCCTAAAAGGTTCCAGAACTGGCGCAAAAAGTTCACAGATTGGTTAACCATAACTCATGGGAACAGCTTTTCGTTAAGTCCTAACCTTGTACTTTTGCTAAATGCATGTAAGGGTTCTTAGTATGAGCATCAATAAGGACTACCAACAACTTCGGACTACAGGGGAGTCCCCTGTCGTGCCTTGGAGTGGCAATGCGCTTCAGTACCGGGACCTCAGGGAAGAGCTCGCTCCAGAGATAGAGAGGGTACTTTCGAGCGGGAAGTACGTTTTGAATGAGGACGTTGCTGCCTTTGAAGAAGAGTTTGCTGCTTACTGCGGAGTCCAACACGCAGTTGCGGTTCGCTCTGGATCTGACGCCATTGCAGTGCTTTTGCGGGCTTTAGGCATGCGAAGCGAGGACGAGGTTGTTTTGCCCGCTAACTCCTGTTCTAGTGAGCCTAACGCCATCCTACTAGGTGGCGGTAAGCCAATTCCTGTTGACATTCTTGCAAGCACCTATAATTTGGATCCAGATCAGATTGAAGGAGCTATCGGGCCGAGAACACGGCTGATACATGCTGTCCATGCTTACGGACAACCTTGCGACATGGAGTCAATAAACCGTATTGCGAAACACCATGGTTTACCTGTGCTTGAGGATATTGCTCTTGCCCCGGGCGCTCGGATTAACGGCGAAAGGGTTGGGCGGTTTGGTGACTTTGCAATTGCCAGTTTTGGTCAAGGCAAGATTCTTAACTCAGCTGGTAATGGTGGTGGGATCCTACTAACAAATGACGGAAGTGTTGCTGAACGAGCTCGGTCATTTGCCAACTATGGTGGAGGCGTAAATCCTGATCCTGAACACGTTCGTACAACATATCTCCCTCCCGGTCGCCAGCGCGTTTGGCTCCAGCCTGGGCTTAACAGCTCTCTTGATGCGATTCAGGCCGCAATTTTGCGGGTCAAATTACGTCATCTAGATCGTTTCGTGAAAGCACGTGCTGAACGAGCTAGGAGTTACGACTCACAACTTGCAGGATTAGACGTAATTACACCGGTTATCTCTGATGGTGTCACTAGTGCATACCGGGGTTATATCATCCGCGTTAAGGATCGTGACCGGGTTCTGGCACACTTACAGGGTAGTGGTGTGGAGGCAGCCACAATGTATCTTCCTCCAGTACATCTTCAACCAGCCATGACACGCTTTGGGTATTCCGAAAGTGATTTTCCCGTGACTGAGCAGGTGGCACGAGAATTGATTGTACTACCAATCTATCCTGAGTTAACTGAGGATCAAATAAATTACGTGACTCAAACGCTCGAGGAGGCATTATCGGGAGATATTATTTGAGGGGCATTAGTAACAGGACCTAGAGCAATTAAAAGCCCTCTGATACTAGTTGGCGGGAGTGACGATAAATCTACTGTTAGTAAGTTACGGCGTAGCTTCTGGAAGATTAATCCTATTACTAGAATGTGAGTTTAACCAAGAAATCTCACATTGGCATTTTTAGTCAAAACGTTACGCTGATATAGCAACATGAATCTAGACTAGAGTTGGTGAATTTTGAGATCCACGTTGCTTCTCTTTACTTGCCATCAACTAGGTCAAAAGTAGTCTATTAATCCCTTCAGGGTTTAATCGTGACCTCTGTCAACGTAGTGTTTCGAGGTGGTGGTTCAGGGTTTCGATACCGTAATTAACTGGGTCGCCTACATTGATAAATCGATAACCCCATTCAATCTTGCAGCGTACGTCATCAACGTCTGGGAGTGTGGTACCAGTAGCGATACCTGTTCCCTCTAAGCGGTACGGTACATCCTGCATGATCTTTTGGACAGCAGGATCGTGGACCTCCGTTACGATTCCGAGGGTGGCCGAAAGGTCCATCGGTCCAACAAAAAGCGCGTCTATACCAGGTACTGAAGCAATCTCGTCGAGATTCTCGTAAGCCTTGACGCTTTCTATTTGTAGGATTAGTGCCGTTTTTTCGTTCACAGATTTAATGACCTCGGTTGTGTTGACCCCTGCAAGGGTTGGCCAATTCGGTGCAACACCACGGTTTCCTTTGGGTGGATAGAACGCGTACTCGACCGCACGAGCAGCTTCTTCAGCAGTCTCAATTTGAGGTACCATTACAGCAACAGCACCAACATCGTAAGCTTTCTTGATTAGAGCTGGATCGTTCCATGCAACCCTGACAACTGGGGCGACACCACTCTGACGTGCTAAGACCGGTACCAATCCTAAAGATTCGCTAGCGTAGGGGTCATGTTCTGTGTCGATCCACAGGAAATCAATATTTGCCTGGCAACATAGTGCTGCTAACTTTGGATTTGGTGCGGTTAGGTGTGTGCCGAGCAGTAATTCGCCGTCGTTAAGTCTTTTTTTGAATGAGTTCGCGTCCATAGCTTTCCCTTTCTCTGATCCCCCAATACTATTACACAGGTTATTGGACCGCATTCGGCAGTATTGGTAAAGAAGTGATTCTTATGACCCTAATTGGCGTTGCCATGGTGCTAAACAATATAGTCAAAAAAGGAACGACAGTTAGACCATAATCAAGATTGCTGGTGAAAAGCTAAATGACACAGGTGAATAAATTTTTGTGAGGTAACTCAGATGGTTGTTTAGTAGGGAAACGCGTGCTCGTTCAATAGATTCTTAGTTACTTCTCGCAACCGAGACCGCCAGAAATATGCAAACCATCGCAGCAAAAACAACCCTAGGGGCTTATGTGACTCCTACTTATAGTACCTGTTACTTAGGTTGCTACTTCAAGTTCTTGAGGTTCCTCTTTCAACAAAGTTACGGCCCAGAGGATGATTCCTGAACCTAAAGCGAACCATGTGAGTGTTGACGGCATCTGGGAGATCATTACGTCTAGGCCCATCAGACATAACCCGATGGTAATAACTTGAATACTTAAAACACGGACGAAGCGTCGTAAGAGATCCTTCCAGCTCTTTGCCCGTTTAAAGTAGTATTCAGCCAAAACAAACATTGCTAAGAACCCCACGGCAGCTAAAAGCCAAAAGACGTTATCTATACTTTTCACGATATAGGGAATATGGAAGGTTCGATCTCCACTGTTGTCATCTGTTAACAATGTAAAAAGAACACTCCTTAACAAGTCTCTAGCAGGGACAATCCAAAGAGCGTAAACCGCCAGGTTTATGAACGCTAGCGGGTATACTGTTAAGGATTTAAACATTTCGATTAATTTCATAAAACAGATCTCCTGGCTTTATGTTACCTATTAAGACAATGTAGTCAAGTTGAGTGTTACGCTCGCCAATCTAAACATTTTGCAAAATTATATTTTCATAATCTTGCTCAATTCTTTCTAGGTTGATACTAGCTTTTTACTTAGCCTTACCCGTGTAACGCTTGACACTAAATTGTAGTTGTAACATCAACTGGTGAAGACTCTAATTGATAAGAACCGTCGCTTTGCAGAATTTTTCGATTATGGTGACTTGACCATTGTGCCCCGTAAAAAAATCCTGATTTTGACCTGTCTTGATTCGCGGGTTGATCCGGCCCATACTATGGAACTTGAGCTCGGAGAGGCTTTTGTGATGCGCAACATTGGTGGGAGAGTTACAGACCAAATTGTGGAACAGATCGCAATTCTTCGAGCGATGATTAAATCCGTTGATGGTAGTTCTCTGGATCTTGCAATTATTCATCACACGGACTGTGGGGTTTTCCGATTTGCAGATCCCAAAGTTAGGCAACGCCTGGGATTATTGGCCGGAACTGGTGAAGTCCCGATGAAAAAGCTGGCTATAAAGGACCCAGAGGCCGGCATTGCGGAGGATTTAAGTCGACTCCGAGCTGCTTCGATCTTGCCAGATGGCTTGATTGTTTCTGGGTACCTCTATGATGTAAAAGACGGCAACCTACATGAGACTTTGGCTCCAGTACCTCTAAGAGGTTCATGATGTCAGCTTTTTCCCGTCACTTACCATTAAGCGGCTTAAATATCAGTGCTGATATTATTCAAAGTTTTAGGGGTTCGAAAAAAGACTGTCAAATAGGGTTTATGTAATGGCTGAAGTATTAGGCTCTCTTTCTGCTCCTATTAAATCTTAGACTGAATGTCATTGGACCAACAAGAGGCAGATAAAACAACTCAGAACTTTTGGCTCGGGGTGAGTAACGGAGTTTTCATGAAGGGGGCTGGCGCCTTTTTTCACCCTACACTGGTGTTGGCACCGTTTCTAGCAACCCTGGGAGCGCCAGCGACAGTTGTTGGACTGATGCCCGCAATGCTATTCGCTGGCTGGTTCTTGCCGCAGCTATTTGTCGCAAGTCGTATTGGGCACCAACCAAGGAAGATCCTCTGGTACCGGTACATGACAGTGATTCGAGTATTTACTTATGCATTAATGGTAGCAGTTGTTTTCGCATTTCCAGACTCTCCAGTTCTGTTAGTAGTAACCGTTGTTTTGGGCATAGGCATTGTGTCTCTAGCTAATGGAATTACTGGTATACCCTTCGCTGATATTGTTGCCAAGGTAGTTCCCCACTACAGACTCGGCACTTTCTGGGTGTTACGCAATGCAGTTGGTGGAGCTCTTGGATTTGGATCTGGTTTTCTTCTAACGTATCTCCTCGGTGGAGATATAGCGTTCCCACAGAACTTTGCGATTGTCTTCGTAATCGGAACTGTTCTCTCGGCTGCCGCTTATCTTAGTTTCAGTTTGGTCAAAGAGCCTTTGGGTTTAGCAAGTCAAAAGCAGCCGTTCCGTAGTGTCATCAGTAGAATCCCAGGCTTGTTGCGTAACAATCCCAATTTCTTCCATTACTTACGTTTTCGTTTCCTCGCCCGTCTAGCTATAGCTGCTGACCCATTTTTTGCTATTTATGCCCTAAAATATCTTGATGCACCCCCTAGTAGCCTAGGTCTCTTCGTGATCGTAGCAACGTCATCCGCAATTGTTGCTAACCTGATGTTTCGAGCTCCAGCCAACCAAGGGAAAAATGTTTTGGTGTTTCAAATCGCAATTGCTTTTTTGATTGCTGCTCCCATCGCAGCACTAATAGCACCTTCCTGGCAGTCTTTTCTACTAGTTTTTCTCTTTTCAGCAGTCGGTCAGGCCGGATTAAACATTGCTTCCTGGAACTTGCTCTATGTTGTCTCACCGGCAGAAGAACGCAGCCTATATATTGGTACAGCTAACAGCTTACTTTCACTACCAGCTCTTGCTCCGATCTTAGCGGGAGTAATTATCGATTTGCTCGGTTTCGGACCGGTTTTCGTAGTTGCTGGGGTGTTAGGCGCTGCTGCACTGGTTTTTGCCCTACGGTCCCGAGAACTGGTCATTTTAGATAAGAAGGCCCTAGGTAAATCTTGACAATAATGTAGATCGTCTTTAGCCCAAAGACGTATTTTTATGAATAACATCACGTCTTAGATCTTTGGTGACGATCCCTAAGAAATAAAGTTTGTTAAGAGTTATATACGCCTTTGTACCTTGATGCAATGAAAAAAAGATTGCTAGGTTTCTTAGATTAACGGTGGTTTATTCATATCTGTTACATTTTAGAGCCCAGACTAAAAATTTACAGTACCAGATTTCGTCTTGCGGCCTGCTTTTCGCTTTCACGCTACTTATTTAACTAAGAGATTCTATTTTTACAGGTCTTCCTGTTTTTGCACTCTCCAAGGCCGCAAAAGTCATAGACATTGTAGATAAGTTGTCGCGACCACTGCATTCTGGTTCACGTTGTTCAGTGATTGCTGAGAGAAATTCATCCAGAAGAGGGTCTTTTTGATGACGTGGATGATCAAAATCAACAGGTACTTCTTCCAAATGTGGTGGGTTTGCACGATGTTCGTGACTAATTAAGATCTTATTTTCGTGCCAACTCATACTGCCAGCTGGGCCGTCTACATGCCAGTTTCCGAGCCATGAAGTTTTTTCGCCGACAGTGCACCCGGTGGCCCGATGCACAACTTTTAAGCCGTCACAAAAGTCGAACACTGCGACATGACAAGCGTCACCTTGGTGCCAACCCCAAGGTAGATTCCAACTAATTACATGTACAGATTCAGGATCCATGCCAAGAAAATAGCGGATCATATCGAAGTGATGACAACCCATGTCAAGGAGGAACATAAACGGCTCAGTAACGTAATGCGTGCCCGGCCAATCTGCCCAAGGTACAGCAAAAGAAATGTCGACCTGTCCAGGCGGGCCTATGGTATCGCTGGTAAGTAATCGACGAGCAGTACGTATTAGGGGGTTAAAGCGCTGCTGTTGTGCCACCATGTGTATGCAACCAGCGGCTTCCCCTGCTTCAACGATTTCTCGGGCAGTTACTAAGCCATCACTTAGAGGCTTCTCACCTAGTAGCGGAAGACCAGCAGCAAAAGTATCAAGAGCCACCTGGCGATGTACCGACGGTGGAGTTACATCTAGGACGAAATCGGCCTGGCAAGAATTAATGGCCTCTGGCAGGGTGGCGTATACCTTATTATTCTCTACCCCCCACTCTGAAATAGCTAGTTGGCGTGATGTTTCAGATCGACCCACGAATGCTACGATTTCCACGTCTTCGCGGGCATTGCACACGTTGTTCCAGACCTGGCCATGGTTGCCTAAACCTACGAGGATACCCCTTAGCGGATGATTAGTCTTGTTCATATAAAGAATCCTTAACGGCGCTTTCCCTGTTAACCAAATTAGAGGCACCTAATAGCGTAGAGCAGCGTTGCGACGCTATTAGTTTTTCCCCTTTAGACAGTCTAACTCTCAATTTTTGACTAGTCCATCTATAGAGCCCCCGTGATCGTTGCTTTGTTAGGACCGTCTTACTGCCAAAAGACCAGCTGGTTGGTAGAATTTAGATTTCCTATTACCCTTATCAGTTTGATGTACCGCAGTTGTTTGTCGTGTATACCTTGCAAGGGTCCTTATCGTGTATGATCATGCTTTGCGTTGATCCGAACTGCGGAACGCCAGAACAGGACCCTTGTGGAATATCGAAATGTTGCTCTCATTGCCCATGTTGATCATGGAAAAACGACACTCGTTGACGCTATGCTCAAGCAGTCTAGCGTCTTTCGAGATAACCAGATTGTAGAAGAACGTGTGATGGATAGTGTCGACCTTGAACGCGAAAGAGGTATCACGATACTGGCAAAAAACACAGCTGTCGAATGGGGTGATGTAAAGATAAACATCGTTGACCCCCCTGGTCATGCAGATTTTGGGGGTGAGGTGGAACGAGCACTCGGTATGGTTGACGGTGTTCTTGTTCTCATCGATGCTGCAGAAGGGCCCATGCCTCAGACGCGTTTCGTCCTCGAAAAAGCACTGGCTCTTGGGTTAAGACCTATAGTGGTGGTCAACAAGGTTGACCGAACAGATGCTCGACCGAACGAGGTCGTTGATCTGACGTTCGATTTAATGATTGACCTGGATGCAAATGAGGAACAACTCGATTTTCCAATCCTTTACGCTGTAGCTCGTGATGGTCGCGCCTGGCAAGTAGAGCAGGACCCTAAATCTGATCTGGAAGATCTCTTTCAAGCTATTGTTAATCACATACCGAAAGCCGCGTCCGATATGGATGCTCCTTTCCAGATGCAAGTGGCAAACCTCGATTACTCTGATTATTTGGGTAGGATTGCTATTGGCCGGATCCTACGCGGGCAATTGCAAAAGGGAGAAACTGTTCTCAGAATTGAACGCGATGGGACTCACACAAAAGCACTAATCACCCGGGCTTACACCCATCTCGGCCTACAAAAAATTGAAACTGACCACATTGAGGCTGGCGATATCGTTGGTCTTGCAGGTCTTGAAGGGGTACAGATCGGCGATACCCTAACAGATCCGGCAGTAGTCGAAGCTCTCCCTGTTGTTCCAGTTGACGAGCCCACAGTAAGTATTAGTTTTAGCCCTAACACCAGCCCCTTATCTGGAACGGAAGGAAATTACGTCACCAGTCGACACATTAAAGATAGGCTCAATAGAGAACTCTTAACCAACATAGCTCTTCAGGTCGAAGAGTTGACGGGTGAACAATTTCGCGTCTCAGGTCGAGGAGAGCTTCACCTATCAATTCTTATTGAGCAAATGCGTCGTGAGGGCTTTGAGTTTAATGTTTCTCGGCCAGAGGTGATTATCCGTGAGGTTGATGGCGTGGCGCACGAGCCTTTTGAGCAGGTGGTTACTGATGTGCCAGTGGAAGCAATGGGGGCTGTAATAGAGTCACTATCCAGCATCCAAGGTAACTTAACTAACCTAAGCCAAGACGATGTCCGGGCACGTCTCGAGTTTAAAGTACCAAGTCGGGCGCTCTTCGGCTACCGAACCCAATTTCTATCAATTACTCGCGGAGAAGGACTCTTGAGCCATGTCTTTGATAGTTATGCTCAGGTTGTGGGTAAGCCAAAGGCCAGGAGCACAGGATCATTAGTCTCAATGCAGGCGGGAAAGGCCCTCGCATATAGTCTATTCAAACTTCAAGACCGAGGTAGCTTTTTTATAGAGCCAGGTACGGATGTATATGTCGGTATGATAGTTGGTACCAACGTTCGCACAGGTGACCTTAACGTGAACGTATGTAAGAACAAGAAGTTGACTAATGTCCGTGCAAGTGGCCGAGATGACAATATTTTACTTGAACCCCCACACCTAATGACCGTTGAGGACGCGCTTGAATACGTTGGTGAGGACGAGTTTGTCGAAATAACACCAAAAAATATCCGTCTCCGTAAAGCAATACTCAACCCAACTGACCGTGAGGTAGCCGCAAAAAAAGTAGCTTCCCAATGACTCATGTTCAGAGATAGACTTTCTAAAGCCTGCTAACCCAGTTCTTCTACCGGCAACAACTATTTTCCTTTTGGTAACTGCTCTTCTCGTCTATCATGCGCAGGGGCGATCTCCGGAGTGAGAGCAGTAATTTCGTTACGCATTTCGGCCGTCATTTTGAAGTTAGAAGCAGCCAGTGAAGGTTCCAGTTGCTCGACGTTCCGAGCTCCTATGATTGGCGCAGTTACAGCTGGGTGAGACCCTACCCAAGCCACCGCAAGAGTGGTTGGGTGAATGGACCTCTCACTCGCATAGGCTGTGAAACGTTCAGCAATATCGTAATAGTCGTTCCTGCCGTAGCGTTTCATGTACATGGAGTTTTCCACCAGACGACCTGTTTCTGGCCGAGATCCCGAACCGTATTTACCAGAAAGTAATCCACCACCAAGAGGACTGTATGGAATTATGCCCATTTGTTCGGACGCTGCCATCGGGAGGATTTCGACCTCTGCCTGACGCTTAGTTAGGTTGTACATAGGTTGAGCGAGTTCGAAACGAGCCGAGTGATTTAACTGGGATATTCCTAGGGCTTTCGTAATTTGCCAAGCAGCCCAATTACTCACTGCAGGGTAGAGGATGAGACCCCGTCTCACAAGTTCGTCCAGCGCCTTTATGGTTTCCTCCATTGGAGTTTCATAATCGTACTGATGGACAAAATAAAAGTCCAGTCGATCGGTCTTCAACCGCTTTAAAGTATCCTCAACAGCTTGTACAATATGACGTCGGGATAAGCCCCGGGAATTGACATCAGGTCCGACAGGTCCGAAAACTTTGCTGGTAATAACGAGCTCATCACGCAGTTCAGTCATGAGTTCGCCAAGGATTTCCTCTGAACGTCCTCCTGCGTAGACGTTAGCGCAATCAAAGAAGTTGATTCCACTGTCTAAGCAGCGGCCAAACATACGAGTTGATTCAGCCTCATCTGCAGTATCCCCAAAAGACATTGTGCCGAAACAGAGGTTAGATACCCTAACTCCGGTGCGACCTACAGTGCGGTAGTCCATGCCAGCCTCCAAAGGTCCTCACGGCAAGAAAGATCTTATGGCCTTAAGAATTGACCAAATACTCTGGTATTTTACCGCGATTGTCATGTTATTAACAGCAATATTCTACTCAGCGCTTCAGTGAGTTGGGTATCAGATTTAGCAAAGCACAGGCGGAACCAGTCCTCAGCGTTACGTTCAAAGGCAACACCAGGAGCAATACCGACATCCACTTTGTCAATTAACTTTTTAGCAAAAGCAATGCCATCAACTACACCGTCGACACGAAAGTAGGCGTAAAAAGTCGCTGCGGGTTTATGGAACTCTATGCGATCAGATTGAGTAAGAAGCGCCTCTGTCAAGTTGAGTGATCTTTTAAGGTCATATACCTGCTGTTGTACGAATTGCTCACCGTGTTCGAGAGCAGCGACGCCTGCGCGTTGGGTGAAAGGTGGAGCACATGACACTGAGAACTCAATAATTTTTTCTAAAACTGGTGTTAATGATGATGGCAGGGTTAGCCACCCGAGACGCCAACCGGTCATTGCCCAGGATTTAGAGAAGCTGTTGATGACGATTAGTCTGTCTTCGGGTTCAGCGACCTCCAAGAATGATGGAGCAGCACGGTCAGAGAAGCAGAGTCGAGCGTACACCTCATCTGCAATAAGCCAGGTACCGCGCTCTCGCATTGTTTCGAGTAAGTATCTCTGCTCGGCACTATTCATCATCCAGCCGGTAGGGTTAGCTGGGGAGTTGATCAAGACGCACTTAGCGCCGGCGGTAGTTTCGAGGAATTGCTCGAGGTCGATACCCCAACCGGTGGAACCAAAGGAGAGAGATTGTGTTTCTACCCTTGCACCCTGGAGGGCCGGCACTGACAGGATATTAGGCCATGTTGGCGTGGGAGTTACAACTAGATCTCCTTCCTCTAGAACACATTGGAAAGCAAGGTTTAAGGCATTAAGGCCCGATACAGTGACCGCCACGCGGTCACTCGGGATGTCCACCCCGTAGAGATCAGTAGTGTATTTTGCGATAGCTTCTCGTAAGAATGGTCGACCCAGACCTTCCGAGTAAAAGCTTTCACCCGCTTGAATGGCTTTGATAGCAGCGTCCTTAATGAAGTCAGGCGTCTCTAGATTCGATTCACCGAACCAAAGTGAGATAAGTTCGGGGCGGTGCATGGCAGCGTTTGCTAGCTTACGTATTATTGATTCCGGTACATTTGTTGCCCGGCTCTCGAGCCCTGAAGTTGCTGGGACGTGCCTGTTCATATTGCAACGTTAGCATTTGCAATTCGAATTCTTGTGTCTAATTTGTTGACCTTACTAACGTCGAGAGAGTTTTGTACTGCGGTCATTCTCTTTAGTTACCTTGCAGAGTCTAAGGTTCTCTGAACTCCTTATTTACCTAACTTTATCTTTAATTGTGTAGGGATCTTAGGGTTTCGAGGTCCCGTCGGTGCCCTTCACCATCGTCATCAAGTGGTGTTTCTAGCAGCATAGGGATCCCCGTGAATCGTTCATCAGCTATGAGCTGTCTAAAAAACTCTAACCCTATTTCGCCACCTCCAATAGTTGCATGACGGTCTTTACGTAATCCGAGAGGAAATTTAGAATCATTGAGATGTACAGCTTCGAGACGATTGAGTCCTATCTGTTCGTCGAAGTCTTCCCACACCGACTCGTATCCTTGCTCGTTGCGAAGGTCATAACCTGCTGCGAATGCGTGGCAGGAGTCAAAGCACACGCCAAGTCGTTCTGACTCGTCGACTAACTCTAAGATGCGTCCAATTTGTTCGAAACGGTAACCAAGAACTGTCCCTTGTCCAGCAGTGTTTTCGAGCAGTACCTTCGTACTGAGGTTTGGGTTAGTAGCGAAAACAGCATCTAGTGATCGAGCGATTGCTTCGATTCCCTTTTCCTCTCCCTCTTCCATATGTGCCCCGGGGTGTAGTACCAACCCTGGAACTCCTAATAACGTGCAACGTTCAAGTTCGTCAGCAAGTGCAAGGCGAGATTTACTATGAGTCTCCGCATTGACAGCGCAGAGGTTGATGAGATAGGCGCTATGAGCGACCAAAGGCATCGGGTGTTTCCCATGAGCTTCTTGGAAAAGCGTGACAGCATCATTCGTAAGCGGCTTGGCGTTCCATCGACTAGCGTTCTTTACGAAGATCTGGAGTGCTTCGCAACCAATCTTGATGCCGCGATTAAAAGACTTGTGTAGGCCTCCCGCAATGGATACATGGGCTCCTAGTAAGGTGGTTATCACTTGGACCTTAGGGTTCTAAATAAGAAAAATAAGTTATTCAACATGGTTACCCGATGGGAGTGACCCAGTAGAATTTGAGGCCACGTGGACCGGTCATGTAGACAGTAAAGAAGCCACAGTTATAAGACTCGGTCTACAAACTCTCTGGTGTGGACTTTTACCGGAACTTGCATGAGCTCTAATACACCCCGAGCTACATGTTCGCCAAGTCGACGAAAAGATTCTTGACCTTTTTCTTTAGTTGCTCTGAGGGGATTACCGATGACGCCACTCTCAATGAACTCGTGATGGTCCATAGGGAAGTTGAAATAGGTGTAACCTTCGAATTCTACGTCGGGCATTCCATCCTTTTTGGCAAAGGTTTGGGGCAGGAAGTCAGGGATGTGGGCCTTCGTAAAAGCTGCTCGATCCATGCGCACAATATCTTCATTCCAGGCTAGGTCTTGGGCGGTCTCAAGTTCACTAGCGTGCCAGCCAGGTGTTTCTTCAGGCGGATTCTCCATTAGGCCTGCTAGGATGCCTGTGTATCGCTCCATGTAGGGTTTAACAAAGCCTATTAACGCACCAGTTTCGTAACGCAGCTTTCGGAGTACTGGATCAACAACTTTGATGTTTGAACCGTGACCATTAATAAAAATTATGCGATTAAAACCATGATGGATGAGGCTACGGGCTACGTCATGCATGACCGCGAGAAGAGTGCTGCTGCGGACAGTGATGGTGCCTCTACCTAGTCCAGGTTCATGCATGTGCTGGGGCGAGTATCCCATCCATATTGGTGGTGTATGCATTACTGCAATATGTTCGGCGACGCGACGAGAAATCTCCACCGCCGTGATGGTGTCAGTATAAATTGGGAGATGAGAACCGTGCTGTTCGAGGCTAGCTACGGGCACCAATATAATATCTTTCTGCTCTAGGTACGCCTGGACGTCAGTGATGGTGAGATTCCCAAGGTCCCAAGAAAGGAATTTGTCTCGGAACTCTTCATCACCTTCAGTCAAGTGTGGCACACCCTTTAGTTTTAGTTGATCGCTACTACTTGAAATCATAATGGTCTCCTTAAGTTTTTATTTACAGTAAATCGATAAATAGTTCAGCAACTAAAATCCCGAAGTCTGGATCGTTTACATGGTTTTCAAACGTTACAACAGGGATGGTATCGCAGATCTCTCTCTGTAGTGTCGCTAGGTAAGCTTCATCAGCTGCAGGGTCCCAGAATGGTCCATCAGGCACATTAGGGATTGACAGGCCTTGGGTTGGCACGGCAATGACAACTGGTCCTTGTGCTCCAGCGAGCTTTTCAGCGAAGATTTGACCAAGTTGGATCATTTCATCGTGGCTAGCGCGAACAAGATTATACTCCGGATTATGGTCGTAAACCGGACGATCAGCCAACTCTTGTGGCACCGTGCCAGCATTCCAAACGCTGAAATCTATGCAGCCAGGAACGACCACTTGAGGCAATCCGAGTCTTCCCACTACGGATAACCGATCAGCGCCACCATCATGTATGCCACCCACTAAGGGGTCATAAACTTCGTTGGTTGTAAAGTCTATAATTCCGACGAATTGCCCCTCAGCAGCGAGTTCCTCCATAGCTGGTCCACCGACACCGTTGGAATGGAAGATTACAGCCTCGTAACCGGCTTTGGCGAGTCTTGCCTTGGCTGCCATTACCGAGGTGGTGGTGTTACCGAGCATAGTTATGCCGACGAACTGGTCTGAGGTGTTTGGTCTTGGAAGTTTATGGCCGTGGTCGAGCATTCCCTTGATAGTGGCAGCGACGTTGTCGAAAATTGTGCAGGCGATTGGGTTAAGCCCAAGGATGTCCACTACTGAGTGCACCACTGTCATGTCTTTGGTGCCGACTAGAGGATCGAAGAAGTGATGTCCTGACGCGATGGGAGAGACTAGGACTTTTGGTACGCCAATCGGCAGGACCATCATGGCAGCAGCACCCATTACTGCCCCCTCTGCACCGCCCATGCTGACGGCAGCATCAATACGCCCGTCAGTGTAAAGAGTAGCTACTAATTGGCGTAGAGCTCCGCGCATACCGTTGACTGCCCGGCCACGACTACCAGATTTCTGCAGCTCCTCGATAGTGGTTCCACCGTAAGTCGCTACTTCGGCGTGATCAATGTCAGGAGTTATACCCAAGGGGTCACCCAGGATGCCTGAGTCAACCACAATAGTGCCTAGTCCCAGTTTATTTAGGCGATCGCGAAGATAGCCTATTTCTGGCCCTTTGGTATCCAAAGTACCTATCAGTACTACAGTAGGCACCGAATTACTTCCACTCTGGCCTTAACCATGAAGGCTTCATCTCAGCGTATTAACGGGAGTAGAGTTTGGGCGGTTGATTCTACTAGCCAACTGTAAAACTCTTCGGATAAAATGCCACCGCCATGATCCTTAATGAATTTCAATTGTTTTTCGGTTAAATCTGCTTCGGCGGCTGCTGTAGCATTCTGATAAGGATTAGCTGGGGTGCGGTCAAGTGGAGCCACAAACTCTACAGTTAGAGCACCATCGTAACCAATATCTTCGAGGCATCTAACGATCTTGTGCCAGTCGAGTTGACCTTGACCGCAGGCCATCCGGTTATTGTCTGCGACGTGGAAATCGAATAACTTGTCACCAGCAGCTTGTAAAGCTGCGCCGAAGTCAGCCTCTTCTTGATTCATGTGGTATGCGTCAAGGCACACTCCACATTCTGGACCGACGGCCGAAGCTAACATCAAAGCCTGATCGTGACGGTTGAGGAAGTTAGTTTCAAAGCGATTGAGGGGTTCCAATGCAAGTTTGATCCCTTGTTTCATAGCATGCGTATAGACCTCTTTTAGGCCTTCAACAGCCCAATTCCATTCTGTTTCCTCATCCGTTTGGGCTGCGGTTTTACCAACCTCTGAAGGAACAATCGACATCACCTCTCCATCAAGTTCTCCGACCATGGTGACACAGTCTTTCAAGTACTGAACCGTCTTTTCGCGACCAGCTTCATCCGCTTGAATAAGGTCTAGCCCTGTGAACATTAGGCTAATTGAACCCCAACACCGAAGATTATGCTCTCTCAGAAGACCCCGAACTTCAGAGGTGTTATAGACTTCGGGTTCTCCGCCAATTTCTATGCTTTTGTAGCCGTACTTGGCTAAACGTCGTACGGTAACCTCGAGCGGCTCTGCCCTCATCCAATTGTGCATAGAAAGATGCATCGTGTATTACCTCCTCGGTACGATCTACTAGTTTAAGAACTCAGACTTGCTTCAAGCTTCTCGTAAAGACCCCTAATCTCAAGATTATACTCCTGGGCATGATTTTGTAGGTGAAACAAAGTGCTCGGATCTTCCGTGTAGAGTACTTCTATCCCACGACTTCGGGCGTCTTCAAGTCGACCCTGTGTTAGTGCCTTAGCAAGTTCAGGATGAGTAAATTGGAGTGAAGTATTACCGACCGGGTGTGTGCGCTTTTTCCGCCAAAATAACTCGAGTGGTGTCTCTGGCAGGATAGCTCTGAGAAGCAGTCGAGGAGACTCGTATCGATTCGGCGCCCGAGAAGCATGAGTCGGATCTACGTAAGCACTTGTTTTGTCAGTGACTGCTGGTTCAAAAGAAATCTCTCCTGAAGAAAGAGCGTTAGCTAAGAGGGTGATGAGATCAACAACCTCGACAGTATCGGGCCAACTTATACCCAAACGTTCATTGTAAAGATTTGAAAAAGTGAATGCGTCCCCAGGAGAAAGGACTACGAGTTTAGACGCACCTACAACCTCGAGCTCTTTGAGAATTGTACTGGCCTGTTTACGTGCAGTGTCTAGTAGGCCAAGTGAAGAAGCTAAAAAACCGTTACTTTTTCCTCGGGATATGAGGACCGGATTTTCGCCTAGCGCCTCGAGTAGTTTTACGGCAGCTTCTATAGCTTCAGGCCATAAGAAGTGTGATTCATCACCAACAAAAAGGGCAGTGCTTCCCTTGTTAGTAGTAGTTTCTAAGGGATCTTGGCCAAATGGTGACGCTTGATTTTGGAGTTTCTTATCGAGCTTATAGACAGAGTCTGGAGCTAGTCCTGCCTTTACAAGGTCTGCCTTTACAAGAGCAACTGCATCAGAGAAAGGTTGATCAGTAACGCAATTGGCTTGGGCGATCCCTGCATCCACCTCACTGAAGATCACATCTACCCAATCTTCATTCCAGGTGATTAATCCACGCTGTTCTGATATGGCGGTTAGAGCAATTCCATGTGGGGTTAGTGTTTCGCGATGGAATATCTGGTCAAGCGGATCGACGTGACGACACATGAGGCAGTAGCGACAGTTTTCCAGAGTAAGACGCGCTTTGTCGTTCATCAGGATCCTTTCGTCCCAGGTCCGAAGCCGACTTTACCCGGGTTCATTATCCCGTTTGGATCGATTGTCTTCTTGATTGACTCTAGTAAAGGCCAAGCAGATCCGTATTGGCGCCTCATGAAGCGGGACAGTTTAAGGCCCACTCCGTGATGCTCATTAACCATTCCCCCATTATCTAGAACGGCTGTCATAGCTGTGTTCCAGACGCGATTATGGAGCAGTAAAGCTTCCTCAGGATCCTGAGGAGGATTCTGAATGATAAAGCGACTGTAAAGGGCAGTGCCCCAATGGAACCAATGCGAAAAATGCCCGATGAAGTCTATATCCCAATCAGCATAGGTGCTTTCGACTGCTTCTTTCTCTGCATGGTAGACCTGACTAATCTTGTCGTAAGTGGTTACTGTTTCGGTAGTCCCGTACATCCAGGGAAATTTAAGGTTCTTTGGTGGATAGTAAAAGTCATAACGGTGTTTCCACCAGGCCTCCCCAGGATCACTACCTAAATCATCTGCTCCTAACTCAAGACAGATTTCAAGGGCTTTGCGTTCCTGCACAGATGCAATTTCCGGGTCACCATCAAAAACCAGCACCATATAGGCACCCTCATATTCACGACCGAGTATTGCCTTGATTCGTGATGTTGTTGACTTTGGATCATATAGGCGTATAACGGTTGGATCTAAACGGCGGGTCATCATGCGGCGACCGGCTTCTAGAGCATTATCAAGGTTATCGAAAAGAACTCCTCGGAAAAGCCGTGTTTCAGGAAGGTAATCGATCTGCATTGTGGCTTCAGTAATGACACCAAGAGTGCCTTCAGAACCTAGGAACAGTCGATAGAAGTCGGGACCCGCAGCGTGGTTTGGAACGCGTGGTGTACGAATTATATCCCCGTTCGGTAGTACTACTTCCATACCTAGTACCATGTCCTCAGCCTTACCGTATTTGGTGCTAATGGTACCTGAGCCGCGTGGGGCTAGGTATCCTCCAAGTGTGGCACAGTTTGCTGAGGCTGGGTAGTGGGGAAGAGTAAGACCCTTTTCGTTAAGCGCCCATTCTAGTTGTGAGCCGTTTATGCCTGCTTGGGCAGTTATTGTGAGTGAAACCTCGTCAATTTCAATGATCTTGTTTAATCGTTTGGTGTCTAGCACAATTCCACCGAACATTGGGAGAGCACCACCCTGTGACCCAGAACCACCTCCCCATGGAATAACAGGAATTTTGTAATTGTTGGCAATACACAATATTTCGGATATTTCTTGTGCCGAGCCTGGGTGGAGAATGTAGTCTGGTTTTCTAGGATTTTCAGCGCGGTCAAGCCACATTTGTGGGAGCCAGAACCAGTCTGTTGCGTAAATTAGTTTATCGGTTTCTTGTGTGGAAATGTTTTCGGAGCCAACGACTTCCTCGAGCTCACTTCGGAGCATGTTGTGGTGTAGGTCTGGTCTCATGTTTCGCCTCTCATTATCAACTCGTTTCCAGGTTGCGGATCGAGATACGTTTCCTTCGATAAGAGTGTTGTGCCGAGCAAGTCATCTGAGAGCATCAATAACCCCTTGGTTTAAAATTCTACTTTAAGTTTATACCGATCGTTTATGCTTTACGAGGCTCGATAAGGATCAGTTTAGAAGCGAAAAGCAAACGTCCTGGCCTCGAGAGCTAGGATAAACCAGATTCGTCAGTATACAGTTGGTTGATGTAAATCTTAAAACAAAACTGGTTGTCCGTCACTCTGGCTAGGATCTCGGATACGGGTTTTGTTCTTTGGTAAAATGTTGAACTATATTGCGTAAGCTAAAGACGGGAACCTTGGAGGAGGACACGAATGAAAAAAATTGGTAATTGTTTCGTTACTCGTAATGAGGATGTTGACCGGCTAACCTTCGACTGGGGAAAGATTCACTTCCTCAGCGAGGAAAAGGTTACAGGTGGTAAGTCATTTAGCTTCGGATTAGTCGAGCTAGAGGAGGGTAAGGGTCACATCCGTCACAATCACCCTACTGCTGATGAAGTAATTTACGTGGTGGAAGGTGAAGGAGACCAAATGCTCGATGACCAAGAGACTGTGCGTGTGAAGGCAGGAGATTGTATTTGGATTCCCCTAGGTGTATATCACTCGACTATTAATCGGGGCGCCGGTACTCTGAAGTTGATCGTGGTTTACAGTCCAGCAGGCGCTGAACAGGCTCTGCGGGGGGATCCAGCGGTTCAGATTGATTCACCCAGTTAGAAGAACTTGCCAGGTGTCGACGGGAGCTTAGTTATATTTGGGTTCTCAAAATAACCAAAGTTTTAGCCCAACCAACCCACCTCACGACGTGGGTTGGTTGTTAATTCTAGCGACAGAAACTGATGTAACCAGGTAAGCTATATGCAACCGTGGCAACGAGGAACTAATTTTCAATAGATTGTGAGTGAGGAAACCATGACTAGACCCGTTACACTCTTCACTGGACAGTGGGCCGACTTACCCCTCAAAGAGTTAGCACCTCTTGCAAGAAAGATGGGTTATGACGGTCTTGAACTTGCTTGTTGGGGTGACCACTTCGAAGTTCGCAGGGCAATTGAGGAAGACGATTACACCGACAAAGTTTGGGAAGTACTCCGGGCCAATGATTTACAGTGTCTGGCTATAAGTAATCACCTAGTGGGTCAAGCCGTCAGTGATCCTATAGATGAACGTCACAAGGACATAGTTCCTGACTATGTTTGGGGTGATGGTGATCCGGAGGGAGTGCGCCAACGCGCAGCTCAAGAGATGAAAGACACAGCTAAGGCCGCTGCTAAGTTGGGTGTAGAGGTAGTTAACGGCTTCACAGGTTCGCCAATTTGGCATGCCCTATACGCTTTCCCACCAACTTCACAGGAATACTGGGATGCTGGCTTTGCTGATTTTGGTAGTCGTTGGATCCCAATCATGGACGCTTTTGATGACGCTGGAATCAATTTCGGACTTGAGGTACACCCTACAGAGATTGCTTTTGACATTGCTTCCTCCGAACGCGCGTTAGAAGCCGTTGGGCACCACATAAGATTTGGTTTTAACTACGACCCATCACATCTTGGTTACCAGGGAGTAGATTACGTGAAGTTTCTGCGAACTTTCTCTGATCGAATCTATCACGCTCACATGAAGGACGTTTGGTGGGGTCGTGGTGACGGCACTGCAGGTGTTTTTGGCGGACACACATCCTTTGGTGACGCTAGGCGTTTTTGGGACTTTCGCTCAGTAGGGCGGGGAGACATAGATTTCGAAGAGGTTATTGTTGCTTTGAATGATATTAACTACCAAGGTCCTTTGAGCGTCGAATGGGAAGACAGTCGGATGGATCGCGTTCACGGTGCTACTGAATCGGCAGCGTTCCTGCGGGAGCTAGATTTCGAACCGTCGGACATCGCCTTCGATGCCGCCTTCGAGGAGTAGAAGATGACAAAAAAGATTACTTACGGAATGGTTGGTGGAGGACGTGATGCCTTCATCGGTGAAGTTCATCGGCAGGCAGCAGCGCTCGATAGTAAGATCGAATTGGTTGCGGGGGCACTTTCGTCCACTGCGGATAAAGCCAAGGCATCTGGGCAAGATTTAGGACTTCCTGAAGATCGTAATTACGGTAGCTGGGAAGAGATGCTCGAGCGTGAGATGAACCGTCCTGAAGACAAGCGCATAGATTTCGTTTCAATCGTTACACCTAATCACGTACATTTTCCCGTAGCTAAGGCCTTCGCAGAAGCTGGTATTAATGTGGTTTGTGATAAGCCGCTAGTCCATACAGTTGAGCAGGCACGTGAGCTTATAGAGGTGGTTGAGCGCACAGGAATAGTCTTTGCGGTTACCTACAACTACACTGGTTATCCAATGGTTAAACAGGCTCGGCACATGATAAGTTCAGGCCAGCTTGGTGATGTGCGTAAAGTCATTGTTGAGTACAACCAAGGTTGGCTTGCAACCAAGTTAGAAGATGCAGACGTAAAACAGGCTGATTGGCGTACTGATCCAGCTCGTAGTGGTGCTGCTGGTGCCATAGGTGATATTGGTTCACACGCAGAGAATTTGGTCGCTTACGCCACCGGTCTTGAGATAGATTCTATATGCGCAGATCTGACTACTTTTGTGCCGGGTCGTCGTTTAGACGACGATGGGAATTTGTTGATTCGTTACACTTCCGGCGCGAAGGGTGTCCTCATTGCTTCACAGATTGAGGTCGGCGAGGAGAACGAACTAAGATTACGTGTTTTTGGTACTGAAGGTGCCATTAGCTGGCGCCAGGAAGACCCAAATGAGCTTTTCTACAAGACGCTTACGGGGCCTACTCAACGGCTTACTAGGGGTAACGATTACCTGTGTGAGGAAGCACAACGAGTCACTCGGCTCCCTACAGGTCACCCTGAAGCCTTCATAGAAGCCTTTGCCAACGTATATGTGTCAGTAGCTGCCACCATCCAAGCTAAAAAGGAAGGACGCGAACCCGATTCATTCGAAACTGACTTCCCAAATGTAATCGATGGTGCCCGAGGGGTTCACTTCATAACTAAGACCGTGGAAAGCAGCCGTTCAGACGTAAAATGGTTGAAAAGTCGTTGGGAGCTTTGAACAGACTGTTCCTTAGAAGGACCACCTTGTGCTCCGTGAAGCCTTAACGGATCCCTCGCCCGAGAACCTACTCAAGTTTCTAAATACTCATTTAGGAAATCGTGATTGTCTCATACAGGTGTTGAGTGAGTGTGAGGTTTTTTATCAAGGTCGGGCTGCTAGTGTCGCGGAAGCTGGCGATTTTCTAGTGTTAGTTAAATGTGACGGTAGTTTACAGGTGCATGGGGCTAAAGGGATTAAACCGATCAACTGGCAACCAAAAGTTGATGATACCCAAGTTTTAATTGAGGACGGACGTGCCGTATTGCTAAGTGAGCGCTTTAACCCTCCTGAGTTGGTGCGGGTGGTTTTTCTCGAACCGGCTTTAGCTCAGGCGCTTGAGCTAGATGAGGTTAGCGGTTTCGTTTTATTCGGGTCAGAAGCCGAGATGCAAAAGGCTTTAACCCGGAATCCAGAAGCTATTGAGGCTGGCCTGACCCTAATAGATGCTGAGCTACCCACTGAAGTAGGTGATATCGACCTTTACGCTCGTGATAGCCAAGGTCGTTTAGTGGTGATTGAGCTTAAACGCGGTAAAGCTACACAGGAAGCTGTTTATCAACTAATGCGCTACGTTGAGCGAATTGGAGAAATCGGTGGTACTGATGTTCGAGGAATTCTTGCTGCACCTGCGATTACAAAACCAGCTTTGGAGAGGCTGCAAGCCCTTAAGCTAGAATTTCATGAGGTTCGAGCCCTTCCGGTTGAGGAAAAGCCGGAAGCCCAACCAACGTTATTCAGTTCTTGATAGGAAGGTAATGATGTCAGATAAGGCCAATTCGATTTTGAGCAAGATGGACATAAAAGGCGGTAGTCCTTCAGATCTAGAGATTTACCTTTTTGATCTCCATGGGTTTCTTGTTTTAGAGGGAGCTCTTTCGGTGGCTGAGGTCAGTGCGCTGAACCGTGATATTGATGCCCTATTGCCGTTAAAACCCGGTGAGTGGCGCGGTTACGTTCATGGTCATAACTTTGGAGATAATGATGGTTTGAACTTGCAGCAGATTTACGAGGGTGGTGAGTCTTTTGAGAGGCTTATTGATCACCCGTCGTGGATCGAGAAGGTTAAATATTTTGTTGGCGGTGAGGGCACATTTGATTACAATCATGGTCCTCTTTTTATTGATGAGTGTTTCGCTAACTTACGAGGTCCTGGTGAGGCTATCGGTTTGCATTCGGGCGGACATGCGGCTGCAAAGCGGAATCAGTTTTTTTTCCAACATGGACGTTTCATGGTTGGTCAGGTGAATATCTTAATCGCGTTAAATAATATTGGTCCTGGTGATGGTGGGACTATGGTAATTCCGGGTAGCCATAAGTCGAATTTTGAGCATCCAGCAATAGAAAAACACAGAATGCACGGTGAAGCTGCATCGGTCGATGGTGTTGATGGCGCTGTCGAGATACACTTGAAGGCTGGTGATGCTCTGTTGTTTGTTGACACCATTAGCCACGGTTCAGCTGAGCGGGTGAATGCTGGTGAGCGGCGTAATATTGTTTACCGGTATGGCCCTTCTTGGGGTTATTTTCGTCGTGGTTATGGGGTTTCGCCGGAGTTGCTTGAACGTCTTACACCGAAGCGGCGTGAAATAATCATGCCTCATGTTCCGCTTCCGCGCGAACCTCAGAGGCATGATTGACCGTGAATATGTTGGGCTAGATCAACCTTAATTTAGATGAATAACTAAGATAGAGATTGCGTAATCAAGTAACATATAGCGTATCCAGACATCTGTTTTTACTTAGAGAAACTTGTATCAGTTTTAAGATCGACGATACTGGGGAGGACGAAGTTTATGGTCAAGGTCTGTTCCTAAAGAATTTGCAGCTTTGTGAGGCCAGTACGGGTCTCGCAGGAACTCTCGACCCAAAAGAACCAGGTCGGCTTTTCCCTTGACCAAAATCTCATTAGCCTGATTAGGATCGGTAATCAAGCCTACAGCACCCGATGCAATGTTTGCTTCTTTTCGCACTCTTTCAGCAAAACAAACCTGGTAACCAGGCTCTACAGGAATCGAAATGCCAGGAGCTATGCCACCGGAGGAGCAATCGATCAAATCCACACCCAGCTCCGTGAGCTTCCTAGCTAGGTGGAGAGTATCTTCAATATCCCAGCCATCAGGATGCCAATCCGTACTGGACAATCTTACGAACAGCGGTAAGGTATCTGGCCAAACCTCACGAACAGCTGATATTACTTCCCGCAGTAGTTTGGTGCGGTTTTCAAAGTTACCGCCATAATTATCTTTGCGATTATTAGTGAGTGGGGATAAGAAGCTATGTAGCAAATAGCCGTGGGCACTGTGAATTTCTATTACTTCGTATCCTGCATCAAGCGCTCGTCCTGCTGCTGACTGGAATGCGGTTATTACCGCACCAATGTCTTCCGAACCAAGTGGCATTGGGGTAGGATCACCCTTCTCAAACGGCGTTGCGGTTGGTCCTTTTGGTTGCCAGCCAGCAGTCTCATTCGGGAATATCACACCCTGACGATCACCCCAAGGCCGGAAAGTACTTGCTTTGCGGCCAGCATGAGCCAGTTGGATTCCAGGTGAAGCACCCTGGTTTTTCAAAAAAGTAGTAATACATCTTTGCCCGGCCACATGATCATCGGTCCAAAGCCCCAGGTCTTGTGGGCTTATCCGGCCGTCTTTCTCAACTGCTGTAGCTTCAGTAAATACCAGGCTAGCCCCACCAACAGCACGAGCTCCCAGGTGCACGAGGTGCCACTCGTTAGCGAAACCTTCCTTAGAACTGTATTGACACATGGGAGAAACAGCTATCCGATTACGCAGTTCAACGCTGCGAAGCAACAACGGAGAGAACAAATTAGTCATTTGGTTAGTATGTACACGGATTTACGCGATTAAATGTGTTGGAAACTCCGTAATAACATTGATTTAGCTTGCTAGTTAAAGAAGAGTCATGCCCGAGGTCAACTTGTGTTTCTAGATAGGGCGACCCTAGAAGTCATGAAGGTTAATCCCAGCTCCTTATTAGATCCCCAATAGAGTGTTTTTTAGGATCAGGGTTCTTACCGAAGGTAACTCATGGATTAAGTTGCTCACGTTAGTATTGCCAAGTAGGTTGGTAAACTACAGATACATGTCGGTCCTCAGCAATAGTCATTACGACTCTGCCTGGTCCCTGATCTTTACCAAAATAATTTCAAGGTGGCTGGTTCACTCAATACGAAAGTACAGGTTTAGAACCCTACTGAAGGTAGGGAGAGAAGCCTCTGATGATATTATGGTTAGCCGACGTCCTATTTCATTTCTCGTCATTTCCAACCAGGTGTGGATAGATCGCCAACAACACCCCAGTTGCTTAATCAAATTAATGGTCATCTTAGCTAAACGCTTGAAGAACCTATTAGAGAGTCACTTGAAACTCGCTAGTCAGACTAAAATGGGTTGTCGACTTGGGCTTGGAATGTGTTGAAATGACGATACAATCACACACCGGTTCAGAAATTAAAGAATCCACCCCTGAGGGTGAAAATAAACAACCAGTAGACCGCGGATGGGGAGGCTCTCTGCTACTAGTGGTCCTTGCTGTTATTGGTAGTTTTCATGCCATGATAATGATCGGTATCGAAGCCTACCGAGCTTATACTACTCAGAAGGCTTTGACTCAACTCGAGGTGGAGATAAATACTTTGGAATACGAACTGAACGGACTCAAGGTTATTCTGGAGTACGGTAATGATCCCCTCTACCACGAGCAGTTAGCTCGCAATCTCGGCTATATTTTCTCGGATGAGAAGAGAGTCATTACTTACCCCGAAGACCGGTGACCTAGGTGACAACCACTCGGGCGTGTTAAAACCAAATCTAGAGACCCCTACGTTTATGGAGGAAAGATCGTGGATCTAAGTATAGATGGGCAACAGCTAAACTTTATCGGCTCGCTTGCGATCATGTGGGGTTCTCGTGTTCTTGGGGCCATCATCACCCTGGTTGTTGGCTGGGTAGCAGCTAGCTGGCTCGCTGGTCTTGTTAGGAAGGTTGTAGCAAGAGTGGACCGTGTTGATAACACCATTGGTGGTGTTATGGCACGTGTAGTAAGAATTGCTGTCATAGTACTAACGCTTCTGGCTGTGCTTGACCGGTTTGGTGTTGAAACAACCAGCATAGTGGCACTTCTTGGTGCTGCTGGGCTCGCAATCGGTCTTGCTCTTCAGGGAGCATTATCCAATGTAGCTTCTGGTGTGATGCTACTCGGGTTACGGCCCTTTAAGTTGGGTGATGCAGTGGATGTCGGCGGCACTGTCGGAATAGTCGAGGATATTGGGCTATTCCTTACCCGGCTAAAGACTTTTGATGGAGTTGCTGTTTACTTGCCTAATTCTCAGATTTGGGGAAGTGAGTTGAAGAACTTTACGGCGAACGAAAATCGGCGTCTTAATCTCATATTTGGAATTGGTTATGCAGATGATGCCAATAGGGCACTTGAGATCCTTCAAGAAATCGTTGATTCAGACGATCGGATCCTAAAGGAGCCAGAACCCCTAGTCGTTTTCGAATCGTTAGGGGAAAGTTCAGTCAACCTTTTAGTGCGCCCTTGGGTACATCGTACAAATTTACTCAAAGTAAGATTCGATCTAACTCAAGCTGTTAAGGAACACTTTGATCGAGAGGGTATTTCGTTCCCGTTTCCTCAGACGGATGTTCACTTGATTCCGCAAAATCCTACACCCGAGGAATCCAATTAGCTTCTTACTGAAAGGTCCCCCTAAGGCGCACTTCTTTACAGCTGCAGAGTTGGAAAAAGAGACTCGTTATTAAGACGATGCAAGTCTGTATGTTTGAGCTATATTTACTCCTTAGATAATAGATTTAAGGTGGGTTTTTGTCGAGAAGGTAAAAGAGGGCCCAGAGATCACGAATCTCGTACGTAACCGGTAATTCGAGGACGTTTTGATTACCAGTAGGATTGAACCAGCAGGTGTCGATCCCGTAATCAATTCCCCCACGCATATCTGAAGTTAAGCTATCTCCAATCATAAGGACCTCGCTCTTTGCCGGTTGCTTTAGGGCCTCGAAAGCGGCATCAAAGATACCAGGGTTTGGCTTGGCGACACCAATCTCGTCTGATACCACGATCCCCGTTATAAACGGTGCGATAGCTGAGGTAGTAAAACGTGGTCTTTGCACTTCGCGAAGTCCATTAGTAACTATTAGTAACTTACGGTCAACAGCTAATTCCTGCACAACTTCAAGGGCGTCATCGAGCAGGAACGTGGCTTCGGATAGGTGATTTAAATAGGTAGCGTTGGCCTCAAAAGGGTCAAGGGGTAAACCTGTCCTTTCTAGAAAATGTTCAAAACGACTTACCTTGATGTCCTGCTGAATAATCTCTCCCCGCTCAAAGGCTAACCAAAGACGACGGTTTACCTCGTTATAAACCTCAAAGTAATCAGCGTCGAAATGACCGTGTAGCTCAACAATTGTGCTTTTTAAAGCGCGATCTTGAGCTTGGTCAAAATCGAAGAGAGTGTGGTCAGCATCGAATAGCAGGAAAGGGTAACGCATGATTGATGGTACCGTTTCTAGGTGCTTAATAGAGAGGTAACTGGGTCGATTACCCAACCTCTCGTAAATCTTCCATGATTTGCCAACCAACACCCTCAGGTGTTTTTTCAAGGGCAGATTGGAGTGTTTCTGCTAACCATGGGACTAATCGGGATGGCTCTTCGGTCGTTGGTGCAATGGTCAGCACAGTGAACTGGTAGAACTGTTGACTTGAGGTGAGGGTACCGTCATCAAAGAAGACAAAGGGTGCCCGGGGCATTTCATCAACAAGTATGTGGATGTCTGGATCGAGAGTAGCTGGGACATAGTTGGTTAGGGTTATCTCTAACTCGATAGGGTGCCAGAGATAACCCTGAAGGATCTTGGTTGCCTTACGGTCGATTCGAGTGGTCATGTGATTAATACCTCTGGCAAGGCAACGTCCCAATTCACCCGGAAAGTCTCGTAGTTAGGGATATGGATACCGGTAAAGCCTATATTGTTGCATGCAGAAATATTTATGTCGTTGTCGTCAATAAATGCGACTTCTTCTGGTAGTACCCCAAGAACGTCAATTAGGTGAGTAAATGCTAGTGGATCTGGCTTGCGAACACCAATTTCATTAGAGAACACGAAGTTACGCCGACTTATACGACTTAGACGAGGATCGTCTCTAACCTGATCACAAAGGACAGGAACATTATTAGAAAGCATTCCTAATAAGTAAGTGTCAGGGATACCATTTAGAACCTTAAACATTTCTGGACGGTCAACAACGGAGCTAAGAAAGGTCTTTTTGAAAATACCTACGTCGCTTTCAAGACTCGAATGCTCGCTAAAGAGGCGATGAAAATTCTTCATATCAAAAGAACCAATCTCGAATTCTGCCATTAGTGGGAAGTAGGTCGATGCGATTTTCTCTTCCGTAACGCAGAACAGTTTCGCAAGATTACGAACCGCGCTACTGTCAAACGTTCCATTGGTAAACACCCCACCCCAGTCAAAGACAACCGCCCGGATCATGAGGTTTTAGGCCTTTGAGAAAACCAGGAGCTGCGTCGTCCCGAATGTCGTTCCTCTCGATACCAGCGGAAGAAAATGATTATGAAAGGAATACCATAACCAAACAGACTTAAAACTTTCATTAACGCACCGCCTACTGCCTGATCGTTCACCGGTGACAACCATATTTGAGGGGCTGCAGAATAAGTCTCATACAACGACTGGCCAGCAAAAGTCACCATCCCAAATAACGGGAGTTGTAGGAGAGGAGTAGCGAATAAGTAGAGGAGTTGTACTAGGCCACTGGCTCTAGGTAACTCAGGTAGCGGGCTCATGAGAGGCCACCAGAATAATACTGAGATGCCTAAGAATATTAGATGTTCAACGTGGTGTAAGTTGGTGTTTTGAAGGGCGCTGTCGTAAATCACAGGAATATGCCAAACAGAAAAGAGAAGATTAAACAGTATCAGGGCTACTAGTGGTTTGGTAATAAATCGAGAAATTGGGGCAATTGCACTATTAAGGAGCATTGGGCGAAGTATCCAAGTGGGAAGTCCCCAGATAATTAGGCTTGCCACGCAGTAATTAACGATTAAGTGTTGTAGCATGTGGGCACTAAAAAGATACCGTTCTGCAAGATCATGTAGGGGAGAACCTTCAGCCAAATACATTACCCCTATTCCAGCGTAGAAAAATAATGCCTTACGCCAAGGAACCGGCGCTGCTGGTGCTAGACGAGAGCGAAGGGGACCGATTAGTAAGGTATAGCTAAAGGCAAGTGTCAGTAGACCGCCAAGTAAGACTGGGTCTAGTTGCCAGGTAAGGAATAGATCGGGCATGATAATTACGATACGTCAGCTGGCAAATTCAAAGCGTTTTGTTCGATCGAAGATGGGGCTATAGTGCCATTTGGCGTAGTTGCATTCATAAGAGGTTTATAACGAGACCTATAGTGGGGCCATATGTACTGGCAAGGTTTCATACGAATCGTTAGTTGGGAATTATGGTATTTGGCGGCTTTGTCGTAATTCATACACGTCCGAAGCCGAGAGGGACTTCTCACGAATCTTTGCGACTTCATTCGGGAGAAATGGACTAAACGTATTTAACTTTTCAAGATTTCCCCAGGAAGTGACAGCGTGATTTAGAGCCAAAGCAATATCCTCGTTAGAGACCATTTGACGCCCCGCCATAACACCATTATAGTTTTTGCCCAAAACTTCGATAGGTCCCTGGATCCCAAAAAGAGGAACGTGGATAAGGTACTCGCGGCCACCACTGGAGTTATATATATTAGCTACGTGCTCCGCTAGAGGTGGGAAAACTCCAGGTAGTCCAAGGCCAGTATTTTGGTGGCAAGCTGAGCAATTTTCATTAAAGCTTTTAAGAGCTAAAGCACTATCGAAGTTAGCAACATTATTATGGCTGATTGGTTGCTTCGCTTCTTCTTTACTTTCATCTCCATTTTGTGCGGGCGTAGAAGAATTGTTAACTTCTGGACCTTGGTTTTTATGCAATTCAGGTAAATGAGGTTTGAAGTTGATATCAAAGCCACCGGTGTTGGGAGTTGGCGGGGTAATCTTGAGGGCACCTTGGTTCTTAGGGCGAGGAGTATCTAGGATTACTTGAAGTGGACGCGAATAACCGTCAGTTTCAATCGTGGCTATTGTCTCTTCCGAAATTTCGTGCGGAATGCCGTGCCCACCTGAATGCTCTTCATTGTGACTGTCCTTACCCGTAATTACTTCAGGTGCGTTGTGGTTAGCCCAAACTGGTAGCACGCTTCGAAGTGTGAATAGAAAACCAAGGACTACAAAGGTACCAAGAGCAAGAACCATACCGGTTGTGAAGAATCCGGAGTACGTGTTTTCATCGTCCTTGAGGTGCATGAAGATGGCTACGACAAGGTAGAATTTTAGTACTGAGAGTGCGATGAGCCAAAACACTAACCAGCCTGTTGAAAGCCAGTCGGGGCGCCATTGAATAGCTGCAAACTCAATGAACGTTATTACACCCAGGACAAGTGCAATCAAGGTGTAAGTTGCTACTGAACTTCCTTTGTGTTCACTCATGGGTAACTCACGCGAACTCAACTAGGTAAATTACTGTAAAGATTACGATCCAGACGATATCTACGAAATGCCAATAGAGACCAGTAACTTCGAGGAATAAGGAATCCTTACTGGTCATTGGTTTTACGTAGGAGAGGATTAGAATTGATAGAAGCATCAGAACTCCTATGGTTACGTGTATACCGTGGGTTCCGGTGAGCACAAAGAATGTTGACCCGAATAGGTTCTGGTTAAGAGTGAGTCCTTCCTGAACAAACGTACTGAATTCAAAAACTTGGAAGCCAAGAAAGATGGCACCAAAAAATGCGACTCCAAAGGTCCATAATCTGAAACGAGGTATGTTGCCAGAACGTAACGCGTGAAGCGCCAAAACCATTAGGAAACTGGACATTAGTAGTACGAAGGAGCTTACGGTGGTTATGGGAATGTCTAGTACATCGATAGGGAATGGACCCTGAAGGCTTCGTCCCCTATAGACTAGGTAGGTACCGATTAGCGTACCGAAGAACATGCAATCTGAGGCGAGGAACAGCCACATAAATAGCTTTAAATCCGGTAATGGACTGCTGCGATAGGCTTTTGGTGCAACGTGGCTGGTTGCTGAAGTGTCGCTCATGCGATTCCCTCTGACTCCGGATTAATGTGTTTGCCTCCTACACCTTCTAATGCCCAAGCGTAACAACTCACTAAGAGAATTCCTAGAAGTAGTAGAGCTAGCCACCAATTGTCGTAAATGAAAGCATAGCCGCCGAAGAAAATAGCGATAGCGGCTATGAACGGGAACCAAGATTGACCTGGGATGTGGATGCCGGCTCCCCCGTATTCGGCCTGATGGTTGGCCTCAGCTTCAGCTTGGTGGTCCACATCAGCGTGGACAGATTCTGGATACTTCTTAGCCCACCATGAGTCGAGAGATGTGACAACGGGATCTTTAACAAAGTTGTAGTAAGGGGGTGGTGATGTTGTACTCCACTCGAGGGTACGCCCATCCCATGGGTCATTACCTGCTAGTTTGCCATTTCTAAATGCCTGAAAAATGCTAATTAAAAAGATTAGGGCTCCAACCGACATAATCCAGGTTCCTGCAGTAGATAGTTGGTTATAAATTTCCCAACCCAGACCTGCTTCATAACTCTGCACGCGTCGTGGCATCCCTAATAGACCCACAAAATGTTGTGGGAAGAAGACTAGGTGAAAACCCCCAACTACGAGTGCAAATACCCATTTGCCAACTCGCTCGTTAAGTAGACGTCCGGTCATTTTCGGGAACCAGTAGTAAACCCCAGAGAAGAAGGCTAGTAAAGCCCCACCTCCCATAACGTAATGAAAGTGAGCGACCACGAAATAGCTGTCTTGCGCCTGGGCATCGAAGGGAGGTAGGGCTAACATGATTCCTGTTATTCCCCCTAATGTGAAAGTTACTAAAAAGGCTAGAGCAAATAGCATTGATGTGGTGAATTGAATTTTTCCTCCCCAAAGTGTGGCCAGCCAATTGAACACTTTGATCCCTGTTGGAATACCTATCACCACGGTCGTCAGGGTGAAAGCAGCATTGACTACCGGACCTAGACCAGTAGTAAACATATGATGGCTCCACACAGCAAAACCAAGGAATCCGATGAAGATACCAGATAAGACAATAACGGCGTAACCAAAAAGAGGTTTGCGGCTGAAGGTTGGAATGACTTCGCTAATTACGCCAAAGGCTGGGAGGATAATTATATAAACCTCTGGATGGCCGAAGATCCAGAATAAGTGTTGCCACAGGATCGCCATTCCTCCGCCTGCTGGATCGTAGAAAAGCGTACCAAAGGTACGATCCATAAGGATTTGGAATAGGGCAATGGTCAATGGGGGAAAAGCGAACACGATTAGGAACATCGTGATTAAGATCATCCACACAAAAGCTGGCATTCGGAACCAAGTCATGCCTGGTGCACGCATGCTGACGATCGTGACTATGAGGTTCATTGCAGTTACTAAAGTACCCACGCCACTTATTAGAAGGCCAACCATGAAGTAGTCAACACCATTACCTGGATTGTTCGATAGTGATGTTAGTGGAGCGTAAGCGAACCAGCCAACATCAGGTGCACCGCCGAAGATGAAGCTCGAAAGAAGTAAAATACCGCTGAAGGCNTATACCCAATAACCAAAGGCGTTAAGCCTTGGAAAGGCGAGGTCACGGGCTCCAATCATTAGTGGTGCGAAATAATTGGCTAACCCTATTCCGAGCGGCATGATAGCTAGGAACACCATAGTTACACCGTGCATTGTGAACAACTGGTTATAAAGGTCTGGGGAGACTAGGCTTTGTTCAGGGCGAGCAAGCTGTAGTCTCATAACGAACGCTTCGACACTTGCGGTCAAAAAGAAAAATGTGCTGGTAAGGATGTACAGGATTCCCAACCGTTTATGGTCGACAGTTGTAAGCCAACTAAGGATACCCCGATCCCAATTGGGACGGATTAGCAAGCCCGTAGATTCACTGACGGAACGAGTAGATTGCTTTCCGTAGGTCATGTAATCAACCCCTCATCTACCTGGCGCTCACATGCGCCGAGAGTGGATCTTCTTTGCCAAGGCTTAGGAGGTACGCTACAACTGCTGCAATCTCCTTCTCACGATTCGGGTTCGACATAGACCAAAGATTAGGCATTCNGTTGCCTGGTTTTACAGCTTGTGGATCTCGTAACCAAAGAGCGAGGTTATCCTCGTTGTTTTCNAGGATCCCAGCACCTATTGTCGTACGAAGTCCAAAATTAGTCAGATTTGGATAAATGGCCTCACCCACCGTAGTACCCTCTGCAAATCCCGCTACGCTATGGCATGCTGCGCACTTTTGGCCAAAAAGTTGCTGTCCCCACTGGATTTCTGATGTTGTCGCCGCACCGTGATTGGATGGCGCATTGTTCTTCTGCACAGCCTGGAATTTGTTTACCCAGGCGGTAAAGTCATCTTCGGTATCAACAATTACACGACCCCTCATATAGGCGTGAGGTCCCAGGCATAATTCGGCACATTGAGATCGATAAATTCCCGGTTCATCAGCAATGAACCAGAGTTGGTTGTTCTGGTTCGGGATAAGATCGCGCTTTCCTGCTATCTGAGGAACCCAAAAGCTATGCAGTACATCAGCCGAAGTCATATTCAATATAATGCGACGGTCCTCAGGGATATGGATTTCATTAGCTGTGAGGATGCCGAGTTCGGGGTATTCAAATGACCACCACCATTGGTGTCCGATAACATTGATGATGACGTCATCGGGTGTGGGTTTAGCGATCGTTTCGGTCCGGAAAATTGTCCGTACACCAGGAATAGCTACTAGAACAACTAGGATGATTGGAATAATTGTCCAAGTAATCTCTAGCACAGGATTGCCGTGGGTCTGTGTCGGGATCGNNTCATCTCCTCGGCGTCTTCTAAAACGCACGAGAGCGTAAATCATAACTCCAGCCACNAGAATAATTACGAACCAGCTTAGGTAATAGGTGAAGATTAGTAGGTCCACCTGTTGTCTTGCCACGGGCCCGGCAGTCTCGAAAATNGATTGAGGGCCGTTCAAGGAGCAGGCTCCTAGTAAAGGTATCAGTACGAACAGGGGAAGAATCCGGACAAGTTTCCGCATCAATACATTTCCCCATAAACCATCATTTTGNTTTTTGCTGCCAATCGCACCATCAAGACCACAATGTAACACAGGACGGAGGTTACGAAATGTAGACGGATTGTCTCTCTTTTTGTTAACACGAATATCGCTTTAATGACTGGTTCTTTAAAGTCTGCTACTTTAAAAATAGGCACCATAACTAAATTAATTGACGAGTAGTCAAGTTATAGATGGTCAGAGAGGATAAGATTACTTGCCGGTGTATTGCGAATCACTAAGTACAAACGGACGCTAAGAGACTCGGTCGGACTGAACTGTTGGAATATTTTTACTTTTCCCAGCCAGTGATTAAATTTGCATGACCAACAGATCATATGTAGGTTTGTAATAGCCGTATAACCGTGTGCGTCTTAACTCATTTAGTGTATCGAGGCATTGGGATAGTACACCAAAAGCTTTAATCTTTTTCCGTATGTAAGTAAATTCCATAAGACCCTGGGCCAATGTGCGAGGTTAATACTGCTCCCATTTCGTATACACGACCCCCTGTGTACTCAATCCCTGCCTCGTTAAGAGCTATCTTTATCCTATCAACTGCTGAAGCATCCTCAACATGAATAATGTCTAATATTAGGGTGCCTGGGTGAAGTTTTTGGTAGTCCTTAATGTGACCAATTACCTCTCGTAGAGCGCGTTTGTTACCCCGTGCCTTACCTAGTGGGACTATAGTCCCCTCATCTAGACTGAGAATTGGTTTGATGTTGAGGAGTCCCCCAACCAAAGCGCTAGCTCGGCCTAGGCGACCACCCTTCTGTAGAAATTCTAGGTTAGCTACTGTGAAGAGAACATGATTTGTGCTGCGCACGTTTTCGATAGCTACAAGAATTTCCTCGATCGTGGCACCGTTATTCCTTAACTCAGCGGCCTTGCGGGCCATATTGCCTAAGCCAAGACTCGTGTGCCGACTGTCGATTGTTGTTACGGGAATCGGGGAGGTATTTGCGGCAATATTTGCAGATTGAAAAGTTCCTGAGAGGTCGGAACTAATGGTGATGCAGATAATCGCTTCAGCCCCTTCAGTTACNGCTGCTGCATATGCGTCTTCGAAGTCCTTTGGGGTGGGCTGGCTGGTTGTGGGAAGGTCAGCACCCAGTTCTACTCCCCGGATTACGTCACTGGCGCTAATGTCTACCCAATCCCGATGTGTTTTACCTTCGAATTCTATGTACAGTGGTACTCGGCGAATGTCTAGATCGCGAAGTTCAGCGTCTGTTAGATCACAAGTCGAATCTGTTATGACCGCTATTTTCATGCTCTCACCTTTCAGGTCCGGGCTGTTTTCACCCAAGGACCGACCAACTGTGCTATCCGTTAAGAGTATAAGGGAAGGACGTCAAGGTTGAGGCGAAAAGGTTCGAGGTTATGCTAGAGCTCATTTGGTGGNTGTTGCAGCCCAGNACTCTTCTAGCCTTGCTAGCAGTAGCATCTCTGATACTGGCTCGGGTCAAGTGGTATTCACTTTCCAGGTTTTCACTTGGTCTTACCATAACGATTGTTTTGGTAGTAGTGGTGTTGCCAATTGATGAGATTCTCGGTGGCGTCCTAGAGGGTCAGATTTCGCCTCAAGTAGGCCTACCAGATAGAGTCGATGGAATTATTGTTCTTGGCGGGGCACTCGATTGGCGTGTTACCAAGGCGCGAGGTCAGCTTTCTCTGAATGGTAGTGGTGAGCGCTTGGCAGCTGCAGCAGCACTCGGGCAGCGTTACCCTCAGGCCGAACTTGTGTTCACGGGCGTATTTGCGGATCAGTTAATTGATAATTTCCAGACTTACGCTGACCCACAAAGCCTCTTCTTTGGTGAAGCCTTTCAGGACCGCCATCCAACTTTTATCGGCGAGTCAGGTAGTACTTATGAGGATGCCCTGCGTGCTATTGAGGTCTTGCAACCAAAACCTAATGCAAGTTGGATCCTTGTAACTAGTGCACTCCATATGCCCAGGTCATTGGCCACGTTTCAGACTCAGGGCTGGCAACTTATACCCTATCCAGTAGATTATCGGACAACGGGAAAAATCCGTTTTGCTCCCAGCATTAATGTGGCATCTGCTCTTGCGGATCTTGACCTTATTGTTCGAGAATTAGGGGCTTACTGGATTTACCGGTATATGGGTCGAATTGACGACTAAACCAACTAAAAAGTAATAGAGATTAACTACCCCGTACTCTGCTCATCCCGGAAGTATCACCTAGAAGGTGAGCAGCAGCACGTTCACCACTTTCCATGGCACCCTGTAAGGAGCTCATGCTAGTTCGCTCTGAAGCTATTAAGACTCTGGGGTCATGGGTGTTGTTTCCGGGGAGAAGGTTAACGAAATTTGGTGGCTGTTTAAACTGTGCGAAGGGAATATGTTCGACATTAATTAGGTCGAGTTTGTCGACACTGTTGTCCCCATACCAAGCGGCAAGTTCATCACGAACCTCACAATCAATTTCAGCATCTGTACTCCTCTTTGTTCCTAATGTGGTCACGGTTAGCAGATGAAAGCCGTTTGGTGTTAATTCAGGATTGACATTACTTGACCAAAGAGCGTTATTAATGATGCCTCTATCCGCATTTANAATTAGACGCGATTGAGTATCCAAATTTATTCGGGATCCGTAATATAGATAGGTGGCTCCAACAGCCTCAGTAGTAAATCGTAAACCAGTAAGACGTTTAATCTCCTTGGGATCGGTTGCGACTATCAATGACTCTGCTTCGAAGACGCTATTATCCGTAAAAACCTTTATTTTTTTGGAATCCGTTTCGTACTTTCTGACAGGACTTTTTGTCAAAATATCTAATCCTTCAGAAAGCTTTTGAGTTATTACTCCGATTCCCCCTTTAGGCACTACAGTTGGACCGTCAATGAGCATACGAAAGTAGTAGCGAAATAGTCGGGCGCTGCTCGACAAAGTCCTATCCAGTAATATTCCCCCGAAGAATGGCCGGAAGAAGGTTTCAAGTGATCGGTTCGAGAAACCTAGGCGCCTTAGGAAGCTTTCTGTAGATTCATCTTGTCCTATGAGTAATTTCCAAGGTGGAACTGTTTTCAGGCGAGCCACTAAAATAGCNATTCGCGCTTTGTCGGCCATTGATAGGGAGCGAGCTCGGATTGTTCCCAATAGACTTCTAGCATCTCGAACTGGATCGCCAATTAATTCCCGGCCCAAAGCCGTTACTATAACCGCGGATAGTGGTAGGGGGACTAGTTCTAAATCTACAAGATTTAGGTTTCTCNGAACAGCGGGATAAGCGCTGAACAGTACCTGAAAGCCATGGTCGATCCGAAATCCATTAATATTCCGGGTCTGAACCCGGCCCCCTGGATTAGACTTAGCTTCCAGAACTAGGACTTTCTTACCCGCTTTTTGAAGGGTACGAGCTGCGACCAAACCAGCCAAGCCTGCCCCGATTACGATTATTGGTGCCATGTAGCTTAGCCAGGATCCTGTGCTGTGTGCAAAGTAAGCATTTGATGTTTTAGTATCACATCAAGAGGTTAGAGTAATGTTCGTATTAGTTATCCGATTGCGCCTTCCGAGAGAAGGACCTCGGCGATTTGCTCGGCATTAAGTGCCGCCCCCTTACGTATCTGGTCACCAGTAACAAGTAGAGCAATGCCGCCCGGTTTGCTAGCATCGGGGCGTATACGACCGACGATCACGTCATTTTTATCGGACGCAACTAGGGGCATCGGAAAGGTGTTGTTAGTTGGATCATCAATCAAGGTAACGCCAGGAGCTGAGGTCAGGACTTTTGTGACCTCATTTGCGGTTACCGGGACAGAAAACTCTGCGTGAATAGCTTCGCTATGGGCCCTAAACACTGGCACCCGAATACAAGTTGCACTAATCATTAACTCAGGTACTCCAAGAATCTTGCGAGACTCAAGCGACAACTTTCGTTCCTCGGCATTGTAACCGTCCTTCCCTAGCTCACTATCGTGGCTAAACAGATTAAAGGCAATCGGGTGTTGGAATGTTTTTGGCGGGTATTGCTCGCCTCTTAGGAAAGCGTAGGACTGGTTCCTGAGTTCTTCGATCCCAGCCGTTCCTGCACCTGAGACTGCTTGATAGGTTGCTATAGTAGCGCGTTTCAGGCCAAATTCTTTATGCAGTGGAGCGAGTGCCATCAGGGCAATTATTGTGGAGCAGTTAGGGTTTGCAATAATTCCGGAGTGACCTAAAGCATTTTCACCATTTATTTCAGGGATTACTAGTGGACAGCGATCGTCCATCCGCCAGGCGCTGGTATTATCTATTACTACTGCTCCGTTGTCACACCAATCCCAAGCGTGGTCTCGTGAGATCCTTGTGCCAGCTGATGAAAACACAACGTCCGCATTTAAGTTTCCATCCTCGGGCAAAGTTTTGGTCTTAAGGGTATGGTTATCAAAAACTATTTCCTTTCCTTCTGAGCGAGCGGAAGCGTAAAGCTCCAAAGACGTTAGTGGGAAGGAACGCTCATAGAGGAGTTTCATTAACTCCTGACCAACAGCCCCAGTTGCACCTACGATGGCGACTCTCATAATTACAATTCTCCTCTAAGGGGCCCTGCTGGTTCTTTGAAGTTCCCCAAGATTTGGGCCCGCTACTGCTAGCACGTTAACTCTGGCCTTTTGAGCCGACATGTTTTACTAGTAGTTTTTGCATAACCTCTATAGTCTACTGGGCATATCATTCTGTATTTAGCCGGAGTGTAGCATGTGTAGATTGTTCAACCTATTCCCAAGTTTTAGGAAGAATGGTTTTTAGGATAGATTGTCGAAAATGAACATTTTCGTTAGGTCGTAATTACCTTACCGTTCGCTGCAACCTTTTGGTAGAAGGTTGCCGCTCTTTTTTATGGAAAATTTCAGATAATAGAATTCGTTTCCTTGTTTGAGCTTTTGTGTTAATTATACAACCAAGTGCCTTGGGTATTTGTGCCGCTATAAGTCACCAAGGACTTGTCGGGGGTCTTCTTGTCGTACGATAAGTAGCATGGCGAGCAAAAGCCCTCAGCGAGTTGATTGGCACTCGCTTGAACGGCGGATTCCATTGGACGAACTTCCTGCATTCCATCGAGCATTTTTGGCGTTGGTTGATCCTAGTGAAAAATGGGATAAGACCTTGCTACGGAGGATTCAGGGTAAGGTCCAAGCAAACCTTAAGCGGTTACGGCGAGAGGGGCGCGCTGAGAAATCTGGGAAGAAGTTATGGGTCGACCTAGATCTAATCCCCGACATCTGCCTGTGTTATTTGGAGGAGTAAGGTGGAAGCCTGGAAGCGGATAGTGATAAAGGTTGGGAGTAGTAGCCTAACTGATGAATCAGGGCGGATTCATTCGCCGAAATTGCAGTCTATTGCTCGAGGATCACAAATACTCGCTGAGAAAAATGGAGCTAGATTTGCTTTGGTATCGTCGGGCGCGGGGGCAGCTGGTAAAGAGCGTCTTGGTTTAACTCGCCCTTTGACTCTTCCAGAAAAACAGGCCGCAGCAGCTGTGGGACAAGCGTTGTTGGTACTGGATTGGGCGCAGGCTTTTGTCCCGCTGCCTGTAGCTCAGTTGCTTCTTACTGCATCAGATATGCAGGAGAGAGAGCGGTATGTGAACGCTCGCAATGCACTTGAGGCCAGTTTTCGTTTAGGGGCTGTACCCGTTATCAATGAGAATGACAGCGTTGCAACGGAGGAGCTGAAGTTTGGCGATAATGATACTCTTTCTGCTTGGACTGCTTATCTGATGGATGCTGACGTCCTCGTAATTCTTACGGATGTTGAAGGGCTCTATGATTCAGATCCGCGTCTTAATCCTGATGCAAAGCAAATCGGAATTGTCGAAGATGTTAGCGAGATTGAACATCTAGCAGGTACCGCAGGCTCAAAGCGAGGCACTGGGGGCATGATTACTAAGCTTGGGGCAGCTCGGATAGCTACCGAGGCTGGTATAGAGACACTGATTATAGGTGGAGGAGGAGAGGGTTTAGAAGCACTTGCTCGAGGAAAGGTGCAGGGTACTCGAATTCGGGCGCGTAAGCCTACGCCAGCTCGGAAGGCATGGCTGTCTCAACAAGCATGTCAGGGGCAGGTCTTAGTCGATGCTGGTGCAGTACGTGCCCTTTCTGAAGGAAAGAGTCTTCTGCCGAGCGGTGTTATTGGATTAAATGGCTCGTTTGAGTTTGGTGATGCAGTCACCCTCGTTTCAGAGGAGCATGAGATTGGTCGGGGATTGTCTAACTACTCCAGTGATGCCTTAAAGCTTATTCTTGGTTTGCAAACCCACCAAATTTTCGATGTATTAGGCTATAAGGACTATGATGAAGTAGTGCATCGTGACAACCTGGTATTGATTCGTTAAGACCATATATGGCTTACGCGTTTTGTTCCGATGGTGCTACGATGCCGATATGAGCTTTCGAGTGCAACGTGAGTTTCCGTTGTGAGTCGGGTATCGACCCACGGTGTGCCTGAGGGAACGCGCTACGAGCTTGCTGATTCCGCTCGACGCAGAGGAAATGTGCTTGCCAGATTGCACCGGTTGTATGAACTTTGGGGTTATGCCCGAGTTGAATTGCCTGTGCTGGAACACTACGATCCTGCGCATCCGAGAGAACCACAATCATTCAAATTTTCAGATAGAGATAATGGGGTCTTGGCTTTGCGGTCTGATTTCACTCCAGCATTGGCAGGTTTGGTACGTCATTCTCACTCCCGTATCGCGGCTGGGAGTAAAGAGCCTTTGAGGTTGCAATATGCTGGTCGAGTATGGCACGCCATTGATCCGGATCTGGCACGGACCCGCGAATTCACGCAAATAGGAATAGAGCTTGTTGGTATAAGTAATGCTCGGGCTGATGCAGAACTCATCCATTTAGCTCGGGAGTCAGTTCGTGTGGTGGATCTGGTTCCACGCGTAGAGATTGGGAATCCCGGATTCGTGCGTGCTCTTCTTCGGCTGTCTGAAATCCCTGAGAAAAGGCATGGACGTCTGGCTGATGCTATAGATCGGAAAGATGCCAGCGATATTGAGAATCAACTTGTTGAGCAACAGTTAGCTCCAGACCTCAGGGCTGCATTTCACAAAGTGACGGAACTTTACGGGAGACCCCAGGTTTTGGAAGAAGCGAGGCGAGCTGCCCCTTGGGAAGAAACGATGAGGGAATTGGACCGACTTGAAGAGACATTAGCTGAATTCGAGGATGACTCTGAACTACTTCTTGATTTAGGCATGGCCCGTCGCCTAAGTTATTACACTGGTGTTACCTTTCGGGCATACACTTTTTATTTTGGTCAACCTCTCTTAGGAGGCGGTAGGTATGACGGAGCGCTTCTTCCTTATGCAGCAGGTTTCTCTTTCGGACTCGAGAGATTGATGCTTGCTTTGCCAGAATCTAAGGAGCTCTCTAGGCCATTAGTTGTTAGCCTTGATGATGCGGTATCAAGACGACTGAGGACTGCAGGCTTTGTCGTCCAACGGGCTCTAACCTCGGATGTTGATGCAGCAAGGCGAGATGCTTCCAATCGCGGTATACCTTATCTCTTTTCAGACACTCTTGAGTCGCTCATATCTGATCCTCCTGACAAGGACCTTCTTGAGAGGGCACTTAATAGCGATGATGGGTGAGAAGTTGACATTGGCGCTTCCTAAAGGCCGGGTAATGGAAAAAGGCCTTGCTATTTTCCAGCGTGCCGGACTTAAAATTGTCGTTGCAGACTCCTCGCGGGCCTTACGATATGACGCAGGGGACGTAATTTTAATCGAGATGAGGAATCGAGACATCCCCACTTATGTAGAGCTAGGCGTTGCAGACGCCGGAGTGGTTGGAAAAGATGTGTTAAGCGAGATGGAGAGTCGACTCTTTGCGCCCGTGGATCTTGGATTTGCAGCGTGTAGGTTATCGCTCATTCGTAAGAGGGGGGACATAGGTGATCTTTATAGGGTCGCAAGTAAGTACCCGAATCTTGCAGCAGAATATCTCAGCAGGATTGGTTCTAATGCAGAGGTAATCAAACTCGCTGGAAATGTTGAGCTGGCTTGTATAACGGGTCTTGCTGATGCAGTGGTAGACATAGTAGAAACCGGGAGTACTTTACAAGATAATGACCTTATAGAGATTGATGTGATTCTACGATCCAGTGCTCGTTTCGTTGTTAACCGAGCGGCTTTAAAACTAAAGGCAGATAGTTTGCGGCCACTAATTGCTAATCTTAAAATGGCTGTTGAGGACCAGTGCGGATAAGTTGTCTTTAGATATCGAAAATCGGAGTTAACTGGGTTAAGTATACTGTTCTAGGTGTGATGAGGATGCTGCTCCACTTATGCTACAATCCGGGCCTGGTAGGTCTTTCTTAAGAGATTTGCTTTAGGTAATTATTGGGCCGTAGGAGACCAATGCTGTTAGTGCAGTCTAGCTAAGTTAATCATAAATTACGACACCACCGTAACGAAGGAGCCAGTATGGCTAAAGTGAAAGAGAAAGTTGCCAAAATCCCTAAATTACCAGCCTGGATTGAATCTCCCCAGATCAAGGAGCTTCTTGAACAAGGTCAAGAGGAAGGTTCTTTGGACACTGAAAGGATCAGTGTAGCTTTTAATCAAGCCTTAAAACACCTAAAGTTGGATAGCCAAGAAGCTAATTTTGAGGATTTGATGGGCATAATAGCGGAGAAAAAAATAGCTATTGCTGATCTAGCCGATGACGAAATTCTTGACGATGACGGTATTCAGGAAGGGAACGGAGAAAATGCTGAACAGGGGGTCGAGGAAGATACCGCGATGGGTCGGCGCGAGCTTGAAGCGAGAGCTGAAGCCCTTGCTGATTCAAGAGTCAAGACTAATGATCCGGTCCGCCAATATTTGCAGGAGATAGGTCGAGTCAAACTACTTACGTTGGAAGAGGAGATCGCTCTTGCGCGGCGTATCGAAGAAGGAGAAGAGGCTCGCGATACTTTACTTGAAAAACCAAAAGGACTTTCCGAGCGCGATCTCCGTGGGTTAGGTAGGATCGTGGAGGACGGAGATTTAGCTAGACAACATTTGATAGAGGCAAACCTTAGACTTGTGGTCTCTATCGCTAAAAAATATAACGGTCGTGGAATGAGTTTCCTTGACCTTATTCAAGAAGGAAATCAGGGACTAATCAGAGCTGTGGAGAAATTCGAGTATCGTCGGCGTTACAAGTTTTCTACCTATGCTACTTGGTGGATACGCCAAGCTATAAACCGGGCGATTGCCGACCAATCAAGGACTATCCGTATTCCAGTCCATATGGTTGAGACTATCAATAAATTGACCAGGGCTTCTCGTCGTTTGCAACAGGAACTTTCCCGTGAGCCTACTTACGAGGAGATTGCTGACGCCATGGGTCCTGATTGGACTGCTGACAAGGTTGAAGAAGCATTCAAACTTACCCGGGAGCCATTTAGCCTAGAAACTCCTATCGGCGATGAGGAAGACAGCTTCTATGGAGATTTCATACCGGATGAGAATGTCGAGAGCCCAGTTGAGCAAGCAAGCAAAATCATTTTATCTGAAGAATTAGAAGAGGCATTGAGTAAGCTAAATGAGCGCGAAGCAATGGTACTTAAGCTCCGAAAAGGTCTAGTTGATGGTCGGGAGCACACTCTGGAGGAAGTAGGTAGTCACTTCGGTGTAACCCGGGAACGTATTCGGCAGATTGAGAACAAGGCTCTCCGGAAACTTAAGTATCATGAGAGCCGTACTCGTAAGCTCCGTGATTTCTTAGATTAATTTCTTCTTCCTGCACTCGATCATTTCGTGGTGAAGGTGGCGACCTAACTATCTGTGCTTAGCAGATCACGTAAGTTGTTTCCGGATTTGGTCGTACAGATGTAACATTATTGGATGCGGGTAGCTTTTCGCCTACTTTCGATTGTTCTGGTCCCTGCAATAGTAATTTATATTGTATTTATTTTATGGGCTTCACCTCGCCCATCGCATCTCTTTTACCAAGGCCTTGAAACCCCGCTTGTTATAGCTCATAGGGGTGGTGCAGGGCTTTGGCCCGAGAACACCTTGTTTTCCTTCCAACGTGCAGCTGAGCTTGGCGTAGATGTCCTTGAAATGGATGTGAGGGCTAGCTTAGATGGTGTCCTGGTTGTTGTCCATGATGAGACTGTTGACCGTACAACGGATGGTAAGGGACTGGTAGAGGAGTTGACTTTTGCTGAGTTACGGTCTCTAGATGCCGGTTACAATTGGTCGTCGGAACAGAAAGGGTACAAGTTTCCTTATCGAGGGTTGGGCATTCAGATACCTGCCCTCAAAGATGTTTTGACGCGGTTTCCTGAGACAAATATGGCAATTGAGATTAAGCCGGATTCGGAGGTCGTTACCCGAACCCTTTGCGATACCTTGCGAGAGGCAAGAAGAGCTGAATCTGTAATAGTTGGCAGTTTTCATCGACGGGTATTGTCAAACTTTCGGAAAATATGTCCTGAATTTGCGACTTCAGCCTCTCCTCGTGAGGTTCTAATATTTTTCCTGCTAAATACAGTTTTCCTTAGTGACACCTATAAGCCGGTAATAGAAGCTTTTCAAGTCCCAGAATACCAAGGAGGCCTACGAGTTGTAACATCACGGTTTGTTTCCGCCGCTAGACGGAAAAATGTTGATGTCCAAGTGTGGACGGTTAACCTCAGGAGCGATATTAGCCGGCTTCTTGACATGAAAGTTGGAGGTGTCATCACCGACCGGCCTGACCGCATGTTACAGGAATTGGGTCGTGGTGGTCAGGTTGAACTGATTGACGGTGTGTCTCCGTAAATTGGAGGTAACAATGATGCTTGAAGAGGTGACGGTACTAGATCTGACTCGGGTCCTAGCTGGACCGTACTGCACCCAACTACTTTCTGATTTGGGTGCCACGGTGATCAAGATAGAATCGGTTGTTGGTGACGATACTCGGTCTTGGGGACCTCCATTTGTAGATGGCGAGAGTGCTTACTACCTATCCACTAACCGGGGCAAAAAAAGTGTGGTGGTTAATCTAAAGGATGAGCGGGGCCGCTCATTAGTCTCTCGATTAGCTATGGATGCTGATGTCCTTGTCGAAAACTTTAAAACTGGGGACCTTGTTCGTTATGGGCTCGATTATCAGACGCTACAAGGTCATAATCCCCAGCTTGTATACACTTCCATCACTGGGTTTGGTCAAACTGGTCCTCGTGCAGCAGAGCCGGGCTACGATGCATCAATTCAGGGTTTGGTGGGATTAATGGCGATGACTGGTGAAAAGAATGGCGGTCCGACCAAGATTGGGGTAGCTTGGGTCGACGTGCTTACCGGGGTTCATGCAGCAACTGGGATTTTAGCGGCACTTTACGAAAGGAACCGTACGGGTAAAGGACGTTATTTGGATATAGCCCTTTTTGATGTGGCTTTAGCGAGCATGGTTAATCAGGCCCAGGCTACTTTACTTACCGGTCAGGCCCCTGTCCCTCTGGGTAGTGGTCATCCTAGTCTAGTTCCTTACCAAGCTTTTTTAGCTCGCGAAGGTTCCCTCGTCATTGCTGTGGGTAATGACACTCAGTTTACCAGCCTGTGTGAAGTTCTTGATATTACGCAATTGGCGTCGGACGCACGTTTTGCAACAAACGAGAGTCGTGTAGAGCATAGAGAGGTGCTTGTTGGAAAACTGGAATCAGCATTTCTACGGCGTGATCGGGACGATTGGATCGAGCGCCTTCGGGCGGCTGGTGTACCTGTAACTCCAGTCAACACACTGCCCGAGGCTTTAGGGGATCCTCAGGTCGCTGCTCGTCACATGGTTTCAGAGATTATTCACCCGACTGTTGGACCCATTCCAATGGTGGGAAGTCCTTTTGGAAAAGTGGCTTCGAGGAGATCTGCGCCCCCCTACCTTGGTCAACATACTCGTGAGGTGTTGGAGGGAACCCTTGGATTAACAAGACAAGAAATAGATGGTCTTATACAGGACAGCGTTGTAGGCTCTGACACAAAAGACTAATTATGTAGCTACGACGGAGAGTTTTACAATCCTGACGCTGAAGACCAATCCCAGCAACTAGTTTTTTCTCTTGACATTTTTTGGTGTTTGTCGATGGTACTGGGGTGCTGGGTAATTGTTCTATTTGGATGTTTCATCTTTTTAGAGCTCAACGTGGGCACAAGTTACAAGATTTCTTTGTGTAGATCTTATATGTGCTAGATTGCTGGCGGCTTCCGCAACCAATTAGTTACACAAAAAATGATGTAGTCGATATAAGGAGTAATATGCCAAAAAAAGTACCACTAAAATTAACTCATCTCACAAAAACCTACGGTCAGTACAGGGGCATAGATGATGTAAGTATGGAGCTGGAAAATGGTGAGGTTTTCGGTTTTCTAGGACCAAATGGAGCTGGAAAAAGCACAACCATTCGCACCATTCTCAACTTCATCAAACCGTCGTCAGGCTCAGCAACTATTTTAGGGTTAGACAGTGTCAAAGAAAGTGTTGCGATTAAAAACCACGTTGGCTATTTAGCAGGTGACATTGCACTGTATAAAAATATGAAAGGCAGGGATGCTCTGAAATTCCTAACTAGCCTTGGCAAAAAAACTGATTGGAAATATGTCGATGAACTTGTAGAAAGATTGAATGCAAATTTAGAAAGACCGATGCACACACTTTCAAAGGGTAACGTACAAAAAGTTGGTCTTATTCAGGCATTTATGCATAAGCCAGAAATACTCGTTCTAGATGAGCCGACAAGTGGTCTTGACCCGCTTATGAAAGAGGCGTTCTACGCTATGGTTCTTGAAATGAAGACAGAGGGTAAGACTATATTCGTTTCGTCACACGACTTAACAGAAGTACAGAAAATATGTGACCGAGCAGCTTTTATTAGTGAAGGCAAGCTAATGGGCATAGAAGACGTTAGGAATGCAAAATCGCTTAATCTTCGACGTTTCCGTGCGACATTTGATACTAAACCTGACAAGTCTAAATTTGCTGAATTAAAATCAGTTAAGGAAGTTATCGTAAATGACAATGACTTGACGGCAACCATAACAGGTAGTGTTGCGGAGTTTGTGAGTGAATTAGCAAAGCACAAACCAGTAGACTTGGACGAGCAAGAGACGAACCTAGAAGATTTATTTATGCACTACTATAATGAGAACAAAAATGCTTAATTCAATATTTGGTAAAGCTGTTTGGGACAGAAAAATTGGTCTATTTGCCACTTCATTAGGCATGTTTGTATTTGCACTTCTGTTTACGGTATTACATGAGTCGTTTGCAGGTGAGATAACTCGATTTGCAAATATTGTCCCATCAGAGCTTTCAGCATTCGTTGGTGACATGTCAGCGGCGGCAACGCCAGAGGGTTTTTTAGCTGTTGAATTATATTCTCTATTCTTACCGTTTGCTGTCGCAATCACAGGCATCGCATTTGCTTCAAAAGCAATCGGTAGAGAAGAAGACTCTGGTACGCTTGAATTACTACTAGCGAGCCCAATAAGCAGAAGTAAGATAATCTGGCAGAAACTCGCTGCAATTAAAACTACTCTATTCATAGTGGCATTTAGTGCATTTCTAGGCGTAGTTCTTGGTAAGGCGCTGTTTGTCTTTGATGTGAACCTTAAAAATGTGGCTCTGGCATCTCTATCTGTCTTTTTACTCGGAATGGTATATGCGATGGCTTCACTAGCGGCACAAGGTTTAACAGGCAAAACGAGCGTTGGTAGTGGTATAGGTGCAGGATTGTTGGTGTTAACTTACGCGGCAAATATTGTTTCTAAGTTAGTAGACAATCTTGAAGGCCTTAGATATTTTTCGCCGTTCTACTATCTAGATGTTTCAGGAGTGCTAAACGGTAATGGTGAGTTGGTTAATTTCGCAGTTTTACTTGGTATAACGGCAATCTTCTACGTCATGGCACACATAGGGTTTGTTAATAGAGATACTGGTGTTTAGATAGTAAGTTGACGCTTATATTTGATTGCTGAACGGTAGCGCTAGGTTTGACTCGTGTTCTTTGACGGCCGCTGATTGGGTAAAAACTTATGCAAGGATTAGCTGTACATCTTTTTCATCAACTCACCTAAATCTGGGAAGTGATAGTCAAATTCCTCAGACAAAAGTTTTCCGGGGATTGCACGGGTACTAGCTAGTATGAGTTCATCGGCAACGGCACCAAGTATCAAGCGGAGACCGTAGGCTGGAACTCGTAAGAATGCAGGTTTCCTTAACTGGCGAGCTAACATCTGGGTAAGCTTGATTTGGCGAACAGGTTTGGGGGCGACGATGTTGTATGCACCACAGCTAGACTCATTTTCTATAAGGTGGAGCACTGCACGGGCATAGTCATGTGCGTCTATCCATGTAAACCACTGCTTACCTCCTCCCAGTGGCCCACCAATAAAACCCTTGATGGGTTTTAAGAATCTTCGCCACGCAAGTGCTTCGGGAGCAATTGCGAATGAGGGGCCGCGTCCAATCACCAGCCGCACTATTTTCGATACAGGCTGGGCAGATAATTCCCAACGTTCGGTGATATCGGACAAAAGAGAGGATCCGGGGCCAGCGTTCTCTGTAAGTAATTCTTCGCCACGGTCGCCGTATAAACCGACAGCAGATGCTTGGTACCAAACTTTTGGGGGATTACGTGTTCGGAAGAATGCTTCCACCAAAGTACTAGTAGAATCTAGCCGGCTCTCCAAAACCGTACGCCGGTGTTTGGGCCCGAGTCTGCCAGCACCTATCGATGAGCCAGCCAGGTTTATTATTGCGTGCGCCCCATTAAGTATAGAAGCTAGCCTATTAATTTCATTCAAATTCGCGGTCGATACAGATTCGGGTGACCATTGCACAGTTTGTGCAGTTCGGAGGTTTCTATTGACGCTCCTCGTTAGGACAACTACATCGTATTCGCTAGCTGCCTGCACCAGGTAGCGCCCAAGAAGTCCCGTGCCTCCCGCAATTACGATTCGTTTCTTGGTCACAATGTTATTCCAAAGTTATTGCGAGGGGGGGGTTGATCTTGGTTGGTCAGCAGTAGCGTCCAATAGTAATTCAAAGCTTGCTACCTTCCAGGACTTGGTCTATGGCTGTTCCGGTGAGATATCCGAGGAAAGAGGGTACAAGAGGGAGAACACATGGGGAAAGGAAAGAAAGTATTCCGGCAAAGAAAGAAAGGCCAAGTGTTGGGGTTTTTGCACCACCTAAAATTAACCCTTCGACACTACCTAGGCTTGCTAGGTAAGGACCAAAGAGTTTTATAGATCCCGTCAGCAAGACAAAGCCGACTAAAATTAGAAGTACTCCACCAGCCTTTTCAAGGAGGTTTGTGTAGCGTCGAAGCCTCTGCCAAGCTGGTATAGCCTGACCAAAGATAAGGAACGGAATGGTTAAACCAAGCGCATAGAAACCGAGCAATAAGCTTCCCTTAACAGCGTTGCCTGTAGCAGCTGCGATGCCTAGTATTCCAGCTAGCATAGGTCCGATGCAGGGTGTCCAGCCAGCTGCGAAAGCAACACCTACTATTACAGACCTGAGATATCCTGCGGATTTATTTTGTATATGGAACCGCACGTCTCGTTGAAGGAAAAGTATGGGGATAAGGCCGAGTTTAATTAGCCCCATAGCCATTAGGAAAATCCCAGCTGCGATTCTAACAATATTGCCAAATTCGAATAAGAAATTGCTGACTAAACCGGCACTAAATCCTAACGCAACGAATATTGCTGATAAACCGAGCATAAATGCCACAGTGTGCAAAGCCAGGTGCAAACGTACCGGAACACTGTTGGGATTATTCGAGGATAATTGGCAACTAATTTTCAAGGACTCCACTCGACTCCGAGGCCGGATAGGTGATCCATCATCTCATCGGCGGTGATTGGGCCCACCTTAACGCTAGATATTATTCCATCGTCCCCTATGAAGAAAGTTGTGGGCATAGCCCTGACTCTGTAGTTTCCAGCCAGGAGGTTTTGAGAACTGTCAAATTTAACGTTGGGGTAATTATTGAGCTGGGCCTTAGTAGGACTAAACAAGGTTAGTAGATTAGTAGTTACCTGCTCATCAAGGAATTTCAAGGCGCGGTCAGCATTTTCTCCCAGGTTGATTAGTAGAAATGTTACTTGGATTTTGTCTATATTTATTTCGTTATGAACTTGTTGAAATAAAGGGATCTCATCAATACAGAAAGAGCACCAGGTGGCCCAGGCATTGAGGACTATAGCTTGGTCTTTGAAATCATCCATGCGGACCACCTGACCATTTTTGTTGACCAGAGTGAATTCGTGAGCTAGTTGCCCTGGATTTTGCGCTAATGCAGCACTTGCTAAGACTCCTAATGTTGTGAGGAGAAGTCTACTTAGCATGCAAATAGGTCCTGGGAGGGTGTTAAGAGCCTAGAAAGCCTGATGCTTTGATCTAAAGTAGCAAATTTATAGGAGAATTTCGGGAGAAGCCAATCAAGCCCCCACTTGTACTGCTCAAAATATAACCAGCAACATATAGATTTATTAAGGTTATCCGAGAAGTTAATTCTGTAGGCCCTCTTTCGAATAAGCTAATTCGTGAAGTTGGGCAGCTCGATCTGTTGCTTCCCATGGAAAGGCTTCCCTGCCAAAATGCCCGTAGCTACTAGTTGGCGTGTAGATAGGTTGTTTTAAGTTAAGTTGTTTAATGATTGCTGCAGGTCTTGGATCGAAAACTTTCAAAACCATTTGAATGAGACTTTCTTCATCGAAATCAGAAGTTCCGAAAGTATCTAAGTACATACCAACTGGTTGAGCGACGCCAATCGCGTAAGCTAATTGGACCTGACAGCGTTTTGCAAGGCCAGCCGCAACCACATTTTTTGCTATGTAACGGGCGTAATAGCTAGCGCTACGATCGACCTTCGTTGGGTCTTTACCGCTGAAGGCACCGCCACCGTGAGGAATAGCACCACCGTATGTATCGACTATGATTTTCCTGCCCGTTAAGCCAGCGTCAGCTTGGGGGCCGCCAATAACGAATCGGCCCGTGGGGTTTATGTATATACGTGTGTTGTGGGTAATTAATGCTGTGGGAATAACTTCACGGATTACTAACTCTTCGAGGTCACGGCGTAGGGTTTCTTGGTCAATATCGGGTGAGTGTTGAGCTGAAACTACTAAAGCAGTTGCCTCAATGGCTCTATCACCGTCGTAAGCGATGGTGACCTGTGATTTGCCATCTGGGCGTAGGTACTCGAGAAGGCTATTTTTTCGAACCTCAGCCAGGCGAGCAGCCAGTTTGTGGGCTAGGCTAATAGGAAGGGGCATAAGTTCTGGAGTCTCAGAAACGGCATAACCAAACATCAGGCCCTGGTCTCCAGCTCCAGTTTGATCAAAGGGATCACCAGAATGCGAGTCTAGAGCCTCATTAACTCCCATCGCGATGTCTGGAGACTGATCATGTACAGCAATGAGAACAGCGCAGTGGTCTGCGTCTATACCGAAGGCGCTATCGGTGTAACCGACTTCCCGTACAGTCCTGCGAACTATTTCTTGGAAGTCCACGTAACCTTGGCAGGTGATTTCACCTGTTATAAGGGCTACTCCTGTAGATAAGATGGTTTCTATAGCTACTCTGGCATCCGGGTCCGTAGCTAGAATAGCGTCGAGCACACCGTCGCTGATACGGTCAGCGAGTTTATCCGGGTGCCCTTCAGTGACAGACTCTGCAGTGACCAGCCTTTGCAATCGAATTACCCCCTTAAGATTTTGAGATGAACCGTGTCTCATTAAACAGGATACCAATCCAGCTCGTAGGGCGTGACGGACAGTGAGGACAGTGGAGCTATACTAAAGCTTAATTAATGCGCCCGATGAGTCTTAAAACTGATATCAGGCATGCCCGTATAGACGACTCTGCGAACCTTGTTGCCCTTCAGAGGGGAATTTATGAAGAAGGAACTTGGTTTGTGGGAGATGGACCCCCTACCGCTGGCGAAATTCGAAGGCATCTAGAGTATCTTGATCGCTACCAATCACTAATGCTTGTTGCCGTTAATGGTGAACAGGTGTGTGGTTGGTTGGAGCTTAACAGGTTCCGTCCTATGACTATGAGCCATGTTGTGGTACTTACTCTGGCTGTCGCAGCTCCTTACCGTCGTCAGGGTATCGGCCGGGCCCTTATGAGGCGCGGATGCTATTGGGCGTTAGGTTCGGGTGTCAAGAAAATTTCGCTGCACGTTCGAGCGCATAATCTAGCAGCGATTGAGTTTTATAAAGGTGAGGGTTTTATTCTTGAAGGTTGCGAACGAGATCACATCCTTACCGAAGAAGGTCTCGAAGACAATTTGATCATGGCTCTGATGCTGGGGCAAAAACGTGACTGATGCTAGCGTAATTAACTAATTATTTAGGATAAGGAGAGTTAGCAGGGTTAGGTTTCTGTCCCTTAGTTAATATCGATAAAATCTCTACCGTGGTTCCGTGGAGGTGATTAGTTCGTGGTTATTTTTGTGTTTTAATTTCCTTGCGTAAAAATCTTTTTGATTGGGAACCGCGAAGCAATTCGATGAACTAAGTGTTTCGCAATCTCCAGAGAAGACGTTGCTGCGGGGGAAGGTGCGTTGATAATGTGTATGCCTGAAAATTCTTCAACGATGAGAAAGTCATCAACTAACTCACCCGTGTTTTTAAGCGCTTGGGCGCGAACTCCGGCTGGTGATGGTTTAATATCATTATTCCGAATGTTAGGAATAAGCCTTTGTAGGCTATGTAAAAACGCAGCTCGACTCCATGAGCGAATTACCTCTGCTAAGCCATGCTTGACATGTCGGCTAGCTAATCGCCAGAAGCCCGGAAAGGCTAATATTTCTGTTGCGTCCCGTAGGTTGACATCGGTTTTTTTGTAACCCTCGCGCTTTAGGCTGAGAACAGCATTAGGGCCGGCATGAACGTTACCGTCAATCATCTTTGTGAAGTGAACCCCCAGGAATGGGAAGGCTGGATCTGGGATCGGATAGATAAGGCCGTGGACCAGATGACGTGCGCTTGGTGTTAGTTCGTAATATTCTCCTCTGAACGGAATAATTCGACTGTTGACTTCGGTCTGTCCCATATGGGCAACTCGATCGCTGTAAAGTCCAGCACAATTAACTACTAAGTTAGTTTCAACTTCACCTTGTGAAGTTGAAACTAACTGCCCAGCACCTTGAGTCATCTGATTAAGTCTGGTAACCGTAGTATTTAGGCGTAACTCGCCGCCTAGTCGCACAATTTCGGAGGCTATTGTGCGACTTATCAAGCTGTAATCTACAATACCTGTACTAGGGACGTAGAGGGCCCCAATTCCAGCAACGTGGGGTTCTATTTCTCGGAGTTTTTCCTCATTGAGATTCTCTACTTCAAGACCATTTTCTAGGCCCCGCTTATATAAGGCGTCTAATCTCGGAAGTTCATCCTTTCGTGTAGCTACAATGACTTTCCCGCAGATTTCAACGGGAAGGTTATGACGTTGACAGAAAGTAACTATTGACCGGTTACCAGCTTTAGCAAAACGGGCCTTCATGCTACCCGGCTTATAATAGATCCCTGAGTGTATTACGCCACTATTACGCCCGGTCTGGTGACTAGCCCAGCTCGACTCCTTCTCAAGCAAAATAAGTTTCAAGTCGGGCCTTTGTTGTAAGAGGACCATGCCGGTGCTGAGCCCTAGTATTCCACCACCTATAATAGCTACGTCGTAGTGCATGATAATGAGGTAATGGTTTTATTGCCATTGCAAGACCCTAAATTAATTTTCTTTGTGAGACTGATTCTTCCAGCATAAAAAGCGTCTTTTCGCATAATTAGAATCACTACTCGAATTCCCTCAGGAATTGGGCAGGTAATTTGCTATTTCCCTTACTCCTGAAAAGGCCATAAAGTATTTTCCAGTCGTCCGTAGCAACGTTGATTCTGAAATTTTTTGATGCCTTTAATCTAGTTGCGTGACGATTCATATTAAGTGACATCATTACTCACAAAAGCGCATCATATTTAGTTCGGTGTAACTTAAGAAGGCTAATGGTCGAATTTTGCATCATAATTAACCCCTTTTTGAGTTGATTCGAGCAAGGTGGAGTGAATTAACAAAAAATATTATATATCCCAACCACAATTTTTCGTTTCCTTTCGAATTCATTCTATTCTGAGTTTTTGGATGAGTAACTGACGGACTAGGTCAGGCTTAGCCTGACCTCGGCTCTCTTTTAGGACTCTCCCAAGGAGCGCATTGATTGCTTTGGGATTTTCACTGATACTGGCAACGATCTTGGGATTGGATTGAAGGGTAGTTGCTATTAGCTGTTCAATTTGTGATACATCCGTGATTTGGGTAAGGCCTCTCTCCTTTACAAGGTCTTCGGAGTTTTGACCTTCCATCACAGCAGGTAGGATTTCTTTAGCCACTCGGCCTGAAATAGAGTCGTTTTCCACGAGACGCACAAGATTAACTAGTTCCACTGGTGTTAGCGCACTTGTTTCTAGGTCTTGCCCTTTGTTATTTAGATAACCAATAACATCACTAACAAGCCAATTAGCAAGAGCCTGCGCTCCAGAAGGAAAAAGGTTCACTGCAGCGTCATAGAAGCGGGAAAGGCTTGTATCATACGCAATCATTTCAGCATCAGCTTGCTTCAATGAGAGCTCAAGATAGCGGGTCCATTTTTGCCCAGGCAATTCTGGCGTTCTAGATCGTATGTTCTCAATCTGTTTCTTTCCTAGCTCAAGTGGTGGTAGGTCAGGGTCAGCGAAATAACGGTAGTCCGCTGTTCCCTCCTTGGTTCGCATGGTGTATGTTTTTTGACCGCCTTCATTCCAACCACGGGTTTCTTGACGGATGGGCTCTCCAACCTCAAGTATTCTTGTTTGACGACTAATCTCGTATTCAAGGGCGCTTTTCACGCTCTTGAAGGAGTTCAAGTTTTTTACTTCGACTTTTGTCCCATACGACTCTCCCGGGCGACGTAGTGATACGTTGACATCTGCACGCATCTTGCCTTCCTCTGGCGAAGCGTCTGATATTTCGAGAGCCTGAGCTATAGCTCGAACCTGATTTAAGAAGTTACGTGTTTGTTCGGGGGTCCGTAAATCTGGTTCTGTAACCATCTCGATTAGTGGTGCCCCGGCACGATTAAGATCAACTAAGGTGTGGTCCGCATACTTGGGATGGACAAGGCGGCCAGCATCTTCTTCGACATGACAGCGTGTAATCCTGATGCGTTTGCCTTCAACCTCGATGAAACCATGCTCACCAACTGGTTGGTCGAACTGGCTAATCTGATAATTCTTCGGCGCGTCTGGATAGTAGTAGTTCTTCCTATGGAACTGGGTTTGGTTAGGAACGGTACATTGAATCGCGAGGCTAAACATGATGGCTTTCTGAATCGCCTCTACGTTAACTACGGGCAGGGCCCCCGGTAGTCCTAAGCACACTGGACAAGTATTAACGTTTGGATCTTCGCCAAACCCGTCGGCAGGACACCCGCAAAACATCTTTGTTTGCGTCTTAAGAGCCAAGTGGACTTCTAGGCCAATTACTGGTTCAAACATTGGCGTAGTGTAACTCGACAAGCTGCATGATAGTACCTGGAGGTAATACGCTACAATACTGAGATGATTGCTGCTTCCCTTGAAGACATCGCAGTTGCGGGTGATGGGAACCAGTTTCTGGCTTTGCTTAAAACTGATGCCGGATCTATCCTTCCTATATTCATAGATGCCTTTCAAGCTATTTCTATTTCTGCAGGCCGTAGTGGAGATGATCCCGGTCGGCCGATGACCCACGACTTGATTTTGTCAATGATTGAGTTATTCGGCGCAAAGATTGATCGCATAGAAATAACTGATATCGTCGAGGGTGTTTATTTCGCGATGTTAGTTATTGAGCGCCAGGGGGTTAATTTCGAAATTGATGCTAGGCCTAGTGATGCACTAGCTGTGGCGGTTCGGTCCCAAGCCCCGATTCTGATTGCAGAGCATGTCGTCGAACAGAATGCTTTAGTTGATGACTACGGGGGGAATGCCTTTGAAGCTTAAGGGCCAGGTTGGATAGGATCTTTACGGTTTTTATCCCGTATGATCACGTGAGGAAATTAAATTCCATTCAAATTTACTCCATAACGCGGCTGTCGATCTGAGGCGGGTTCAAAAGCTCTTGTGGTGAGAGCAGTCCAAAATGACCTAGCCTACATGTTGAATATCTGTTTTTGGCTAAAGAAAAAACGGCGAAAATCGACTTGTTGATTTAACCATAAAAACGAGATTGTGGTTTAGGATACCGAGATGGCCGCGAAATTAAACTACGAATGTGGTATGGGAGACGAGATGGATGTTAATGGCTCAATGAACTCATATCTTCCGGAAACGGACGACTTCGATGAGACGGGAGAGTGCAGTCTTGGTCATCTTGTTGCTGAGTTGATAGCCGGTCTTGGCGAAGATATTTCTCGCGAGGGTCTTGCTAAAACGCCACAGCGAGTTGAACGTTCACTTCGTTATCTGACCAGTGGTTACCGAGTAAAAATAGATGATGTTATCAACGGAGCCCTATTTGCCGCTGAGGGGTCCGAAATGGTTGTAGTCAAAGGCATTGAGTTTTATTCAATGTGTGAGCACCATATGCTTCCCTTTTTTGGCAAAGCCCACATTGCCTACATTCCGAACGAGAGAATCCTTGGGCTTAGTAAGTTTGCTCGTGTCATCGATCTTTATGCTCGGAGGATGCAGGTTCAGGAGCGCTTAACTTTGCAAATCGCTGACATTCTTATCGAGGTACTTGAGCCTCAAGGTCTAGCGGTAGTTATGGAGGCTAGTCATCTTTGTATGATGATGCGGGGTGTAGAGAAGCAAGGTGGTACTACACGAACTAGCGCAATGCGTGGGGTGTTTAAGAATGATGCTCGGACCCGACAGGAATTTCTTGAAGCGATCAGCTAACCAAGTTGAGTCGCCCTGAAAGCTTCATGTATTCCTAATCTAAATTCTTTGGGTATTTTGTTAACCCAGCTTTCCCTGCTAGGCTGGTTCTCGCGCTGTGAATAGTAATTCGACACTCCAACCATTAGTAAAGACTCGCCGCCGAAGGCCACCATTCGTATTGATTGTACTCACGGCTATAGTGGGAGTGGCAGTTCTGCTTCCGTTGTTTTACCTGGTAGTCAGGGCTACAGGAGCTTCTGATGGCATCTGGGCTTATCTTTTCAGGCCCCGTACCCTTGTGGTCCTTGGTAACACTCTTTTGTTGGTCAGTAGTGTATCGGTCGCTAGTGTTGCGGTCGCTCTCCCAATTGCATTTTTGACGACCCGGACAAGAATTAGAGCTAGGCGACTGTGGTTCGTTCTGGCTGTTTTGCCCCTTGTAATTCCTAGTTATGTTGGAGCTTACGCTTATGTTTCAGCTTTTGCAAAAGGTGGTTTGATTTCAGGGTGGCTAGGCATCAAGCTACCTGTATATGGATTTTGGGGTGCCCTAATAGTGCTTACTCTATCTACTTATCCTTATCTTCTCCTTACGCTCCGCGCTGGTTTCTTAGGGATCGATACAGGAGTTGAGGAGGCTTCGCGAAGTCTAGGTCGTTCCTCTCTAACCACCTTTTTTAGAGTGACTTTACCGCTTTTGCGGCCAGCCCTAGCTGCTGGTGTCCTGTTGGTAGCTTTATATGTTCTCTCAGATTTTGGCGCCGTGTCTATGCTTCGATACAATACGTTTACTCGCGCTATATATGTACAGTATGAGAACTCCTTTAATCTGGGAAATGCGGCTGCACTTGGTTTAATGTTGGTTTTGTTAGCTGGGGCTATTATCTTTGTGGATTCTAGGTTGAGGGGGTTGGGCAGGATTGGGCGAACTGGCGTTGGCGAGGCTCGGGCACCAAGGTATCATCAACTCGGTCCCTGGTACATACCAGCTCTAGCAATGCTTTCTGGAACAGTAGTTCTTGGCCTCGTCGCACCCGTGGCCATCATTGTTACTTGGTTGATTCGAGGTCTTGCTGCGGATCAACCTCTTGTGTTTGATTTGGGTGCTTTGGTCAATGCTGGTGGCATTGCATTAGCAGCCGCTGCTGTTGTCGTAGTGGCAGCAATCCCGGTAGCCGTATTGGCTGTGCGGTTTCCTTCAAAGCTAAGCGCTTTTCTTGAGCGACTTACCTACGTGTCTTACGCATTACCAGGCATTGTAGTGGCTCTTTCCTTGGTATTCTTTGCTTTACGTTTTTTTCCTTGGGGTTATCAGAGTTACGCTCTACTGGTATTTGCTTACGCCCTTCTGTTTCTCCCCCAAGCAGTTGGTAATCTTCGGGCAACCCTTTTGCAGGTGAATATCCATCTTGAGGAGGCAGCCCTCGGTCTAGGTCGATCACCTATTCGCGTGTTATTTGATGTGACTCTACCGTTAGTTCGCACAGGCATTGTTACTAGTGCTGTACTAGTTTTCCTCACAACTATGAAAGAATTACCAGCTACGTTGCTTCTTCGTCCTACCGGGTTCGAAACACTAGCTACTAGAGTATGGTCTTGGACAGAAGAAGCCTTTTTTGCTCAAGCTGCGCCGTTCGCCCTGCTACTGGTCATTGTTTCTTCAATTTCGGTTGCGATTCTTCTTTCGCAGGAGCAGTAACGTATCACTTCCTGGTCTAATAGGTTGATGAAATCGGTCGGGTTGCTGCAAGCTATACAACAAGACTAAATTAGAGTTATTCAATGGAATGAATAACATGATATTTCAAGTCGAACTTTAAGAAGATTCTGATAGGTGATACTGACGCTTGTTTGGCCGTGTAAAGACTCGGAAAAATGGATGTAGGTCCGGTTTGATAGGTCCTTACGCAAAAGAGCGGTACAATTGCGAAGGGTACAGCTTTACACTGCAGTCTTTCTTTGAGAACCGGTGCTCTTGGTTTGTTAAATCGTGAGTCCGCTGATTAATTAAATTACCTGGATGGGGGCTAAAGTTGCGGGATCGTTTAATAGATTTAGTACTTCTATTTGTTCTGATACTGGCAGCAGGTGCTGTGGGCTGGACATTGCTCTCGCTGGGAAAACCTTCGACACAGTCTTTTTACGAACCTCCTGATGCCGCAAATAGCGACTCGGTCGCTTTCGGAATCCAACCTATCGATCTAGGTGTTAAGGGTGATCCTTCTGGACTGCCTCCTGTCCTTAACGGTGAGGGTCTCGTTGTTGAAGAGATTTCGTCGGAGGATAATAGGTCTGTCCTTCAAGAGGTTATGAACGACGACCCGATAATCCTAGAACGGATAGGATTTAGTTTTGTCACTGGCGGAAGCGGTGCTTGTGGTGTAGTTCTTGAACCGTGGCGTCATGTCGCTGTTAGTCGCGAACTATTAGAGTCCCTGGGTTGTGGCACCGAAATTAGTATTGGTTTCGACAGTCCACGGGGAGGACAAGAAAAAATTACTGCTGTTGTAGGTGACACTATGAATCCGTCACACTACCGAACAGTGAATGTGTTTGTCGGTCAGGAGGAACCTGCACTGGAATATGGTGTCACTTCGGGATGGTTAGAACGCTGAACTAAAGAACCCATAAAAAGGACCTATCAGGCAGAGACCAGGTTTCGGAGTTTTTTGTAGTACCAGCTATTGAGCCAGATTAACTTACCAGAGAGCACTTCACGCTATTTGCTGCAAGATGCTAAATGACAATGTTTGTTGGGTTTTAATTTTGGAAAACTTGAGGAATTAGACAACGTTATTTAATTCATTTATGAATCAAGTTCAGTGGATCGGTAATAGGTTACTAAGACCGTTGCCAAAGTAATTCTCTGCGTACTTCCTCTATGGCCTTTGTAATAGGAATGTCACGTGGGCAAGATTCTGTGCAGTTATAGGCTGTTCTGCATCTCCAGAGGCCATTTGCTTGGTTGAGAATATCCATCCTCTGGGTGGTCCCTTGATCTCGCGAGTCGAAGATGAAGCGGTGTGCGTTTACAATAGCGGCTGGTCCAATGTATCTTCCGTTGGCCCAGAAGACGGGGCAGCTAGTTGTACAACAGGCACAGAGGATGCATTTGGTACTAGCATCGAAAACCTCTCGCTCTTCAATGCTTTGGTGTCTCTCGTTAGATGGCGGCGCACTTTCATTGATGAAATACGGAAGAATTTCTCGATAAGAGTCAAGAAAAGGTTCCATGTCGACAATAAGATCTTTTAGTACAGGTAGTCCGCGAAGTGGCTCAATAGTAATTTTTTTACCTAGGTCTTTAATTAAAAGTTTACAAGCTAGGCGATTTGATCCGTTAATTAACATTGCATCAGAACCGCAAACACCGTGTGCACAACTTCGTCGGAACGAAAGGCTGCCGTCGATTTCCCATTTAATGTGGTTTAGTACGTCTAGTACGCGATCTCCTGGGTCAGCATCCACGGAATAGGATGACCAGTAGGATCGAGGACTATTCTCGAGATTTAAGCGCTTGATTTTGAATTCTATTTTCATGGCGCCCCTTCCTAATAGACCCTAGGTTTTGGTTCATACTTACCAATAGTTACTGGTTTGTAGTCAATCCTAACGCTTTCCCCATCCTTATAAACTAGAGTATGTTTGAGCCAAGTTTCGTCATCGCGATCTTTGAAATCCTCGCGTGAATGAGCCCCGCGTGATTCTTTTCGATTCAGTGCCGCGTGGACCAACTGCTCTGCGTTGTCTAGTAGGAAGCCAAGTTCTATTACCTCCATCAATTCGGTGTTGTATTGGTGTCCCTCATCATCAACTGTTACATCCTGGTAACGCTTTTTGAGTTCGCTAACATTTTCCACCTGAGCCGACAGAGTCTCACGTGTGCGAAAAACTGATGCATTGTCCATCATAGTGGTTTGTAAATCAGCTCGGATGTGGCTGGCTCGTTCTGTACCTGAGCCTGTTCTAGCGCGGCTAAGCAGATCTTTAGTGAAATCCTGAGTATCTTTCGGGATATCGCTATAATCCGAAGATTCTGCGTATACTGCTGAGTTAATTCCTGCTCGACGACCAAATACTATCAGGTCACCAAGACTGTTGGTACCCAGCCGGTTTGCTCCGTGAAGAGATGCGCAGCCTACCTCACCAGCAGCATAGAGACCTGGAACAATAGTTTCAATCCCATCGGAAATCACATTAGTATCAATAGTAGTAGGAATACCACCCATGGCGTAGTGAGCTGTTGGCTGCACAGGGACGGGGCTTACAATTGGATCCACTCCGAGGTAAATGCGGGCAAATTCGGTTATATCAGGAAGTCTGGACTCTATTATTTCAGCATCTATGTGTGTTAGGTCGAGAAGTAAATAATCATTATCAGGTCCTGCGCCTCGTCCTTCACGAATTTCAAGGTACATCGCTCTAGAAACTAGATCTCGGGGTGCTAAATCTTTAATGGTAGGGGCATATCGTTCCATGAAGCGCTCCCCAAGGTTATTGCGGAGGACGCCACCTTCCCCTCTGGCACCTTCGGTCAGTAAAACTCCTATACGATAAAGACCTGTGGGATGGAACTGATAGAACTCCGGGTCTTCGATAGGCAATCCTTGTCGGTACAACACGGAGGTAAGGTCGCCAGTGAGGGCATGAGCGTTCGAAGTGACCTTGAACATACGCCCATTTCCTCCTGTGGCTAGAACCGTCGATTTAGCCTGGAATGTGTGTAATTTACCTGTAGCTAATTCGTAGGCCACTACACCACGGCACTCTCCGGCAATGAGAATAATATCGAGGACGTGAAACTCGTTAAAAAATACCACATTGTTCTTTATGGATTGTTGGTAAAGGGTTTGTAAAATCATATGGCCAGTGCGATCAGCTGAGTAACATGCACGTTCTACCGCAGACTTACCAAAATCCCTTGTGTGGCCACCAAATTTGCGCTGGGCGATTTTTCCGTCAGGAGTCCGAGAGAATGGTAGGCCCATGTGCTCAAGTTCGTACACAGCATCGATCACCTCTGTTGCGAAGGCGTCGGCCACATCTTGGTCAGTTAAGTAATCTCCTCCTTTAATCGTGTCAAAAGCATGCCATTCTGGGTGGTCTTCGCTGACATTACCCAAAGCTGCTCCCACGCCACCTTGGGCTGCACCAGTATGAGAGCGAGTTGGGTACAGTTTGCTGACTACTGCTACTGTGACGTTAGGATTTTGAGCTGCATAACGAGCAGCCATTAGGCCAGCACCGCCTGCGCCTATAACAATTACATCGAATTTGTGTGAGTTGTTCAAGTTTCGTCTCCCGACTCAACATAGAATCTGACTGTGCAAATCGTTACCTTTTTCGCTTTAGTCGCCAGGGAGAGCACGGATTGCATCCCCCATTTCTTCAAACGTGAATGCCCAGAGTGTAATTACACCTAAAACCAATACAATGCCGGCGATTGTAAAGAGGGCAATTTTTGCCCAGAATCTGCGGGATGGGCTTTTGACGTAATCTTCGATACTGTAGCGAAGACCGTTTATACCGTGCAGCATGGCGAATCCAAGTAAAAATGAGTCGTAAATCTTGACCCAACTCTTGGAAAACCTTGAAGCAACATAGTTATAGTCCACATCGCTCACATTGATTTGGATGTTGTTGAAGAAAAGATGTCCAAACACCAAAAACACCAGCGCAAGGCCTGAGATTCGCATGAATACCCACCAGAAGATCTCTGAGTTAGTACTGTAGGTGGCACGAGCTTGCTGGAGGGTCTTTGGCCTATTAGACATTTCAGGATCCTGCGAAGATTTCCGGGAGAACCTTTATTAGTACTGGTATTCCTATGGCGGTCGTTAAGGTAAGAACGCAGTACCAGAGGATTCGCTGGAAGCGAATTCCCCAGCCGGTGAAGTCCATAAGAATTATTCTTAGACCATTAAGGGCGTGGTAAACAACGCCTCCCATTACTAGAATGAGGCCTATGCGGAAGGGCCATTTGTGGTAAAACGCCAAAAACATGTCGAATGGACCGTCTGGTCCGTACATTACTAGGCTGATGTCAACCACATGAAGTAGCAGGTAGAGTGCGAGGGCTACTCCTGAGGCTCTGTGTAACAAGAACGCCCAATAACCTTCTCTGCCTCGATACATTACAACCTCCTTCGAGACCTTGGGGTTTTTGTCAACATGCTACGGTTCCTAAAAGGTTCCAGTTTTGTGTGATTCATGAGCATTACGAGAAGGGATTCTATCACGGGTTGTGATTTCTTGAAGACTGTCTTTTTGTTTAAACCTACTTAATCTAATCCATACCAGATGACTTTGGCCTTTGATTTGCTATTTCTTCTGAGCTAAAGAGGGATTAGTTGATGTGATGCTTTCTCCTTGAGTCGACATGTTACTCGCCTCTTTCTGATAAGAAAATCTCTGCAGAAAATAAGAAGATCCTTATTCGCATCAAGAAGGTAGTCTCGCTATTTCGAACATATTTTGCAAGGGAACTTGATTGACTGCCATCCTGGGTCGCAGATAATTATTTATAAGGTATTCAATGTATCCAAATTACTATTGAGTTGCTGATGGGCGTCTTTACACTTTGTTTGTGTTTGACGTAGAGCTGACAGGGAGAAGGTAAGCTTCAATATGCTTTTGGTGTTTGATTTGGATAAGACAATTGTTACTGACGATTATCGTCTGCCGAAGACCATTCAAGAAGCTATTGCAAGAGCTAAGTTAGCTGGGCACGTAATTGCAGTGTTGACTGGTAGAGGTAAAGCCGCAGCGCTTCCTTACCTAGATCAACTCAGACTACAGGGGCCTTATGGCGTTAATAATGGTGCGTTGGTGATCGGTTCCCAGGGAGAAATCCTGAAGCGTATTCGGATACCAGCAATTGATGTGCAACAGCTCGTGCGGTTTGCTGAATTAAGAAAAATAGAATATTGCTGTATGTTAGATGACATTCTTTACGTTGGTAACCCCGATTACGAAGAGTTACAGAGCGAGTGGATCTGGACTCATGACGAGAATCGCCAGGTGATTACTCTTGATCCTAAGATATCTATAGAGGCCGATAAGCTAATTTTTGGGGGGGTAGCTGCAAGCGAACAGCTCGGGAAAGAGGCAGCAATGCGTTACCCAGAATATGTTGTTTACGAGTGGTCTGAGGAATATGTTGAGGTCACGGGTTCCAACGCCGATAAGGGATCGGCTTTGGAGCTCATCTCCTGTCACTTAGGGTTCGAACAAAGAGACGTAATAGCATTCGGAGATGGGGTTAATGATTTGACCATGCTAGCTTGGGCGAATCACGGTATTGCGGTTGGACCGGATGCTGATACTAAGCTTGTAGATTTGGCTGATGAGTGGATTGCTGCACCGGAACACAATGGTGTGGCTGATTGGCTCGAGCTCAACCTGTTGAATTAATTCATGCGTTAAATGATGCGATGACGAGGCGTCATCTAGTTAGTGCAATATCCGGATGATGATGCCATGCTAACCTCAATCCCCATTTTGCCAGCTCGGTGCAGAATGCAAGTACCTTGCTAGTTCGTTGGCAAGTCGGGCAGACGCTAGGAATCCGCGTCCTGCTAGGGCACCTAGAAACCACAGGCCTGGTTGTAGTTCTGTCAAAAGTGGGACGTTGTTAGGCCTTTTTGCACGTACTCCGGTCCAGATGGACATTACATTAGCTTCTTGTAGCCCGGGAACGAACCAGCCGAAGGAGGTGCGTAGAGATTCGGTTACAGACGGGTCGTATTTGCCAACTTGCCTGTGGTTTCCACCGATGAATGTCTTTTCGTTAAGAGTGGCCCCATAAACTGCACCAGCTATGGGAAGGGGTAGCTCTGGTGTTGGCGATAAGCCTACAATTTCACCCGCTATCAATTGTAATTGTGGGGTGTCCAGCTTTGGAACTTTACCCGCACCCGTGCACAATACTACCCGGTCAACACGAAGTGAAACTTGCCCCGTTCTAATAAAGAATGCCCCGACTCTGCCAGAAATGGTTTCTACTTTATGATTGAACAAAGTACGAATACCGTATTCGGTTGCGCCATTTACTAAAGCCATTAAGAATTTCTCTGGCCGTATCCACCCACCATCATTTACTATGAACCCGCCGTACGGTGCGTTATAAGGGTGTGGTATTTCCTCCGGATTCAACCAGTAAACTGCTGGCAGCCTTTGCCAATTCTTGGCTTGGCGAGGATTGTGGGCTATACGGAGTATGCCGGACTTAGTAGCCCCTGGGTTGAAACCTTTTTGCTTAAGATTTGAGCATAATTTCCACAAGGTAGCAAGGCTGGCCAAGTCTTCAGAGGATGCTCGGCCACTACGGCCCCTGTAAGGATTTAGTAATGCTACAGGTACTCCTGAGGCCCCTTCATGTCCAGGAGTCGACTGATCCAACAGGGTCACACCGAAGCCTCGTCGACTTAATTCGAACGCCACTGTACAGCCGGCGACTCCAGCACCGATAACAGCGATCTGTAAACGATTACACGTTCCCACGGCCTACCAGTTTAGCTGCATATTATTTAAGATGGTCACTATGGAGGATTTTATCAAGGGGCTTCACAACCTAACTAGGTGGGTTGTTGTTGCAGGTGGTATTTGGGCTATCTATAGTTCTGTCCGTGGATTGCTTACGAAAAATCGATGGACGCCTATGGTACAGCGTTCAGGTTTGATTTTTACCATTGCCCTGCAGATACAGCTTCTTCTAGGCATAGCACTTTACGTGATTAGCCCTTTGGCTGGAGGAGCTCTAAATACCCTAGATCGATCGATTCAAGGTCTTGAGGTAAGGCAATTCGCTTTTGAACACCCAATCCTCATGATGTTAGCTCTAGTAGCAGCACAATTGGGGTACTCACTCTCACGGCGTGGAAACAACGATCGCGCTAAATTCACGCGTGCTTCAATAGGATTTTTAATGGCAGCTGTGTTTTTAGTTGTTGGTATTCCTTGGGGTAATAGACCCCTGCTTCCCTGGGGCTAACGTCGTTGGCTATTATGAATGGTATTTATAACTCACTGTGACAATCGTGATTTGCTCCAACCTGATTACTAGGATTAGTGAGGTTTCTGTGACCAGAGCATTTCTCTTTTTCCGCCAGGAGGACCAGATTTACGAGCCACTTTTAGACCCATACTCAACAGGTTTCGCCGTACAATCCCTTTCACGGAGAAGCTGACGAGTGTTCCATTAGTTTTCAAGGTTTTGACTAGAGTATTTAAAAAATCGTTGGACCATAGTTCTGGGTTGGCGTCAGGACTAAAGCCGTCGAGATATATGGCGTTAAATCTGTTGGATTGAAGTCTTACGGATGTTGCATCACCAAGTTTCAACTCAAGTTCGTCAAAACCTACCTTGGAGCCTAAATCTGTCGAGTAGAGGTTCAGGGAGTCTCGAAAAGCAAGGAACTGTTGCCAAATACTTCTGTCCTTTAGGTGATCATCGTAATTGAGGTTAGCGAGTGTGTCTCGGCAAGGCAAAGAACGTTCGAGAGCTACGTAATGGAGGGAAGTATTATAAGTCCGAGCAAGGTCAGTGGTAATCAAGAAGTTTAATCCAGTACCGAAACCTACTTCCAACACCGAGGTTCGACAGCCATTACGTAGACGTTCACCAACACCACTACCCTCCAGAAAGATGTGACGAGCCTCTGTTATAGCTCCGTGGAGTGAGTGAAAGGTTTGCTCATAATCGGGATGGAATAAGGTAGCACTACCGTCTGCCGTTCGATGAAGCTCCATAAATAACGGTACCCTAGATTGGCGTTAGGCAACCTAACCGGTATTAGAAAGGGACTCAGTTGTTGTGATTTACCTTACCGAAATAGAAAAAATTGGCATTGCGGAAATAGTGTGCAGTGCCTAAATGTCAAATGATTCGCGAAGGATGAAGATTAGTTTTCAGGTAGGCCTTATGCGCTCCTGAGGTCTTCTTACGCAGATTCTGCCCGTTGTGTGTTTGAGTTTTTCGTACCCGGTATGCTTGATGAAACCCAGGAGGATTGCATGAGGATTGAACGTGTTGAACTTATTGAACTAGCGGTTAAGCTCCGTTTCCGTTTTGAGACTAGCTTTGGGGCAGAACAGGAAACGAGCAAGGTGATCCTTGTTTTACATTCTGAGGGCCTTGAAGGATACAGCGAGGTTGCTGCAGCTCCTTATCCAGGATATAGCAGTGAGACAGGAGCTACCTGCTGGTTAGCTTTGACTGATTATATTCTGCCCAGGGTGATGGGCCGTGAATACGATACTGCTGACCAACTCCTCAGTGATCTTGCTCCGGTTCGAGGAAACAACATGGCAGTGGCTGCATTTGAAATGGCTTTTTGGGATCTTAAAGCCAAGACCTTGAACCTACCCCTTTGGCAACTTCTAGGCGGAGTGAGGACTAGCATTCCTGTCGGAGCTTCTCTTGGTATTCAGGATGGCATTAATGAGACCATCGAATTAGCCCAGAACCATATTGAACTTGGTTATCGGAGACTGAAGTTTAAAATTAAGCCTGGTTGGGATATTGCTCCTCTTAAAGCAGTTCGTCAGGAACTACCTGACACAGTCCTTACGGTCGATGCCAACAGTGCTTATCGATTAACTGATATCCGTGTCTTTCAGAGTTTAGATGAGCTTGATTTGGATTATATAGAACAGCCGTTAGCCCATGATGATCTTCTAGATCATGCCCGTCTCCAGGCTCTAATAACTACCCCGATTTGTCTTGACGAGTCTATCCACTCGCCAGCTGATACTCGAAAGGCCCTACAAATTGATGCTGGTCGCGTCATAAACGTTAAGGTTGCACGTGTGCGAGGCCACCTTGAGGCTCGTCGTGTACACGATGTTGCACTTGCGTTTGGTGCTCCCGTTTGGTGTGGGGGTATGCTAGAACTAGGAGTTGGGCGTGCCCACAACCTTCACCTCTCCACGTTGGAAAATTACACTCTTCCTGGTGACACGGCCTCTGCAAGTCGTTATTGGGAAGATGACGTTGTTTACCCAATATTAGATGCTAATGACGGTATTCAACAGGTACCAGAAGAGGGGCCAGGAATAGGCGTAATGTTAAATCGTGACTTGATCGACACCTTGGCTATAAGAAGGGAGGAAATCAGGGTATAGAGTTGAGTCGAAGTGAAAATGTTTTAGTCCCCAATGGATTTAGTAAGTTAAGTAATAGAGTAGTGACGTGGGTGTTTCACGCCTAATCCTGAAGTGGCCTTCGCGGCCCCGAGATCCTTGGAAACTAGCTTGGTAAGAGGTGGTTAATATCAAATCACTAGGGACTTCAGGTTGGCCTGAATAAATCGGTTTTGGTGAGTTAATAACGTCGAGATTTTCTTTGCCAAGACTGATTTGTATGGTCTCTCTACGGTGGTTATGAGATCGGGTTTAGTTAGGCTGTTTTGGGTGAGGTTGAGAAAAAAGGAGGTATTTTGTGAATGGAATTATTCGGATGCTGATAACCTGGGTTTTTGATAGGGAAACTCAACATAGTTTGTGGGGGTTCAGGGTGGGTTTGGCTGACCCAACCTGTCCTAAGAGGCTATTTCTAGGTTCAATAGGACCTTCTAATGAGTGATAATAGCTCCGTTATAAAAGCGATCTCGCAACGTCGGAGTCCACGTGTTTTTTTGGAGCGTTCGGTGGAACCAGGTAAACTCCTTAGCCTCTTTGAAGCTGCTCGCTTGGCTCCATCCTCAAATAACGAACAACCCTGGCGCTTCATAGTTGCCATTAAGGACGATATAGGGGCATATGGCGATCTATTGAATTGCCTTCGTCCGGGTAATCGAGCTTGGGCCCATACAGCTCCAGTCCTTCTCCTTGTCTTATCCAGAAAGACCTATGAGAAGACTGGGGTAAATAACCGTCATGCTTGGCATGACGTTGGTCTTTCCGTCGGAATACTATCTGTGCAGGCTACGGCCCTGGGTCTTGCATTGCACCAAATTGGTGGAATAATTCCTGAGGAAGCAAAGAATCGATTTGGGATACCCGATGAGTTTGACGTAGTTACCGCTATTGCACTTGGATATGAGGGAGATCCAAGCGCACTCCCAGCTGATCTTCAAGCTAAAGAAGGTAGATCTCGGACACGCAAGCCACTGAATGAAATTATCTTTTCGGGGTATTTTGGGAAACAAAGCGCTCCTTAAGAGTCAGTAGTAAGTGCGATTGCTTCAATCTCAATACCCACGTCTTTAGGCAATCGTGAGACCTCTACTGCACTACGGGCCGGAGGGGATTCAGGAAAGTACTCGCTGTATACCTCGTTAACAACTGCGAAATCGTTCATGTCAGCTAGGAAGCACGTACACTTGACTACTCGATCTAACCCTGTCCCAGCTGCCTCTAAAACTGCACTGAGATTGTCTAGGACCTGGCGTGTTTGTACCTTTATGTCATTCTCTGACAAGCTCCCATCTGGGCGCATCGGGATTTGACCGGCGGTAAAAACAAGTCCCCCTGCGCAAATGGCCTGGGAGTAAGGTCCAACTGCAGCAGGAGCAGCTTTAGCCTCGATTATTTTCTTTGTCATGTTGACATTTTAGCCTGAAACTAATCCGGATTGTTTCCTTAGGTTAGCTATCAACGCCAGACCCCAAAAAAGATAAATAGTGTTAGGAGTCCCAAGCTACCTAGAAGCCAAGCTCGATGCGGATACCATTTATGATGCTGTAGTTTTAGCCACAGGTTTTGGCTACGGAAAATATTTGTTAAATTACCGTAGCCAATCATATTTTCATTGAGCTCGACGATTTTGAAAGCATCTTGATGCTTCGGTAGGTTGTAGCGTTTGGTTTTTACAAGTACCGACTCTACTTTGACCACTACGGCAGTTATATTGTCAGGCCCGCCCCTGTCATTGGCTTCTAGCACTAGTTGCCTAGCTGCTTCCCTGGGAGTGTTGTCCCTAACAATTTGCAAAATTTGAGAATCAGTGAGAAGTATATTTATCCCGTCGCTGCAAACCATAATCTGATCTGCTTCTTGGATTGCGAAATGCTGCAAGTCAAGGTAGACTTTTTGGTCTGTTCCTAGTGCGTTAGTGATTACGTTGCGCCAGCGGTGACGTCGAGCCTCATCATCAGTTAGTAAACCTCGTCGGACTTGGTCAGCGACCCAACTGTGGTCACGGGTAAGGAGGGAAATGCTGTCATTACGTATTAGGTAAGCTCGTGAATCGCCGACGTGCGCCACGAGTCCCACTTGGTCATCAAGAAACACCGAAGTTAAAGTCGTCCCCATGCCCTGATGTTCAGGGTGGGTCGAAGCATAATCGTAGATCCCTAAGTTTGCAATTTGTACTGCCCTTGTGATTGCTTTCGGCGAATACTTACGACTGCGTTCCAACTCGCGCCGAAGCGTGGTGATTGCCTTTAGGCTTGCCACCTCACCCGTTTGGTGCCCCCCCATGCCATCAGCCACCGCCGCGAGAAAGCCCTTCCCAGGTATTTCACCAACAAAGAAGCTATCCTGATTAATCCTACGCACCTTGCCAGGGTCGGTATAACCACCAGAAAGGATGCTGGTTTCTGGACGAGCATCTGTTGGGGTTCTGAAACCCATAGGGTCTCATCATACAAAGCAGTCTTTGCAAAAGAACCGAATATCGCCTCATTAGCGACTTAGACAAGTTAGTTTGTTATGCTTCGCTTCATGGCGGATGCCCCATGAACAGTGCGGAAGACATTGCTCGTGCAGTCCGCAATGGGGAAGCAAGTGCCCAAGAAATTGTGGCTCAGGCGTTGGATAGAGCAGAATCTGTACAGGAACGGACTAACGCTTTTATTTCCTTGATCCATACTAAGGCTATCGAGCGAGCCAAAGAAATAGATGTTCTTCGCTCTAAAGGTAATGACTTGGGGTTACTTGCTGGGGTGCCTATAGTAGTTAAAGACAATATATCCACAGCGGGATTACTCTCTACCGCCGGTTCAAGAAGTCTAGAATCTTTCATTCCGCCCTACTCCGCGACGGTAGTGGACAGACTTGAGGCCGCTGGTGCAGTAATTATTGCCAAGGCTAATCTCGATGAGTTCGGGATGGGTGGAAGTAACGAAAATTCGTATTTTGGTCCGGTACGTAACCCATGGGTTCCTTCAAAAGTCTCAGGTGGTTCCTCCGGTGGGTCGGCCGTGGCTGTTGCTACTGGGGTAGCACCCTTGGCTTTAGGCACCGACACGGGAGGTTCAGTGAGACAGCCTGCAGCCTTTAATGGTGTGGTTGGCTTCAAGCCTACATATGGGCGTCTTTCGCGATATGGGGTGATGGCTTTTGCAAGCTCGCTTGACCAAATTGGTGTACTAAGTCGCAGTGCACGGGATCTCGCTCTTGCCATGGATGTCATGGGAGGTCATGACACTAAAGACGCCACTAGTTTAAAGGGTACTCCACCACGTTTTCTTACGGCTATTGATGCGGAACAAAATCTTTCAAGCCTTTCAGTGGGTGTCGTGACGGAGTTAACTGGTGAAGGTATTTCTCGAGAAGTCCAAGGGGCTGTCGAGCGTACTAGGGCAACTCTTGAGAAGATCGGTGTTAGCGTTAGTGAGGTTTCCTTGCCACATGTTCGTTACGGGGTACCAAGCTACTACCTTGTAGCTACTGCAGAGGCTAGCAGCAATCTTGCACGCTTTGACGGAATGGTGTTTAGCACTCGAGTAGGTGATAATAGGGAAGGTCAGGCAGAGGTAATGATGCGAGCTCGGGGCGAAGCTTTCGGTTCAGAAGTTCGACGACGGATTCTTATGGGAACTTATGCTCTCGCCTCAGGTTACTATGACGCTTACTACGGTAAAGCACTTAAGGTACGGAGGTTGATATCTCTTGAATTTCAGGAGGCCTTTAGGCGCTTTGATCTCCTTTTGATGCCAACTACGCCGGCCGTTGCGTTCGATCTCGGTGAGAAGATTAATGATCCTCTCTCAATGTATCTTGGTGATGTGTGTACATGCCTAGCCAACCTGGTTGGGCTGGGAGCTGTAAGCATTCCAGCTGGATTGACAAAAGAGGGTCTTCCTTGTGGCGTCCAATTACTTGCTCCACCATTACATGACGAGCAGCTTGTCAAGCTGGTGGCTGCATTAGAGAATGAGGCCGGTACTGATTTTGCCCCTTTAGCTCCTGGGTGAGCTAAAGGATTATCGTCTCAGATTAAGCTGAAAACTCAACGCTGAGTTGTAAAGAGATATTTCTTCCGTTTGCGTGGAAGGTTGGTCCTTCTAATGCGGTTGTGGTATTCTTCTACGGCTTGTTTTTGCACTCTGCGGGTGGGCTTATTCCCTTAAATCCTGTATGTCCCCTTGTTACTAAATGGCCGGAGTGAAAGGAGAAAGACTATGAAGCGTACCTATCAGCCCAATCGTCGGAAGCGGGCTAAGACCCACGGTTTTCGGGCACGTATGAGTACGACTGCTGGACGTAATGCCCTAAAGCGTAGACGAAATAAGGGGCGTAAAAGCCTCAGCGTATCCGATCGTTAAGTGAAGGCCGCCCAGTGCTTGTTTCACTCAAGGGCGATCGAAGTTTCAGGCGCCTCCGAAAGGGGCGCTCTGGCAGAGGTAAGTTACTTAGTTTACGTTGGCGTCCCAATCAAGCCGGTGAAGTGCGCGTGGGTATTGTAGTGAGCAAAAAGGTGGGTATAGCAGTGATTCGGAATCGTGTTAGAAGACGGTTAAGAGAAATCTTGCGCGGTCTAGTAGGGTCCTTTAATGCACCTGACGCGATTTATCGTGGATTACCGTCGTTCGACTTGATTGTCATTGCTCGTCCTGAAGCCGCACAAGCAAAACCTCAAAGTCTTAAGCGGTCCTTGTTTCGTGCCCTTAAGCGCGGGGGTTTACTGTGAACCTTCTTGGCCAGCTATTTATTTTCTTGATCCGTACTTATCAACGGTTGTTCTCTCAGTTAAAACTACAACCTACGTGTCGTTTCCACCCAACGTGCAGCTCTTATGCGCTGCAGGCTATTGAGGCTTACGGCCCTTTGAAGGGGCTCTATCTTTCTTTGCGACGTCTTCTTAAATGTCAACCTTTTCACCCAGGGGGATATGACCCAGTGAGAATTCACAGTCATACGGAGGAATTTTGAAAATTCCCTGGAACTATCTTTGCTTTTTAATAATAATCTTTGTGTGGGCTAATGCTTCCGCTCAGCAGATGATGCCCCAAATTGGTTTTGGACGTCTCGAGTTTGCTGCGAGCAAATTTGATATCAAAGAATTTGGAGATGCAGCAAAGATTCAGGAGCACTGTGCTACTTTAAATATAAATGATTCTTCTTTTCTCTGCCAGGGAGGGGCTTTAGAGGGTACTCTTACGCGTATCCCGACAAAGGGCGTCGATTTTTTCTTCGACCATGCTGGTCACTTAGTCGCCGCTTTCGCTAAGCAGCAAAAAGGGATGCGTCTAAACAAATACAATATAGATGCACAGAACAATGTGATCCCTTTTCAGTCAACTATTCCAGGTGGCGCTCTTACAATAGATGGAGATTTTGTTGTTCCAGAAGTGCTTGATTCGAGTTGGCGTCAAATTGACGAAACAACATTCTTAGGTTCATTCCGCATCCAAATTGCTGACTTCTTAGTGGAAAAGTTAGTTCGGGTCAGTAATGTGAGTCATACTTACGACCTTGAGGTTACAGTGAGTAGTAATCCAGTAACCACTGAGGCTGAGGAGGGTGATGATGTTTCTACGCCATCATCTAGTACTTTCCAAATAGTATTCCCCGGCGTAGGTAATGAGAGCACGCCAGAAATCAAGACTGGCCAAAAAGATGCATCCTTGGATTCTTTTGGGCGGCCTGTAGAAAATCCTACTTACATCTCCCTTCAGAGTAAACCTAAGAGGGGTTTCTCGATAATTGTTACGCCTGGAAAACAAGATTTTGATGATTTAAGTGCTTTAGCTCTCCCACCAAATAAGGTCGCCATGCAAAAGACCATAAATTGGTGGTCTTTACAACAAATTAAATTCGACCTGCAAATTTATACTGGGCCCAACGAATTGGTGCGCTACTACCAGGAAGGGTATTCGGAACTTCCTGGCTTGTTCCAGCCAAATATTCTTGGACGCCTTTCGGTAGGTATTATTTGGGTTCTTCAAAAGATTCATGAATATGGACTTAGTTGGGGAATGTCAATAATAGTTTTGACGCTACTTTTCCGGATTATTATCTGGCCGTTAATCACAACTCAGACACGATCGATGCTCGGAATGACGAAATTGCAGCCTAAAATTCAGGCTTTACAAAAGAAATACAAGGATAATAAAGAAAAGCTGACTCAGGAAACGATGAAACTCTATAAGGAAGCAGGAGTTAACCCCGCAGGTGGTTGCCTCCCGATTCTCGTACAAATGCCCTTATTCATTATCCTTTGGCGGGTATTCGTGAACTTCGAATTTAATGAAGGATTCCTGTGGGTACCAGATCTCGGGCAGGCTGATCCGTACTTCATTTTGCCGATACTTTACGTCGGCGTGATGCTCGGTCAATCCTGGTTCGCAGCAAAAGGAAATCCTTCAAGTCTTCGTCAGCAAGTCATCATTAATCTTGTATTTGCTTTTATTATCCTTTCATTTCCAGCGGGAGTCATCTTATACTTTGTTGTGTCGATGGGCGTGCAAGTGCTTCAGTACTGGCTCGTTAGTCGTAATGAACCCGAGCCCGCATTGTCGAAGGCTAAATAAGGGGGGGAGCGAGAATGGCGGATAATAATCTCGAAAAATACCTAAAGGGCATTGGTATTGAGGTGGATGACGAAGCCAAGATTCAGGAAGCCCCCGCGGTCCATGAGGAAGAGGTTCAAAACTTCAATACCGAGGTGGAACTCCTCGCCCAGGATCCTAACGCAGTCCGTATAGACACTGAAGGTGATTTTGCTGAGCGCTGTGAATCATTTCTAGTGAACCTGCTTCTCAATTTTGATCCGGCCTACGCTGTCGAGCTCCATAGAACTGATCAGGATGAAATTGCTGTAGAAATTTTCGGGGGCGACCCAGGCAAAATTATTGGTCGTGGCGGGCGTACCCTAAGCGCCCTAGAATATGTTGCTAATGCTGTGCTCAATAGAGGTGACCAACAGGACGTTCGGGTCAATATTGACGTCGGGGGTTATAAGAGACGTCGAGATGAGCGTCTTCGTAATGCTGCACGCAAGGCTGCTGGACGAGTACGAGATACCGGACAACAATTCGCTTTAGAATTGATGACCGCTGCTGAGAGAAGGGTTGTACATATGGCATTGGCTGATGATGCTTCTGTCATCACCGAGTCTGAAGGTCAGGGGCGGGACCGTAGAATCGTAGTCAAGCCCGCTTGATCAAACGAGTAATTCACTTCACGTTAAGTAGTTCGGCAAAAGGTTGCTTTGGCATAACGCGTGCCATGGCATTATCCGGAATCTAGTCGTGATAGATAAGGTAATTGTTTTTGATGCCTACGGCACGTTATTTGACGTTGGTTCTGTGAATATGAGCCTGGCTCGACTTTTTCCTGATAAGTCTATAGCAATTAGCCAACTCTGGCGATTCAAGCAGTTGGAGTATACATGGCTCCGGGCACTAATGGACAACTATTGTAATTTTGAAAGCGTTACCTGCCAAGCTCTCGATTATGTGTTAGCTCACTTCGGTCTAGATCTTGAAGAAGCCGAGAGACAAGAGTTATCCACCGCTTACTTGCGATTAACCCCGCATCCTGAAGTGAGGGAATGTCTAGAAGCCTTGTCGCTTTGGCAGCGCTCGATTCTTTCAAATGGTACTTCTCAAATGCTTTGGTCCCTCGTTGAGTCAGCCAGTCTGACTTCTCAGTTTGATTCGATCATGAGTGCTGACGCTGTTAAAACGTTTAAGCCTCATCCTCGAGTTTATCGGCTGGTAACCGAATATTTTAGCGTTGAAGCTAGCGAAGTTACTTATGTGACCTCAAATTCTTGGGATGCTGCTGGAGCGAAATCATTCGGGTTCTTTACCTGTTGGGTTAATCGCTTTGGTGATTCCGATGAAGAAATTGGGATATCGCCAGATTTGAAAGTTAGTAACCTGAGAGAGCTTGTCTCTGCTTTGGGCAGTTGATGGGAAGTATTTTAGGTAGCGTAAGAGTTGCTTGTGCGGAAGTTGCCCAAGGTGCACGATTCGTGAGAATAACTAGTGAACTTGATTCGTATGCTAAGGGACTTGGGTTGGTGAATTTGCCCAAGCCTTACTATGATTTACGGCATCACTACTATAGTTCTGATCCGGAGGCGTTGGCTGCATTTGTTATTACTCTTAACGCAATTAACTTTGGCTCTGGGTATTTCTCAAGTTTGATTTTACGTCCAGGCCTTTCAGGGTATTTCACCATAGCAATGGGTTTGAAAGAGCACTTTGAAAATGAGGGTCCCTTGTCTGCTTGTGATTTGAGTTCCCTAGATGCTGAGGCGCTCTCGAAGATATTTAGACAGAATTTATGTAATCCAATCCGGAGTGAATTGTTAGCATTGTTTGCCCAGGCACTAAATGATCTTGGTTCCTACTTAAATTTTGCTCATCAAGGGCAGTTCCTGAAGTTAGTGGAGGCTGCTAATCATTCTGCAGAGAATCTGATTAAATTTCTTATTAAGATGCCGTTATACCGTGATGTGTTCTACCTGAGAGGTCTCGAGGTGCCATTTTACAAGCGTGCCCAGATTACAGTTTCTGACCTTGCGCTAGCCTTTAGTGGCCAAGGAGCAGGTGAATTCCATGATCTCGACGAGCTAACAATTTTTGCTGATAATTTGGTTCCACACGTGTTGTGGGTAGATAAGGTCCTAGAATACGATGACGATTTAGTCAGCCGGATTGTGCAGGGACGAGAGCTCAAATCAGGGTCGACGGAAGAGATTGAACTTCGGGCTGTAACTCTTCATGCGGTTGAGGAGATGACTGCAGTCCTCAAGAAAAATAGGATATTCATTACAGCCCGAAATCTAGATATCTTCTTATGGAATCGGGGGCAGGCCGAGTACTACAAACACGTTCCTAGCCATCGAACCAGAACCACTTTTTATTAATTAGTTATTGTTTCGTTGTTTCCACTGCATCAATAAGTACCAACCCACGGCCATAAAGACTGTTATGGCTCCAATGACCTGCCAAGAATTGAATAATTTCTCATTGAGAATCAACCAACCTATAGCTAGTGTTACTACTAGTCGCCAGGGCATCAGGCTACTAACGGCTGGTGCTCCTATGCGAGCAATGGCAGTTATGTTACTAATATTTGCTCCGATTGGAACCAATACTATGAATGCGAGAACCGCCAATATATCGATCGCGGGTAGTTGAAGCCATGCCCCCCAATCTTCTTTGAGAAGAAAGCTGGTGACGAGAGCAGGTGGGGTAAGCATACTTCCCTGAAAAACCAGCATTTGGCTGGGACGGAGATTGTTCTGGGCGCCTCGACGAATAACCATCATATGAAGTGCAAATAAGACTCCTGTGCTGATTGCCAGACCAATACCGATACGGTCGTCAAGTCCCATGTTGAAATTAATGCTAGTTCGATTAATGTCGCTAGAGAGCATTAGAATGGCGCCAACAAAGGTAGCCAGAATCGCCCGCTTAGTATAGGGCGGTACGGCTTCCCTAAGCAGCAGCCAATTTAAGCCGACTACTATGAAAGGAGTCATGAGGACAAAAAGCTGTACGTTAATGGCTAGTGTGAAACGGGCAGCGAGGAGATTAGACGCAACGCGCAGCACGTGAAGCACTCCTAGTGTCCAGAGTGTGGACGAGTTGAGAAAACTGAATCCATGGCGGGGGAGCATGAAAAATAGCATCGTCAATAAAAGTGGGGTACCTACGACTGTAAGGAATGACATGCTAGGTAGTCCCACCACATTCTGTAAGTATCGTGCTAATACTGGGGAGATTCCCCAGCAGGTGTGAGCTATAAGTGCGACCATTAGCCAAGAAATGCCAAGTCTAGGTGTAGTACTTTGTTTCACGCAGCACAATTTCTGATTTGCAACAATACAATTTGCAAGGGCGCTTTATTCTCAGCCCACGGCCAAAAAGAATATGTTAGGAATTTGATCATCAGAACTCGATTTGGCCTTTCTGAGACATTTTATCGTAACGTTGGAATGTATGGGTATCGGAAAACAGAAAGTTTCCTCCCAACAAAATTATAATCTGGTCGTGTTCGCGGTGTTATACAAATTGCCAGCTGTCATATCCGCTGCGTAATTTCTTCCCTCTCCCATTAAAAGCCCATACGCAGTATTCTAGGGTTGTGGATTCTAACCAAGGCATTCCGTTGTCCTTGCCTTTAGAAGGTATTCGCGTCGTCGAAATGACAGAGGCGCTAGCTGGACCCTACTGCTGCATGATGCTGGGAGATTTAGGTGCTGATGTCATCAAGGTTGAACGAAAAAAGATTGGTGATCAGACAAGAACCTGGGGCCCTCCGTTTGTCGAAGGAGAAAGCGCGTATTTCCTGTCTGTAAATCGCAACAAGCGTAGCTTTGCGCTGGATATTAAAGACGAAGCTGATTTAAAAGTGCTTCACCAATTGATTGAAACGGCTGACGTGTTTGTGACCAATAACCCACGAATGGCGTCTCTAAAAAGGGCCAATCTTGACCCTACTACTTTACGCAACCTTAACTCCAGGTTAATTTATGTCGCAATTAGTGGGTATGGCCATAGTGGTCCTAAGGCAAACCGTGGAGGTTATGACGTTATCGCCCAGGGTGAGGCAGGTTTAATGGCTCTTACTGGTGAAGCAGACGAAGGTCCTAAGCGGTTCCCCACTCCAATTGCTGATATTACGGCCGGGATTTACTCAGTTATGGGAGTCCTCACAGCTCTTTATGCAAGAGACAAGAGTAACGATGGTACTGGAAGAGGACAGTTTATTGACGTATCGCTCTTGGATGCCCAGATTACGTGGCTTGCGAATCTTGGGGCAAGCTATCTTATTGCAGGGAAGCGACCAGAAAAAATTGGTAATTTGCATCCCACCATTACGCCTTATCAACCGTTAAAAACTAGTGATCGGCCGATCATGGTGGCGGTGGGTACCGAGCCACTATGGAGGCGTTTTTGTAAAGTACTCGACATAGAAACAAGCATTATGGAGGACCAACGTTTTGCAACAAACCCTTTAAGGAATAGTAACCGTAGTCAACTCATACCACTCCTTGAAGATATCCTAAAAACTCAGTGCGCTGATTACTGGATTGATGCATTCGTGGAGGAACAGATTCCAGCTGGGCCGATTAATTTGCCAGAGCATATTTTGAATGATCCGCACCCATTGGCTCGTGGCATGGTTGTCGAATTAGAACATCCGCTTGTAGGTCTTGTTAGGACTATTGGAAATCCAATTAACCTAAGTGAAACCCCACCAACTTACCGTCGCTATCCGCCGCTACTCGGGGAACATAACGAGGAGTTGATAGCTGAACTGTTAAATCTACCTGGTTAACCAATATCTTAGGTTAATTAATTCTTAAAATGACAGTTATTTGTAGTTAACTGATTTTGCTAGCGCTTATACTCGTGTCTCACCCTTAATTCTGAATATTTAGCTTTTATTCCTAGCAGTAATCCATGACCAATATCCTGGTCTCTGTAGGTAGATTGTCCTTAGTAAGGGTGACGTTTGATTCGAAGGCGAAGTCTATTTGTTCATTAGGAAAAAGCGCAAGGAATGAATCAATCCATAGGCTATTACGTGGTTTATATCTGAGTGTTCTGAAATGCATTGGAATGACGATTCGAGGCGCCGTGTCGTTTATCACCCGTTTAAGGTCGTCAAGTTCTATGGTTGGATGACCTCCTGCCAGGGCAAGCAAAATATCTGTATTTTCAAAGAACTCTAATTGACTTTTTGATAGAGCATTGCCGACATCCCCTAAGTGACCAATATTTATCCCGTCTACATTGAGTCGATACATGGCATTCTGATCAGGATCGTGGTATCGATGATTTAGTGCTTCCATAGCTTCGATAGCTTCGAACCGTATCCCTAACTCCGTTCGCTCACGCCCATTCTGGGCAATTTCTAGGGCATTAATAATAGTGGGAGCTCCTGGTATTAGGTGTGCATTGCAATGAAAGGAGTCGGTGGCAGAAGAAATGACTACCAGGTCAGCGGGCTCTGTGAAACTTTTATAGCCAGAGGTGTCAGGGTCATAGGGGTCAGTAACAATTGTTTTGCCATCCGAAGATTCAATCCGAAAACTGGCGTGGCCATACCAAGTTAACTGCATTTTTCTCCCAATTCGTTTTGGACGTAGGCTGGCGAAATAAGTTCAAAGAACTTACTCGACCAAAACCTTGGTTGAATTATTTCCCGCCTATCGTAGGGCTTCAGAGCTTCTTGTAGGCGGGAAGAGTCAAGAAAGGCTCGAATTTGTCCGTAAGCACTAGTTGATCCAGAGTCTTGACTGCTTCTGGGTACTTTTGGACGCCCTTGGAAGTTAGTCGGGCGTACTCTTCATCACGTAAGCGCTTGTACATCTCCGTATTTACAGGACGACCGTCGTCTAATTTAGCTCCATGGCGGATCCATTGCCAAAGCTGTGCCCTAGAAATTTCTGCTGTAGCTGCATCCTCCATCAGATTGTAAATTGCGGCAGCTCCGTTTCCAGAGAACCAGGCATTCAGGTATTGTAGGCCCACATCGATGTTCATCCGTACACCGTCGTGAGTAACACTGCCTTCGAAATCTAGGTCTAGCAGGTCACTCCCACTAACGTTTAGGTCCTCACGCATGTTTCCTTTTTGGTTGGGCGAGGCTCCAAAGGTGGCGCCGAAGGCTTCCTCGGCTAGTGGCACGAGGTCAGGGTGAGCTACCCATGTTCCGTCGTATCCTTGATCAGCCTCTCGTTTCTTGTCTTCTCGGACTTTGGCCAGAGCTTTCTCATTGACCTCTGGATCACGGCGGCTTGGGATGAAGGCTGCCATTCCACCAATCGCGTGAGCACCCCGGCGGTGGCAGGTTTTGACCAGGAGTTCAGCATAGGCCCGCATAAATGGTACTCCCATGGTTACCTCAGCTCGGTCGGGCAACAACATATTTCCGCGTTGTGAGAATTTCTTGATTACACTAAAGATGTAATCCCAACGGCCTGCGTTGAGTCCGGCCATGTGATTGCGTAACTCGTAGAGTATTTCATCCATCTCGAAGGCGGCAAGGATTGTCTCAATTAAAACTGTAGCTCGAATAGTCCCACGGGGAATCTCTAGAGCATCCTGAGTGAAATCGAAGACCTCGTTCCACAGTCGGGCTTCTAGGTGACTCTCTAGTTTGGGGAGGTAAAAATAAGGTCCACTGTCCCGGTCAAGTGCGGCCCGGGCGTTGTGGAACATGTGCAGCCCGAAGTCGAATAGGCTGGCTGAAACGGCATCGCCGTCAACAATGAGGTGTTTTTCTGGTAGGTGCCAACCGCGAGGTCGAACAACTAAGGTGGCGATGGTATCACCAAGTTCATAGATTCGGTCGCGGTCGTGATCCTCTAGGCGTATTGTTCGTCGAACAGCATCACGGAGGTTAATTTGGCCTTCTACCACGTTAGACCAGGTGGGACTGGTAGCGTCCTCGAGGTCAGCCATAAATACCTTAGCACCTGAATTAAGAGCGTTTATCATCATTTTGCGATCTACCGGGCCGGTTATTTCAGCTCGACGATCATCCAAATCTTTAGGTGCCGGGCCTACTTTCCAATCGCCTTCACGGATGTTGGCTGTGCTAGTTAGAAAATCAGGATTTTCGCCTGCGTCAATGCGGGTCTGTCTTTCTACCCGATGTTGCAGTAGCTCGGTCCGCCTTTGGTTGAATTCTCGGTGAAGGCTTGCAACTAAGCTGAGAGCTTCAGGGGTAAGTATTTCCTCAAAACCCTTAATTGGGCCTTCGAGGCTTACTCCGTCAGGTAGATGCTTCATGGTTCCCCTTTCGATTAGCCCAAAGTGTGGGCACTGTGTCTAGTGAATCTATCATGTCTCTTCTGAAGGATTGATAACTAAATACCAGATTGAGCTTTAGAGATTACTGGAGTGGTTGATTTGCTGCCAACAACTACCACATGGTTCTATCTATCATCAGCAAGCGCTAAAAGAACGTCAAGAAAAGCAGTAGAATCCTTCATAAGTCTTCTGGTTTATTAATGTTTTTAAACAATCCGCCCAAAGCAAACGGTTGCGACGCAACATAGGTTGTATTGAGGTCAGCCATTAGTGCGTGAAGAGAAAACTGGTTTGTGCGGAGCCTAGTTTCTATTATTGGTAGAGCTGTGCGGTGATATAGAGCTGCTAATGGCTCTAGCCTGCCATTATCATGTTTTATCACAACAGCTTGGCTATCCCCCTTTGCGTTGTAAAGAAAACGCCAGTAGGTTGTGTTTAGATTGGGTAGATCACAAGCAGCAACAGCTACCCAGGAGTGGTTTGCATAGGTTAGGGCGCTATGTAGACCAGACATTGGGCTTCCTGTCTTGATGAGGTCGGGATATATGGGAACATTTACGGAAGATATTGGTTGATTCGCTATTACGAAGCGTTCGTGCGCTTCTGTCAGACTTTGGAGGACATGGCAAAGGAGGGTTTGGCCCTGGTAGTTAGCCATAGCTTTATTACTTCCGAAACGCTTTGAGCGGCCTCCTGCTAAGACTGCTCCGCTGAAAGGATCCTTGCTAACTTGTGCCATGTCATGATTTTACTTTCTGCAGGGGCATAATAGTTGAGACCTTTACTTTGGAGGGTTCATGCATATAGCGCACGGGTGGGTTCGTTACCTTGGGGTCGCATTGTGGGCCGCAGGACTTGCTGTGTTTTGGATAAGAATCCGGAGCTGGGAGGGGGGGATTGGCGCTCTTTTAGAGAGTTGGCTTTTAGCGGTGACGATTTCTCCATTAAGTGGTCTGTGGCTCTTTGTGATTTACCTTGTACGGCCAGTTCTATTTTTGCCGACAACTATTCTTACTGTTTGCTCTGGATACCTTTTTGGTCCATTTTGGGGATTCGTGTACTCTTTTATCGCTACACTTACTTCCGCTTCGTTAGCTTATTTTTTCCCGAAGTTGTTGTCGATACGTATAGTCCCTCCTAGTGTGGGGTTTTTCCAAGGTCTTCGGGAAGCGGCGTTTGAGACGGTGCTCTGTGCTCGGTTGGTCGCGGTTCCCGGTGATTTTGTGAACTACGCTTCTGGGATTTTGCGAGTGCCGTTTACTGCATTTTTTGTTGCTACTGCTATTGGGGGGCTACCCAGCTTGTTAGTTGCTGTATTAGCTGGAGCCTCAATTGAAGGAGATTTTAGGTTTGGAGGATTCAGGTTAAACATTTGGTACATTTTGATTTCGTTAGTCCTGCTAGTAGGTAACCTCGTTGTTGCGAGGGAGATTCGAAGGCGCCAGAGGATCGGTTTGGGTAAGGGATGCGCAAAGCAAAAAAAAAGCGCTCAACCTGAGCGCGTATAAAGGGCATAATACCGCGTTATGCATTATTCGTCAAGGGTTTGCATCTTGATTGCGTTTAAGGGGGTAAAACCCTATCAAATGACCTCCTAAAGTAGTGTTTTAGGGTACTAAAGCTGGTTTTTCCAGCATTAATTAAGTCTATGCTTGCTTTGTTGATCTTATGTAACTTACTTTAATTCCCTAGATCTTCGGTTTTTTGGAGATGTTTGATTTGGTTGTTTAGCGGTTATCTTTGCACGCTAAAATTCTTGTGTAGTTCGTAAGCTTAGCCACCTAAGTTACTCAATCGAGGTCGGGAATTACCTGGGTTAGTTAACGAAATGGGAGCGGATAACCCCATTGTTATTGATTGGCGCCCAAATTATTTTTCTACGCTACATAGGAAACCATTTCGCAACTAGGGAATGACAAAGAAACTTGATAATGATAGACTCATATCTGTTGACACCGTGAACGCCTCTCGGTATAATTGCGTCCGGTGAGAACTCTGCGCCTTGTCCTAGCAGGTTTCCTGACGAGGCATGTTCGGTCCACCCCATTAACGGTTAAGGAGTTTACGGATGGCAAAGGCAATTGGAATAGATCTCGGTACTACAAACAGCGTCATTGCTGTGATGGAAGCTGGTGAACCAGCGGTCTTAGTGAATAGTGAAGGTAATCGCACCACCCCGTCAGTTGTTGCCTTTAAGGATGACCAGCGACTGGTTGGTCAGGTAGCTAAACGGCAGGGAGTGCTTAATCCTCAGGGCACCCTATTTGAGGTTAAGAGGTACATTGGTCGTACCTGGGGGGAAATTCAGGGTGAAGCGGAACGAGCTCCCTATGAGGTTGTCCAGGGCGACGATGATGGAGTACGTTTTGTAGTCGAGGGAGAGCAGTACACGCCTGAAGAAATTTCGGCGATGGTTCTACGAAAAATGGTGGACGATGCGAGCGCCTCATTAGGCGAGACGTTGACAAAAGCCGTGATAACTGTCCCAGCCTATTTCAATAATTCCCAACGCGAAGCAACCCAAAATGCCGGTAAGATTGCTGGTTTAGAGGTTCTTCGTATCGTGAATGAACCTACAGCCGCAGCTCTCGCTTACGGTTTGGACAAGAAGGGTAACGAAACTGTTCTAGTGTTCGATCTTGGGGGAGGGACTTTTGATGTTTCTATCCTCGAGGTAGGTGAAGGGGTTTTTGAAGTACGTTCCACCTCCGGAGATACACACCTTGGGGGTTCGGACTTCGATCATGCCATTGTTGACTGGCTCGCTGACGATTTTCAGCAGGAGTACGATGTTGATCTTCGTAAGGATAAGCAGGCTTTGCAGCGGCTTATTGAGGCTGCAGAGAAAGCCAAAATTGAGCTTTCTGGTCTTCCAGAAACCACCTTAAGCTTGCCTTTTATTGCTATGGATCCTGGCTCTAACGCGCCACTGTATCTTGAGAAGAAATTGACGCGTAGCACTTTTGAGGAGCTCATATCTCCTCTACTTAAGCGTGTTCGCGAACCGGTGCAAGCTGCTCTTCGCGACGCTAAACTTTCCCAGGATGGGATTGATGAAGTGATCCTGGTGGGTGGTTCGACCCGCGTTCCGGCAGTTAAGCAACTTGTTACCGACATGCTTGGAAAGGAACCTAATCAGACGGTAAATCCTGATGAGGTCGTAGCTCTAGGCGCAGCTATCCAAGCGGGTGTACTGACCGGTGATGTAGATGACATTGTACTTCTCGATGTCACTCCTTTAAGCCTTGGAGTTGAGACAAAGGGGGCCGTGTTCACTCGTCTTATAGATAGGAACACTACCATCCCAGTTAAGAAGGGTCAGACGTTTACCACAGCTGAACATAATCAAACTGGTGTTGAAGTACACGTACTCCAGGGTGAGCGTGAAATGGCTGCTCACAACAAGTCATTGGGCCGATTTAAGCTTGAGGGCATTCCTCCCATGCCAGCAAGTACACCACAGATTGAGATTACGTATGATATTGATGCTAACGGCATATTGAGCGTTACCGCTCAGGAGAAGTCAACCAACAAAGAGGCTTCAATAACTATTCAGAACACGACTACTCTTTCCGAGGATGAAGTCGATCGGATGGTCCAGGAAGCTGAAGTCAATGCTGATGCTGATAAGGAAGCACGAGAGCTCGCGGAGGCTCGTAATCAACTAGATGCTCTCCGACTTGAAGCGAAACGGGTGCTGGATGAGGCAGAAGGTGCACCTGATGAACTTACAGTTCCAGTACGTGAAATCATCGAGACGGCAGAAAAGGCAATTAACGATTCTGATGTTACTAAGGATCGTTACGAAAAACTCACTGGTGAGTTAGGTCAGGCGCTTCAAGCCCTTCAACAGGCGACAACGGCAACCACTTCCGCAGAAGGGGAGGAGAACGCCGAAGATGACGTCAATAGCTCGAAAGATGATGACGAAGAGGTCATCGATGCTGATTTCAAACCGGCTGGGTAGGGGAGGTCGTAATATCCCGTACACAGTTACTTCCTATTCCCTAGCGACGGAGTCACATGAGTAAAAGAGATAAAGAAAATACGAATAATGTGTCCCAGGAATCTGTAAATCCCCCTAGTGAAACTGAGGCTGAAGTTACTGTCAACAAAGGGGAATTAAGTGAGATCGATATTCTTCGTGAAGAGCTTGCTACTCTCCAGGCCTCCCTTGCTACCATCGAGTCGGAACTTTCGGATGCCAACGACCGGCATTTAAGGGCACGGGCGGACCTCGATAACTACCGCCGGCGTGCAGCGCAAGACGCAGATCGTGCGCGGCAAGCAGGGCTAGACAGTGCTGTACTTCCAATACTGTCCGTATTCGATGATCTCGGTCGGGCTTTAGCGGTTGCGGATGAAGAAGATCCAGCAAAGATCATTCCTGGTGTTCAGTCTGTGATGGCAGGCTTGGAACGTAATCTTGATTCCTTGGGGCTTAAACGGATAGGTGAGATTGGCGAAAAGTTTGACCCTGACCTGCATGAGGCGCTCACGGCAGTCCCGACTGACGATTCCGAGAAAAAGGGGACGATTGCCGAGGTATTCCAGTCTGGTTTTGTCCGCGATGAACGTCTAGTACGGCCTGCTCGTGTGCTAGTTTTTCAAGAGTAATTACATAGCCAGAGGGGAGATGCCGGGTGTCTAGTTACAAGGACTACTATGATGTTCTCGGCGTGTCGAGAAATGCGGATCAGGATGGAATTAAATCTGCATTTCGAAAACTTGCTGCCAAGCACCATCCGGACCGAAACCTAAACGATTCCGGCGCTGAAGAGCGCTTTAAAGAAATTAATGAGGCATACACGGTTCTTTCTGACCCCGAGAAACGTCAGTTTTATAACCAGTTCGGCACCACCGATGGACACCCTAAATTTGCATCTCAAGGTGGCCCAACTTACACCAATGTTAGTCCTGAAGATTTCGCAGGTTTCTCCGACTTTTTCCAAGGGCTTTTTGGGGGAACGATGTGAGGAGGACAAGACCCGTTTGGTCAGTTCCATGGTGGTGTAACTAGTCGTCAAAACGTGCAGGCAAGCCTAACCATTGATCTTATTACCGCGTATCTAGGACAACAGACGACTGTCACAGTGGACGGGAGACGTCTTGAAGTGCAGATTCCCCAAGGTGCTAGGGCAGGTACCAAACTTAGGCTGCGGGGACATGCGCCCGGTGGTGGGGATCTACTGCTCAAGCTATCCCTAAAGCGACACCCAACATTTGCTCTTGATGGTGACAACGTTCGGGTTAAAATATCTGTACCAGATTATATGGCTGTTCTCGGCGGGAACGTTCGTGTGCCCACTCTTGATGGTGATGTTGAAATGTCTCTTCCTAAAGGTACCCAAACAGGTCGCGTACTCCGTCTACGTGGGAAAGGTTGGCCAAAGAGAACTGGCGGTAGGGGAGATGAACTTGCAGAGGTAAGTGTGGTTGTTCCTGAATTACCGACTGATGAACAACTTGAGTTATACCAACGGCTGGCGGCGGTTAAAAAGCAAATGGGTCGCGCGGCTAAGTGAGTCACTAAGCACACCCACCATCAGGTGGTAGGGTGCTTGTCATGAACTGCAAACCAAAACGTTGTTTAACCAGAATCCTATTACCGCTTGCTGTTTTTACTTTAATAGTACCGGCGGTTGCCCAGGATGATCCTGTCGTGATCCGTTTAGGAGAAAAAGTCGAGACGCTCTCTGAGTTCGACGAGCGTTTCGAGATTGCCCTAAAAGCTGTAGCTGCCTCGCAAAGAATGGAACTTACGGATACAATTCGAGCGCAGTTTGCTGAGTTTAGACCGGGTTTCCTTGAACAGAGGGTTACCTCTCTCGTTCTTATGAAAGCGGCAGAAGACCAAGGCATCCCCTTTCCCGAGGAATTCGTACAGGCTCGTGTTGACCAGATAAAAGCCAGTGTTGAGTCGGACCAGGAATTCGAAGACTTGCTGAACCTCTCTGGCTTTTCCAATGAGAGCCAATTACGACAAGTATTGGGTGAAACCGAGCAGATCCAGCAAGTTATGCGAGTCCTGAACAACGACATAAAGGTAACCACTGGTGAACTTGCTCTTCATTATTACGCTTATAAGGATCGGTATGCTTCGGAAGAAACTGTATGTGCCCGTCACATTCTCCAGGAGACTTTAGAAGAAGCTCAAGATACCCTCGCAGATCTCAAGGAGGGGGCCGAGTTTCAGCAGCTAGCTATTGATCGTAGTACTGGTCCCTCCGGACCTAATGGTGGGGATTTGAGTTGCTTCACCCGTGGTCAAATGGTTGCCCCCTTCGAAGAGGCAGCTTTCGGCGCAGAGGTTGACATACCCATTGGGCCCGTAGAAACCCAATTCGGTTTTCACACAATTCTCGTTTATGAACGTCAAGGCGGTAAGACTACACCATTCAGTGATGTTCGTGACCAAATTGAGGATGAAATTATACAAATTCGGATCTCCGAGGTCATAGAAACCCTAATAGTAGACTCGGGAGTACAGTCGTTCCCTGAGCTGTTAGAACTGACTCCGACCCAAGAGAGTGAGAGAGAAACAGGTTCTGACGGGGACGGTGATGGAAACAATCAGGGGGACTGAATTATTGCTGGTATAGTTCTAAAACTTTCGGGCTGATTTTCCTCGTTAAGATGCAGAAGAATCCAGTGTAGAAATTACGCCTGTGTCAAGGTACATCTATTGGCAGTAGTTAGTTGTGCAATGTTTAGTGTTTTTGAGTTGCTTTTCAAACCTTCCTTCGGTGCTACCCTGCGGTAATGGGTCACCAAAAAAATCGATTGGCGGGCGAGACGAGTCCGTACCTGTTGCAGCATCAGGAAAACCCTGTCGATTGGTATCCCTGGGGCGAAGAGGCATTTCGAGAAGCTAGAGAACAAGATCTCCCAATACTATTGTCGGTCGGCTACTCGTCTTGCCACTGGTGCCATGTCATGGCACACGAGTCATTCGAAGACGAAGCGACCGCTCGCGTGATGAACCAATACTTCATCAATGTAAAGGTAGATCGTGAAGAGCGACCAGATGTTGACGCAATATATATGAGCGCTGTTCAGGCGATGACGGGGCACGGTGGTTGGCCTATGACGGTAATTTTGACGCCGACTGGGGAACCGTTCTTTGCCGGTACTTATTTCCCAGTGGAAGACCGCTACGGACAGCCTGCTTTCGGTCGCGTACTTCGTGCCTTGATTGATTTGTGGGAGGGCCGGCGGGATGAAGTTGAAAATTCAGCAAGCGATATCACCAAACACCTCCAACGTTCCTTTGAATTGCCTGTCGGAGAGGGCGGAGTAGAACCCTTCTCGTTATGTTCTGTAATTGAATCTCTACAAGAACAGTTTGATTCAAATCACGGCGGATTTGGTGGTGCTCCCAAGTTCCCGCCTCACGTATTGTTACGTTTTTTGTTAAGCCAGAAGAGCCCTAAGGTCCGAGATATGGCGTACTTTACCCTCACAAAAATGGCTCGTGGGGGAATTTTTGATCAGTTGGGTGGGGGTTTCAGCCGGTACAGTGTAGATAACCGCTGGCTAGTTCCTCACTTTGAAAAAATGCTTTACGACAATGCCCAATTAGTTAATAGTTATGCCCAAGCCTACGGTCAGACAGGTGACCCCCTTTATCTCAGGACGGTCGAAGAGACCCTCACATGGGTCAGTCGCGAAATGACTTCGGTGGAAGGTGGTTTTTACAGTGCCTTGGATGCTGACAGCGAGGGAGAAGAAGGTAAGTTTTATGCTTGGGATTTCACTGAGTTAGAAAAGATCCTAGGGGATGACACGGAACTAGTGGCTTCGTACTTTGGTGCGACTGAATCAGGAAATTTTGATGGTCGAAATGTGCTTGAAATTCCGAACGAAGACACTGTTCTTTCTGAGCGCTTCGGAGTGACCATCGAGGACATTGCAATTCGGATAGATCGGGCTCGGTCAACTCTCTTTAAGGCCAGAGAAGCCAGAATTAGACCCAGTCTAGATGACAAGATTCTGACGTCTTGGAACGGTCTTATGCTTGGTGCTTATGCCGATGCCGGGCGTTTACTTGGACGCGATGATTACATCTATGCTGCGCAGCGGAACGCGTGGTTTATCAAAGATAAGCTTTACAGTAAAGGTCGGCTTTTGCACAGTTACAAGGATGGCGAAGCGAGAATCGACGGGCTTCTAGAGGATTATGCATTTTTCGGGCTTGGCCTTTTGTCTCTATATCGAACTACCTTTGAAGCCACCTGGTTAGAGCTGGCTATTGACTTGGCAAAATCGGTGGTAGAGCATTTCCGTGACCCGCGAGGTGGATTTTTCAATACACCTGATGATGGTGAATCGCTCATAGTGCGTCCAAAGGGGATTTTTGATAGTGCGACCCCGGCCGAGGGTTTCGCTGCTGCTGAACTAATTTTTCGTGTTGGGCGATTCCTAGGGAATCACCATTACGAGGAGATAGCGATTGAGTCAGTTCGTCCTTTAAAGGATGCGATGGCTTCCCAACCTAGAGGTTTTGCTACAGCGTTGTTGGTCACAGAGGCTTTACTGAGTCCCCCTAGAGAAGTGGTTATTGTTGGGAGTCCAGAGGCAAACGATACTAAGGCTCTTGTGCAGGTCTTAAATGACCGCGATCTCTCCCAAGTAGTTCAGATCTTATCTTCGGGTGCCTCTGATCCACTATTGAAGGTACTTCCCTTATTGGAGGAAAAACATTCTTTAGGTGGTCGAGCTACGGCCTACGTTTGTGAGGGCGGGGCATGCAGAATCCCAGTTACCAGCCCTGATGATTTCGCTGAGCAGCTCGATACAGTTTTCGACCTATGAATAGCACCGGTGCCGAAGGGTCTTTAGAAGTGTAATTTATGATTAAAAGGTTCGACGAAAAGAGAACGGTAGTAGTTTGGGTTTATTCCCAAATCAGAGTTATAGATACTGTTGTTAAGTGAAGAAGTTAAGTTAAATCCGGATTGCCACTGCAAGTACACACGAGGTAGCAACACAAAAAAGCGTCGCCGATAATAGCTCTTCCTAAGAAAAATGGTTAAGTGTCATTTAATATTTTTTCGAGCAGCTCTTTCGTCATTTGTGGGTTTGCTTTGCCTTGTGTTTCTCGCATTACTTGGCCCATAAAAAAACCTAATAAACCCCTTTTGCCATCACGATATTCTGCTACCTTTCCAGAGTTTGCAGAAAGAACTGCTTTGAGGGTTTTCTCGAGTTCGGTCTCATTGCTGACCTGAGTGAGGCCTCGAGCCTCCATAATCTTGTCGGGGTCACCTTCATCCATAAGCATTGCTTCAAGAATTTCTTTAGCTGCTCGCGAAGAGATGGTCTTGTTATCAGTAAGGACAATAAGGCGAGTGAATTCGGTTGGACCGAAAGGTAGATCTGTCAAAGGCCTTGTTTTTGCTATCCGTGCTAATTCGTTTACCACCCAGTTAGCTAACGATATGGCGTCGTGGCCTTCTGTTACACAAGAGTCATAGAAATCAGCAAGATTATCGTTCATCGTGATCAATTGAGAATCAGCTTTTGAGAGACCGAGATTAACGTAATGTTCAAATCGTATAAGCTGTTTGCTCGAGAAAGATTTTGAGTAATCTAACGCCTCGGTTTGCCCTGAGGATGTTTTTTGGCTTGACCTCTTGGTAACAGTAGCTGCCCTGCTTGTTTTTTGATTGCTGCGTTTGGCATTCCAATTATCTCTTAGGGTGATTATTCGATTGAATACAAGACCGTTCGATGGTGACTGATGTGGGTCATGCCAAAAGTAGCCAAGGCGTTCGAATTGGTATCGGGTTTCAACCGAGTGGGATTTTACGTTCGGCTCGACAAACCCATTTTTAATTTCGAGCGACAGTGGGTTGAGGTCTTGAACCAGAGTCCTACCTTCTGCTCCTGGGACTGGAACCTGAAAGAGTCGATCGTAAAGCCGAAACTCAGCTGGGATAGCTGTTGCTGCTGCTAACCAATGGATTGTACCGGCAATCTTGCGGTCAGTTGGGTTAGCCCCTAATGTGTCAGGGTCGTAGGTGCACCTAAGTTCGACAGTGTTACCGTCAGCATCTTTGATGATCTCATTGCAGCGGATCACGTAGGCATGCCGGAGGCGGACTTCACTGCCGACTGCGAGGCGCCGCCAATCATCTGGTGGGTTAGTGCTAAAGTCACTTTGTTCAATAAACAATTGTTTGTCAAATTGTAAGGTCCGGGAGCCCTCGTTTGGGATGTCGTGTGGCCAGTAAGGAGCATCTAGACTCTCGATCTTGTCATCCGGGTAGTTAGTGATAACTACTTTCAGCGGTTCTGAGACAGCCAGGACTCGAGGTGCCCGTCGGTTTAGGTCGTCACGGATGGCGTACTCGAGAAGACCCAGGTCAGTCACGCTATTTGTCTTCGTTACCCCAACTCGATTCACGAAATCCTTTACTGCTTCGGGAGTAACTCCGCGGCGCCTGAGGGCAGCTAGAGTTGGCAAGCGTGGGTCATCCCAGCCACTCACGTGACCATCGGTAATGAGTGGCGCAAGCTTACGTTTGGATGTAACCGTGTACTCGAGGTTTAAACGTGCGAACTCGTACTGATGTGGTCGCGGAATTTCGAACAGAGATTCAACAAGCCAGTCGTAAATCTCACGGTTGTTTTCGAACTCCAATGAACAGAGACTATGGGTAACTCCCTCAAGCGCGTCAGATAATGGGTGAGCAAAGTCGTACATGGGGTATATGTTCCACTTATTGCCAGTACGGAAATGTGATTCATCCACAATTCGGTAGAGGATCGGATCCCGCATGATCATGTTGGGTGCCGTCATATCGATTCTGGCTCTAAGAACTCTTGATCCTTCTTTGAAAGCACCGTCCTTCATTCGCTTGAACAACTCAAGATTTTCAGCGGTGGAACGAGTCCTATACGGACTTTCGCGACCTGGAGCGGTTACGGATCCGCGGTATTCCCGGATTAAGTCCTCTGACAAGTCATCCACATAGGCTTTTTCTTGCTCAATGAGTTTTACAGCTAGGTTATAAAGTTGTTCAAAATAATCGGATGTGTGTAGGACATTCTCCCAACGGCAACCAAGCCAGTGCATGTCTTCCTGCATGGCTTTGACGAACTGGGAGTCCTCTGTCTCTGGGTTAGTGTCGTCGAAGCGGAGATTCGCGTAACCGTTATAGTCTTGAGCGATTCCAAAGTTCAACAAGAGAGCCATGCCATGCCCGATGTGGAGGAAACCATTCGGTTCTGGAGGAAATCTCGTCACGATTTTGCTTCGAAGACCCGCCCTAAGCTCCTCATCAATTACTTTAGTGATGAAGTTGGGTTGCACCGAACGGTCGGACTCTCTAATTCTTGGGCGATCGTTGGCCCCGGTGGGAGCTTCTTTCATAGGGAACCTCGCAGGCTTGATGGATCTCTAGTCAATAGTGGAGAGGGTAGCACTCAATGTCATTACCGACAAGAGTAAAAACTATCTTTACATAGACTATCAAGCTCCCATAAGGACCCACACCAAGGAATACAGAATTAGTTTGTGTCGGCACAAAATAGAAAGAAATTCAGTACGAGCAAATTAGAGTAGTTTGTTTTTTCTTTATTAGTTATGTTCTTCAACATCGAGAGTGGGCAATAAATACAAAATAGAGTTCGAGCAGAGAGTACAGTACGAATCTTCAAAACCGGACTACCGTGGACTATGTTTTCCTTTTTACTGAACCTATACAAGAAAAAACCCCTGAGGTTTAAGTCAGGGGTTTTTTCTTGTAATGACTTTGTTTAGCTGTCTGAGTTACCTAATGTTTGAATACCTAGTATAAGTGTTCCTAGCATGAAGAGGATCCAGGCACCGAATTGCGACCAAGCACCTATGCCTGGCCAAACGAAGTTGAGTGCTAAAAGCACTGCGGCAACTATTAATACAAGAGGAGCAATTGGGTTGTTCCCCTCACTCAAGAGACCCAAAGTGGTTAGTGCTAATGCGATGGCTAAAACAATTTGGCCACCAGTTGAGATTGCACCGGTGAGATCTAGGAACAATGTTCCGTGCTCAACCGAACTTGCGCCAGCAGCGCCCCATTCAAGGCCAAAGACAATTAGGACGCCAGCACTGAACAGTAAGAACAGAATCATTCCGATGTTACCGTTGCCAGCTCCTGCACCACCACCCATGGCCATACCACGAGCAACGAATGCTAGCGCAACTAGGATAGAAATGAATCCGCCATATGCGAATATCACTGCCCAGTGAGCTCTTGTTGCACTGTCGATCATGTTTTGCGCTACTTGAGCGGTGCTTGTGTCAGGACTACCGCCCGCCAGTGGTAAGTAAAGAACAAACCACCCAATAGCCGCTACTATCGTACCTATTACGAGAAGTAAACCTGTTTGCCTGCTTGATCCCATGATACCCTCCCTTTCGTTTTACCTTTGAACTTAACAAGGGGCTCGTGGCGCGCCACGAGCCCCTTGTTGACGAACTAATTCCTTACTCTGTAGCTGCTGAGGAAGCCCCCGAATCAGCGTTTCCCCTGAGGATGTTGATTCCCACGCCGATCGTGGCGAGACTCATGACAATCCAAATGATGAAGCCAAAGGAGCCACCTTGGCCACCAGAAAATGCCGAGGTGACCACCATAATTAAACCAGTTATAGTCAGGGTCCAACCCAAAAAGGCGGGAATGTTTTTCTCACAAGTTAGGGCAGTACCAAGGAACAATGCACCAATTCCCCAAAACAGACCGAAGCCCCCACCAAGATTATTACCAACAACTTCCAATTGAGCAGCCGCAGCCGTGAAACCATCAGCGAAAAGATCCTGAGCGCTTATCGATAAACCAATGAACCCTATCGCAACTGCCGCGAGGGCTGGGAAGATAAAACCAGGTATCGAAGCCCAGGTTGCGCCAGCTCCCTTAATCGAACGTGACAACCACGTGAAACCAGCGAACGTTGCGATCATAGCCAAGGACCCGAGGAACCCGAACAGATTTGCCACCACGGGCTTCGCCGCAGCCAGCTCCAAGTACCCTAGTGTTTCCTCTGAAGGACTTAAGCCTTCTCCTGATGTATCTCCAATTACTAACGGATCAAGCAATCCCCAAATTATGAACATTAGGAGCGGTCCTAAAACAAGGCACCATCCAGTTAACGATCTAGAATTCATTTTGTCCTCCATAAGACAAGTGCCGACCCAAAGTCCTACCTGACCCCGGTTATCGACGTTAATCCACAACCTACACCTATTTTCAGGACCCGTAGTATGAAAATTTACAGGAGCAAAGTGTAAAAGATTACAGGTTTTCTAAGGATTACGACCAATTAGCGTTGGAAAACCTACAAAAACCTAAACATGGAACAAAACCTAATACCCTTAGGAGGCCCACCGTTTAGTCTGAGAGATTACTTAGTTTTAGCCATAGCTTCGTTTAACTACCCTTAAGTCGGTTTCGCCAGCTCATTAGATTAAATTGATGCGTAACTTTACGACAAATGTTCGGATGAGACCCAAGTTATCTCGTTAATCCGGGTAGGGAATCTACGGCATAATGGCGGTTTGGAGATTAGAAGTAACGATTGTGGGTTCGTTCGACTGAACTAACTAATGAGCTCGGGACGAGGTTAATTATGATTGCGCGAGTTTATCTTCATCAAGTAGTACTCCCAGGCCAGGTTCAGAGGGAGGCTCCATGATCTGTCCATTAGGAAGATACGGTTCAACCAAAAAAGTGTCGTTCATGTCAGAGAAGCCGGCGGGCCAGCGAATATTCGGTGTAGAAGCAGCCAGGTGAGCAGCTGCTGCAGCCATGATGTCGAAGTAAGGAGCGATCGAGATTTCTAGGCCGGCGGCTTCAGCAACAGCAGCCATACGCTTGGCTTGTAGAAGGCCACCGTACTTATGAATCTTGAAATGCAACACATGAGCTCCTTGTGCCCTCGCAATCTCATAGACGGTACGTGGGTTTGTTAACAACTCATCCGCCTGGAGCGGAGTTTTCAATCTTGTGGCTAACGTCGACATTTCGTCGAGGTGGCGAACGGGTTGCTCAAAGATGGCGACACCACCAATTGACTCTATTTGCGTAAGGGTTTGGATGGCTTCGCCAAGTGCATAGCTAGTATTACCATCAAGTTGAAATTGAAGGCCCTCGGGTACTGCAGTTCGTAAACCTGCATACCAATCGAGATCAGCGTGAACCCCAAACCCAATTTTTGTTTTAAACCAGGTCCAACCCTGATCAGCTAGTTCCGCCACTCGCGCTGCGGTCAGCTCGGTACTTTCACGTTCAACGAACGCGTGCAAGGGTGCTCCCTGGCTGCACTGTCCCCCAAGCAACTCGTAAACGGGGACGCCAAGAGCTTTACCCTTGATGTCCCACAGTGCGAACTCAACAGCGGTCATGGCATAAGTAGCTCCCCGAAGGGCCTTGTGCATACGAACAACGAGATCCTCAATAGCAAACGGATTCAAGCCGTCCACCGCCGGCGCCAAATAACGATCGATGGACACCTTAATAGATTCAGCAGTCTCTCCATACCAAGGGGCCGGCGCGACAGTTTGTCCAATTCCGGTGATACCCTCGTCCGTGAACACCTGAGCAATGACCGTTGTAGTGGCAGGCATCTCTCCATAAGCAGTTCGGAGAGCTCGATTTCGCTGAACAGCGACAATGCTAGAGCGAACCCCAGTAATCTTCATGAATTCCCCTGCCTTCCTACCCCGCAGTATAGGCGATCAATCATTAACCTCGAAATTAGAGATAGGATCAAATTAACGTGTGCATGGGTACTTAACAATGACAGGCAATTTATTAATTATTATAGATTCAAGCTCAAGTATCCGGAACACCCCAACAGGCTGACGAGATACACAAAAGTACGAGCTAAATTTAGTGCGTGAAGTTGATTTGTTATGGAGGGGGTTCCCAATTGAGCCTCAGGCATCGATAATGGCCGTCATGCCTTCGCGCCCTAGAATCTTTCATAATCCGAGTGTGAACCCGAATTATGATGACACAGTACTCACAATTCTGTCTCTACGCCAGGTCCACCGACCCGATTTGATGCACGCCTCGTCTGTTGGGCTATGAGTATCCGCGGGACTTTTTTTTCTCGTACCGGCTTAACCCGGAAGATAGCGATTCTAGCCACGCCACTTATATTTCAACAAATGTCTTACACCCTACTCATGGTAGCGGACACCTTTTTCGTCTCGAGAATAAGTACACAAGCTTTAGCTGCAACGGGACTGGCTGGAGTACTGTTTTTCGCAATCGCACTACTCTTTCGAGGACCTGCTAATAGCAGCGTGGTCTTCGTCGGTCGTGCTCACGGAGCAGAAGACGACGAAGCTGTAGGAAAATGGGTTTGGCGCTGCCTAGTCGTGGTGGCAATCATGAGTGCCGTTTCGCTAGCCTTTCCATGGATCTTCCGCTGGGGATTCCCATTCCTAGCACCAAGCGATGAGCCCCAGGTTGCGATCCTAGGGGCAAACTACCTCTTCATCCGTGGTTTTGAACTACCCTTCTTCCTATTTTCTGGCGTGGTCTGGGGATTCATGATTGGACGGGGTGATTCTCGCACTCCCATGATTCTGGCTTGGGTAACAGTACTACTTAACATTATTCTCGATTGGCTTTTAGTACTAGGAAACCTTGGATTTCCCAGATTAGAAGTGACGGGAGCCGCAATAGCCACAGTAATAGCCCACGCTGTTAACGCCGGACTTAGCGCCTTTATCTTATGGGCGCCAGCAATCCGCCGGCGCTACGAAACACATCGCCGGCGCGCCATAAAAAAACGAGATATTTTGCAAGTATTCCGCGTTGGCCTACCAATGGGCCTAGGTGATTTCGTAGAGATCTCCAGCTTTAGCGTTTTTTTCGCCATTATTGGCACTATCTCGACAGGGGCTCTGGCTGCTAATCAGATAGCACTTCAGTACATGAGCATATCTTTCATGGTTGGCATTGCTTTCTCGATGGCAACCTCAAGCATGGTGGCCCAACAGCTCGGGGCAAAGCGACCCGACCTGGCGCAAGGAGTAGGCTATCGAGGAACTGTTCTTGGCATGATCGCAATGGGAACAATTGGCTTCAGTTTCTTGATTGCTCCAGCGGCGCTAATGAGCTTGTTTACGAGCGATCCAGATGTAATTAAAGCTGGAGTGCAGATTCTACGCTTGATGGCAATATTTCAACTGTTCGATGCAGTCGCCGTAGTGCTGTCCGGAGCGCTGAACGGTTCGGGAGATACTACTTTCACGATGGTGGCGCGAATGGTCATAGGATGGGTGTTGTTCTTACCTCTAGTTACCTTAATAGTATTTGTTTTCGATGGTGGTGTCCGCGATGCTTGGATTGGAGCTCTCTTCTATGGAACCTGCCTAGCCCTGGTATACCTAATACGATTCCGGTCGGGTCGCTGGCAAAAGATCAAAGTACTATGACAATAATTTCTCGAAGATTCCCAAAGTTAACATCAGTCCAGTTTTGGAGCCTATCTAAGAAAATAGGTACCACTTCATGACTAAACTGAGTCCTACGCAGGTTACAACCGGTAGTACGAAGGACCTTTGGCGACTCGGCATACTTCCCATAATGGCGGTAGGAGCTTTCTCTGGTTTATTCGGGATTTACTGGGATATAAGTTGGCATATCGATAAAGGGCGCGATACTTTTTTCTCGCCACCACATAACCTGATCTACCTTTCGATGGGCATCGTGCTAGTTGTTACGCTTCTCGGGTTTTTTCGTGACAGGCAGGCAAGTCGTTTTCACCTCCGGCTAGGGCGAGCTCATCTCCACCCAGGACTCGTCATAACGGCACTCGGCACGTTGCTAGTGCTGGTTTTTGCGCCAGCTGACGAATTATGGCACAGGTGGTTCGGTACGGACTTGACGTTATGGGCCCCCATGCACCTTATAGGCGTCTTGGGCCTGAACATGCTCAGTTTCGGAGGTCTAGTTGGGACCTGGGTAGATCGAAGGCTTACAACAGATCCAGGTCGACAAAAACTCCTTGGTTTTGTCTCCATTTTCTTTGCTGCCACTCTGATTGGCTGGTACGGTGTTCTTCTCGCGGAGTATGAGTTTGTAGTTCCGGCCTTTCCCACATTTTGGCATCCACTATTACTAACTGGTTTACCCGTTTTTGTGCTGGTTTTGATTGCTCGCCTAAACCCTGTTCCTTTTGCAGCAACTTTGGCCGCCACGGGATTCACCTTAATTAGACTTCTTCTCGCAGGTTGGTTAATGATTTCTTCGAGCGTTAACCTTGCTGGCCATTCAAAGCCAGCAATTCCATTCCTCCTTTTAGCAGGAATCGCCGCTGACCTCTTAGTTAAACGATCCCCACTGTGGTTAAGCGGCCTAGTGATCGGATTAACCTGTTTTGTCACTAACTACCTGCTGACATTGATCTCCAGTGTCAACTGGCACCAAGGGGCTTTAGTGTTCGGCTTACCTAGTGGTTTGGTTCTAGCTGTGATGGCCGCTTACTCGGGATCCTGGGTAGCCGAATCCCTCAAACCAAAAACTACAGTAGACGACGCATGAAAAATTTGGCTGCATGCCTGTTGTTCTTGTTAGTAGGAGCTGTCCAGGCTGAACATCCGAACCCATCCTCACTAACCGAAAGCATTCGTTTAGGGAGCCGCGCTGAGGTAACAATTTCTCAGCGACCAGCTGCCCCTTTGATTCTTGAAGTTAGGACTCAGCCCGAAATCACGCGTCATCATGAAATCCTAGCTTTCATGTTCCCCCGTTCGAGTATGTCCAGTGCAGGTTCGGTCCGGCGTGTGATGACCCCAATAGAACCAGGATATTACCGGCTTGAGGTTACGTTGCCTGACAATACTGTTTGGGGGTTCTCGCTTAGATATGGAACAGGTATCAATGTTTATTACGCTTTTCTGTAACAACCTGTAAACACCAACAGCGAAGAAGTGTTGCAGCATAATATTTCTTTTCATGGGGACTTAAGAGAAGGTGTTCCTCCTTTCGTGCAGTCGATTGGATTTGGCGTTTTTGGTCTTCTTCTCGTATTGGTACTTTCTCTCATCGGGGTTGTTCTACGGACATTACGGGCCAAGAGTGACTAATCAACGGGTGGGCTTTATAGATAAGCATACGCAGTAAAAGATGACAACAAATACCTAATCCTTCTCTATAACTTTCTAGGCTGTCAGTGCCCGTCAGGACAGGTTGAGGTTTACTGAGTTCTGAGTGGTCCTACCCAAAACATCGTAAGTAGTTACACTTCCGCTGATTTTGCTAAATAAATGGTATTTGCTCAGGGAATGTTGCTGGACGTGATAAACTTTTGCCGCATGTCGATACCTCTCTTGGTCCTTGGTGATTTTGCTTGGGATGTGATGATTAGAACCAACACCGAGCTCCTCACTGGTGGGGATGCTTTCGGGGAAGTGATGCTCGCTCCGGGTGGAAGTGCTGCTAATGTGGCAGTGTGGGCTCGTCGGTGTGGTCTCGATACTACATTTATTGGCAAGATTGGCAGGGACCGTTTTGGTCAATTAGCGAAGGAGAACTTGCAGAGCGAAAAGGTTCTCGCTAGCTTTGTTGAGACTGACGCGCAACTCACGGGGTCAGTAGCTGTTTGGATTGATGGCAAAGGTGAAAGGTCTATGGTGTCCGGTAAGGGTGCTGATCATTATTTGCTGCCATCTGAACTTCCGAAAGATCTCCTTGGGAAATGTAATCACCTCCACCTCACGGCATGGTCGTTCTTTGCTGATCCGCCCCGTACGGCAGCTAGACAAGCCGCCAAGTTAGCAAAATCGGCAGGTGCTACTATTTCGTTTGATCCAGGTTCCTTCCAGCTTATTCAGGAGATGTGTGTCGATACATTTCTTAGTCATACACGAGACCTAGATATTGACTTGTTCTTGCCTAATAAAGAGGAAGGCGCAGTGTTATCTGGTGAGACTGAACCTGTGGCCATTGCTGAAGTTCTTGCCAAGCTTTATCCGGCATCAATGATCGCCCTAAAGCTCGATGCTCAGGGAGCATTGATTCGGAATGGAAACACAGTCACGTGGATCTCGCCCGCTACTAATCACTTAATCGACGCGACGGGGGCAGGTGACTCGTTTGCAGGTGCTTTCCTTGCTCGTTACCTCCGTGGACAGAATCCCGAGGCAGCAGCTCGCTTTGCGACTCAGATTTCAGCGTGGGTAATTCAGCATTTAGGTGCTAGGTCAGATCCCGATTTAAACCTACGGAAACTTTTAGTTGATCGTAGTAACTCTGATTGCTGAGAAACAAAACGTTTTCGTCACTATCTCAAGTTTTGACTCCAAAGAACTGATTTTTACCTAATGTAGTTAGTACTGGAAATATCCTCTGCGGGAACAAATGTCCGTTTTGGTAACCAAGGTCGGGTAATATTGATGCAAAGTCTCGAACATCTATTGGAGGATCTATATGTATTCCCTTGAAGGAAAGGTTGCATTGGTTACGGGTGCTGCGGGTAAGAACGGTATTGGGCGGGCGATCGCTGTTCGTTTAGCAGAAGAGGGAGCCGATATCATCGTTAATGACCTAATTGAGCGTCCTGGTGGTGAAGCAGACACTTGGGGGGGCTTACCTGCCGTAGTAGAAGAAATAAAGGCTAAAGGTAGGCGGGCATTATCACTGCAGGCCGACATTTCGAATTCGACCCAGGTGCAGTCGATGATTGATCAAGCAATCCAGGTTTTCGGTGGCATAGATATCCTGGTTAATAACGCTGGCGCACCTGCAGGCCGTGATCGAACATTGGTTGTTGACGTTGAAGAAGATGCCTGGGATCTAGTGCAGTCCGTTAATGTTAAGGGTACGTTCCTCTGTTCACAGGCTGTAGCCCGTACGATGATCAAAAGAGACCTTGGTGGCAAAATTATTAACCTGTCGTCGGTTGCTGGAAAACGAGGGGTGGCTAGGTACGCCGCGTATTGCACGTCTAAGTTCGCTGTCCGGGGATTTACTCAGGCTCTGGCTTTGGAATTAGCACCTCACGCGATCACGGTTAATGCCATTTGTCCAGTTCTGGTTGATACCGAACGGGTTGACGATATGGCAGAAGCACTTAAGCCCGAGGGTACCGCGACAACAGCTTATCGAGAGGAATTAGTGTCTCGTACTGAAATGATTGTGCCTCTCGGCCGCATCGCCCAACCAGATGACATTGCTCGTTCAGCAGCGTTTCTTGCATCGGCTGAAGCCGACTACCTCACGGGCCTCTCGCTTTCTGTTTCTGGTGGTTACGTGATGGACTAACTTTCTAGCTATAATTGGCTAAGCAGCTTAAGGGGTAAGAACACGATACTGTTATAGACTCAATCCAGGTCTACACAACCCAGAAGGAGTGAATACACCATGTCCATCATGTCAGGCGGCCGGTTCCTAGCTGAAACCGTGTACGGTCACGGGATTGACCATGTCTTTTTCGTCCCATACATTGCGCCAAGGGCCTTAATGGAAATGGAGAAGCTTGGCATAAAGCGCGTACAAGCACATGGTGAGAAGGCTGCAGCCTACATGGCTGATGGATACGCCAGGATCCGTCGTGGCCCTGGGATCTGCATGGCCCAATCCGTGGGGGCCGTGAATCTCTCTGCAGGACTCCAGGATGCTTTCCTCGCCAGTTCACCTGTTTTAGCGATTACCGGGCGCCAGGTGCAGAAACACCAACACCGACATGCCTATCAGGAGGTTGACCACTCCCGACCTTTTGATGCGGTAACCAAATACAATGTTTTAGTCGATCACCTCGATCAACTTCCATTGTTCCTCCGTCAGGCTTTCCGTGAGGCCACAACTGGTACACCTGGACCAGTTCATCTTGACTTCGCTGGTTTCTTAGGGCAGGAGATAGCTGATCGTGAGGCAGACTTACAAGTCGTCATTGAGCCGGACTTTTCACAATTACCTCCTTTTAGGCCAAAAGCAGAAGCTTCTAAAGTGCGCGAAGCTGTCCGGTTGCTACGCGAGGCCGCAAGGCCAGTAATAGTTGCAGGCGGTGGTGTCACGGCTTCAGATGCAGGGTCAGAGTTAGTGGAGTTAGTCGAGAAGTTAAAAATCCCGGTAGCAACCTCGTTAAATGCAAAGGACCAAATTCGTTACGATCACCCGCTCTTGGTGGGTGTTTGTGGACAGTATTCAAGAGAGTGTGCCAATCGGGCAGTAGCTGAATCAGATCTTGTCTTCTTCATCGGTAGTCAAGCCGGTGGCATGGTCACAAACGACTACACAATTCCGCCCTCAGGCACTCGTGTTATGCAACTCGACATCAACGCCTCGGAGTTAGGTCGAAACTTTCCACTCACTCTGGGACTACAAGGTGACGTCAGAGCATCTTTGAAGAGCATGATTGATGAAGCCGAGCCAGTTACTCAAAGGGACCCCTGGATTAATCGTATACAGGCATTGGTGAGTGAATGGCGTCAAGGGGTTGCCCCTGAAGTGGAGTCTAACCGGGAACCGATGATGCCGCAGCAGCTTTGCGGGGAGCTCACTGAGTACTTACCCGAAGACGCAATCCTTGTTTCAGATACTGGTCACTCAGGTATTTGGACAGGAACCATGGTGGACCTGAAATACCCGGAACAGAGATATATACGATGCGCTGGATCGCTCGGTTGGGGACTACCCGCCGCGATTGGAGCCAAGGCTGCTGCTCCGGAACGACCGGTAATGTGTTTTACAGGTGATGGGGGTATCTGGTGGCATTTATCTGAATTAGAATCTGCTTTGAAGGCAGGTATCCCAACTGTGACAGTTATCAATAACAATCATTCACTTAACCAAGAGCAGGGCGGTGTCGAAAGTACCTATGGAGGTAGGACGACTGGTTCAGATGAACTTTGGTTATTCCCGGAAACTGACTTCGCTGGAATAGCTAAGTCGATGGGTTGTTTTGGGGTCACTGTTAATAAGCCGAGTGAGCTACCCACTGCGCTTGATCAGGCTTTTGCGGATGGTAGACCTGCAGTGGTTGATGTAAAAACTCACCTTGAGGGTATAGCACCCAGAGCGTGGGCACCACCAGAAAAATAACCTAGATTATTGCCTTCAAGGTTGAAGTCACCGAGTGTAAATCATATAAGGCAGCATTTACCTGGCTCTTTTATTTGTAATTACAACACGACTTAATCATTTTGAGCTTGCGAAGGAACCCACCCTGTGGTGTTAGTCGTCCGTGTCCTCCCCAAAGCCAAGATGATGGCGCATTGCTAAGGGAGTAGCCGCTAGGAGACCACCATCGACAGTGAGAGTTTGGCCGGATACGTAGCGGGATTCTTCGCTTGCGAAGTAAACACCAGCCCAAGCTATATCCCAGGCGTTCCCTTCAATTCCGAGTGGTGAACCTAAACGTCTGAGATCGCGCACTTCATCGGAAATATGGCTGACAAATGGAGCATGGATCATGCCGGGGGCAATACAGTTGACCCGGACGCCATCACGTCCGTGGTGCACAGCCATATGACGAGTAAGGTTAATTATTCCTCCCTTGGCAGCCGCGTACGGTGTGTTAGGCCAAACACCTGCAGCTTGACCGTCTATCGATGAAATGTTGATTATCGAGCCACCTCCACAACCAATCATTTTTGGGATGGCGTGTTTGCTGGTCAGCATTACACTCTTGAGGTTTACCTTAATAGCAAGGTCCCATTGGTCTTCGTCTACATCAACAACCGTTCCCCCACTCCCTAATCCAACGTTGTTAAACAAGACGTGAAGGCCACCAAAAAGGTTTACAGCTGTTTCAACCATTTCTTTGCAGGATGCGTTATCAGTAACGTCTGCCTTGAATGCAGAAGCGGTACCGCCTTCTTCTTCAATGGTTGCTACTGTTTCGTTGGCATTGTTTAAATCACGATCAGCAACTAGTACGGTAGCGCCGTGCTGCGCCATAAGAATTGCAGTGGCTTGCCCAGTGCCGACTAGTTCGCCCCTACTCCCACCGCCAGTCACTATGGCTACTTTTCCTTTCAGCCGTTCGGGTGTTTTCATGGTAGGACCCTTTCTGGTACTGTGTTCAAGCTATCAAACTTTAGTTCCCTATGTGGCCTAGTTTCTTGCGCTTCGTTTCGAGATAACGTTCGTTGTAAGGATTCTCGCCCACGTGAAGTGGAACCCGTTCAATAATTTCTATACCAAAGCCTTGAAGAGCAGCTATCTTACGAGGATTGTTTGTAAGTAATTTGAGTTTTTTTACGCCGAGATTGTGAAGTATTTGGGCGCCTATGCCGTAATCACGTAGGTCAGCAGGAAAACCTAATTTCTGATTGGCTTCTACAGTGTCATTACCTTGGTCCTGAAGGCCGTAAGCCTTTATCTTGTTTAGTAGACCTATGCCACGGCCTTCCTGGCGTAGGTAGACCAATACGCCCCTTCCTTCATCAGCAATCGCTTTGAGAGCGGCATCGCGCTGGAAGCCGCAATCGCAACGTAAGCTGTGTAAGGCGTCTCCCGTAAGGCACTCCGAATGCATTCTAACTAGTACGGGATGTCCGTCAGTTGTATCGCCAAGAGTCATGGCAAGGTGTTCATTGTTATTCAGTTGATCCTTGTAGCCGTACACTGTGAACTCCGCCCAAGGCGTTGGCATTCGGGCTGAGGCAGCTAGTTTTATGAAGGCGTCAGCGTCGAGTCTATAGGCAATCAGATCAGCAATAGTACCAACTTTTAAGTCGTGTGTTTTGGCAAATTCTAGGATTGCTGGTAAGCGCATCATAGTGCCATCATCATGCATTAATTCGGAAACTGCGGCTGCCGGTTTGAGTCCAGCTAGTCTGCTCAGATCGACGGCTGCCTCAGTGTGCCCCGCGCGTCGTAAGACACCGCCTTCTCGGGCGCGCAATGGGAAGACATGACCGGGACGAGCTAGATCTTCCGCGGTTACTCCGTCACGGACAGTTGTACAGATTGTGGTGGCACGGTCCTTTGCACTTATTCCGGTGTCGACTCCCTCCCGGGCCTCGATTGATACTGTGTAAGCCGTTGATCTCCGTGCGGTGTTGTGTTCGACCATTGGTGGGAGGTCAAGGTCGTCGGCAATAACGTTATCCATGGCAAGGCAAATAACACCACCCGTATAACGTATTGTGAACGCGATGTTTGACTCTTTGGCATGTTCAGCTGCTATGACAATGTCGCCCTCGTTTTCACGATCTTCGTCATCTACAATGATTACGGGTCGACCCACCTTGAGGTCGGAGATGATGGTTTTGATGTTTGCTATACCGGATTTACTCGGCATGAGAAGCCTCTTTCGTTAGGATTAGGCGTTCGACGTATTTCGCTATGGGGTCTGCTTCGAGGTTTACGATTGAGTCTCGCTCTAAGTTGCCAAGCGTTGTCATTTTTAAAGTGTGGGGCACTAGCGATATAGTGAACTCATTACTGTTGAGATCAACACTTGATCCTGCTGGGCCACCAACATCTACTATTGTGAGGCTTACTCCGTCTACGGTAATACTTCCTTTCGGTACAAGGTAGCCAGCTAGTGATTCTGGGCCTTGGACAGTGATTAGGTGCGAAGCTGGTTTGTTTTGAACGTGAAGGATAGTCCCGATCCCTTCGACGTGGCCGGTAACAATGTGGCCACCTAATCGATCTTCAAGGCGGGTGGCCCTCTCAAGATTTACTTGAGCACCTGGTTGCCAATTGGGTGAGGTTTTATGGGTTGTTTCTTTAGATAGTTCGACTTTGAATTCGCCTTCTAGAATTGTTACGACTGTTAGGCAGCAACCTGATACTGCAATTGAGTCCCCTACGGCAAGTCCTTCTAATACTGTTTCTGCTTCAATGTACACCTGAAGTTCGGCGGCCGTAACGCTTGTGCGGGCAACTTTCCCTATCTCTTCCACGATACCAGTGAACACGATTCACCTCACTCCCTTCGTTGATCTTGGCAGCTTTTTACAACGACCCATGATGAGCAGGTCTTCACCGATTATCTCTGTGTGAATGTCAAGAGGAATAGCCTGATCCATTTGAGTAATTCCTAAGCCTCCAAGAGGACTTGCTCCACCGCCACCAAGAAGCTTTGGCCCAATGAACCAGGCTACTCGATCTACAGATTCTGCTTGGAAAAATGACCAAGCAAGCGTACCTCCACCTTCGAGCAGGAGACTACTTACGCCAAGCTCTAGAAGCGTAGTTAGGGCGAAGGTTACGTCAGGACGCCCCTGTTGTTCTGGTGCTTCTATTACTTTTGCACCAACTTTACGCAGGACATCTACGCGCTCTGTTGAGGCTTTTGCTGTGACGAAAATAATCACCTGGGCACTCTTGTTGTTCTCATCGGGATCAAACAAGTGAGCATTGGGCGGCGTTCGGGCTATGGAGTCAAAAATCACTTTTATTGGTGTGCGTCTACCAGCTCCTCGAGCGGTTAACAGGGGATCGTCAAGCAGAACCGTGTTTATTCCGACGGCTATAGAATCTAATTCACTTCTCCACGCTTGGGCTCGATCGCGGGCTGCTTCACCAGTGATCCATCTGGACTGTCCCGTTCGGGTAGCAATTTTACCATCGAGAGTCATTGCTGTTTTGTACAAAACAAAAGGACGAGACTCGAGTTGGTTTGTCCGAAAAACCTCATTTTGGGATTCTGCTTCTTCGCTTAAAATCCCGGTTAGAACTTCCACCCCTGATTCCCTAAGGCGATTTATGCCTTTGCCGTTAACCTGGGGATTTGGATCCATTGCAGCTACTACTACTCGCTGTATACCAGCCTTGATTAACGCTTCGGTGCAGGGTGGCGTCCGACCTTGGTGATTACAGGGTTCGAGAGACACGTAGGCGGTGGCTCCGGTGGCTTCTGGTCCAGCCAGCCTGAGTGCCAGGATTTCTGCGTGATCTTGGCCAGCTTCTTCGTGCCAGGCTTCTCCAATAATTCGTTCGTTCTTAACTACGACACAGCCAACCATGGGGTTAGGGGCAACAGATTCGCGGCCGCGCTCTGCCAGTTCTATGGCTCGTGCCATGAAAAACTCGTGACTACACAAGTTTATGGCCTGCCCTTTCTTTCACTTCACTTATCTTTTGTATGGCTATCACACCACGCCTGGCGGGACATTTGTACCGCCAAGGCTCACCTCCTTCTGTCATCCGGACTTTAACCGTCGGTGCCGGATTTGCGCCGGCTCGGGTCGCGCTTAAACTGCGACTTCGCGGACTTGATCTCGAGGTTAATTTATTCATCTTTTCGAGATTTACCGCCGGTCGGGAATTTCACCCTGCCCCGAAGGATATTCGTTTTTAGTAGGCAGGTTTCACCTACGCGTTCCCAGTATACGAATTCCACCTACTGAGTTTGTAAGTTAAACATACTAAATCGTTGGTCGTTCAAATAAATATGTGCTACTGGGGGCATTAGTTCTACTGTTCAAACCTTGGCGGTAACGGTCGGTGGCCTTTGCAGTCTAATGCCAGGGTACTATAACTTCTCATGGGTTCTGATTTTGATCAGCGGTTAGGTCGGTATGGGGAGCTTGCGGTACGAGTGGGCGTTAATCTTCAGCCGGGTCAGCGTTTGGTTATACGTTCGCCGGTAGAAGCAGCCTCTTTAACGCGTAGGATTGCGGAGCAAGCATACAAGGTAGGAGCTAGTTTTGTTGATGTCACGTGGCGAGATGATCATGTTCTTCTTGCAAGGTACTTGCATTCTGATGAAGATAATCTTGATGCTTACTCGGACTGGCGGGCTGACTCTGCTATGGAGGGTGCCGAGCGTGGAGATGCCTTAATTTCAGTTGTAGCTGAGGATCCGGCCCTATTTGCGGATGTAGACCCAGCTCGTATTGCTCGTGTACTCAAGGTAGGGCGGGAGCATCTCATGCCTTTTACTAGGCTGACCATGGCTCATGCTTTTCGTTGGTGTGTTGTGTCGTCTGCGGTACCCGCTTGGGCTGCCAGAGTTTTTCCTGGGGACACCGACACGGCTGAAGAGCGCCTTTGGGATGAAATATTCAAGATGGTTAGAGTAGATCAGCCTGGGCATATTGAAGCTTTCGAAAGACATATAGATGTTTTAGCTGAACGCCGGAAGTACCTAACGGAAGCTAGTTTCAGAGAACTCCATTTTCGTGGTCCTGGTACCGACCTTACGGTTGGTCTGCCGGAGGGTCATCTCTGGTGTGGTGGAGCGGTATTCGCCTCGGATGGTGTGCGGTCTGTACCTAACCTTCCTACTGAGGAGGTCTTTACTTCACCTCATCGTGAAAGAGTGAATGGAATTCTAAGAGCGAGTCGGCCTTTGGCTTATAACGGTCAGCTTATTGAAGACATCGAGCTGACTTTTAAGGGTGGAAAAATTATTAACGCTAAGGCGAGTCGCGGTGATGAGGCGTTAAACAAAATCATTGATACTGATGATGGTGCTCGCCGACTTGGGGAGGTAGCATTAGTGCCCTGCTCAAGTCCAATACATCGCTCAGGCCTTTTGTTCTACAACACTTTGTTCGATGAGAATGCGGCTAGCCACTTAGCCTTGGGTAGCAGTTATCGGACTACAATTGAAGGCGGCCGTTCCATGACTGATGAGGAGGCAACAAGGGCAGGGCTTAATAGTAGCCTGCAGCACGTGGATTTTATGATTGGGTCACCTGAGATGGATTTGTGCGGCATTTCAAAGAATGGTTCCCGAGAGCCTTTGATGCGATCAGGAGAGTGGGTTGAGTAACTGTGAGGTCGATTCCCGACCTAGTGCGTGCTTCGCAAATTCTTAAAGAAGTTTTTGGTTTCGATTCTTTTCGAGATATACAACAAGAAATAGTAGGTCATGTAAGTGCCGGTGGCGATGCGTTGGTACTGATGCCTACTGGTGGTGGAAAATCCCTGTGTTACCAGATTCCGGCAATGTTGAGGCCGGGTGTTGGAGTCGTGATTTCTCCCTTAATCGCTCTAATGAAAGATCAGGTAGATGCTCTTCGACAGGTAGGTGTTCGAGCTTCTTATTTAAATTCGACACTGGCTTTGTCTGAGGCTAAGCACGTGGAACGAAATCTCATTGATGGTGAACTAGATCTGCTCTATGTTGCTCCAGAGCGCCTTCTAACCGATCGTTTTTTGGGATTACTAGAAAAGGCGAGCGTATCGTTGTTCGCAATTGATGAAGCGCATTGTGTTTCCCAATGGGGTCATGATTTTCGACGTGAGTACCTGGGGCTTGGTGTCCTTGGGGATCGGTTTCCTGGGGTTCCTCGAGTTGCACTCACAGCTACCGCTGATGATGTTACACGGCGCGAAATAATCGAGAAGTTGAATCTTGATACTGCCGAGCGGTTTATCGCAAGTTTCGACCGGCCAAACATTCACTATCGTGTTTTAGATAAGCAGAATGCCCGCCAGCAGCTGCTTCGCTTCTATCAGAATGAGCACCAAGGCCAGTCCGGAATTGTTTATTGCCTCTCACGTCGCAGTGTGGATGAGACAGTGATTTGGCTGCAGCGACATGATGTCAAAGCGGTGCCTTACCACGCTGGTCTTAACGGCGAGACGCGCAGGTGTAACCAAGAGCGCTTTTTGCAAGAGGAGGGCCTAATTGTGGTTGCAACCATCGCTTTCGGTATGGGAATTGATAAGCCGGACGTTAGATTTGTTGCTCATCTTGACGCTCCGCGGAGCCTTGAGAGTTATTACCAAGAAACGGGTCGTGCAGGTCGCGATGGGTTGCCTGCTAATGCCTTCATGACTTATGGACTTGGTGACGTTGTGACCATGCGCCGGATGTTAGAGAGTTCAGAGGCAGAAGAAGCGTATAAACGAGTTACTCAGCAGAAGCTTAATGCACTCCTTGGTTATTGTGAATCTCCTCGCTGCAGACGGCAGATTTTACTATCGTACTTTGGTGAGGACCTTGAGAAGCCTTGTGGGAATTGTGATACTTGTCTTTCGCCAGTTGAGACTTGGGATGGCACTGTTGCTGTTCAAAAGGTACTTTCAGCTGTTTATCGTACAGGGCAGCGTTTCGGGGCTGGACACGTGATTGATGTTGTTATGGGTAAACCCACTCCTCGTATGGTTCGTTTCGGTCACGACCAGTTAACGACCTTCGGAGTTGGCAAGGAACTAGATGGTCGACAGTGGAGATCCGTGACTCGACAGCTAGTTGCTGCTGGTTATCTCACTACTGATGCTGAGGGGATTGGTTCTCTGAAGCTGACAGAATCCAGTGCCGCAGTACTACGTGGTGAAGTTAAGGTGCAGTTGCGTCGAGATCCAGTTATTACCCCAGCTAAAAGGCAAGTTAAGAAAGCAACCCCGGTCCGTAATGAACTTCAGGGCGAGGTCGAGCAAGGGTTGTACGAAGCACTCCGCAGCTTAAGAAGTGAGCTCGCTCGTGAACAGCAAGTACCACCGTATGTGATTTTTCATGATGTCACACTTCGTCAAATGGCTACCGATCGGTCGAATAGCCTGCTAAAACTCAGTCACGTTACCGGCATAGGCGAGGCAAAGCTAAAACGGTACGGCCCCACTTTTTTAGCAAAGATATTAGAGTATCTCAATAAAACTGCAGAGTTTAAGCTTCCGCCTCCAGAAGAAGAATCTGCTTCTTCCGAGAGCAAATTGGTCAGTACTGATACGGCTAGCAAGACCCTAGAATTAAGGCTCGCAGGCTATTCACTTGAACAGATTGCCGAGGAGAGAAACATAAAGGTCCGCACGGTAGAAGGTCACATTTCTGAACTTGTGTATAGAAATGATTTGACTGCTCGAGAGGCATGTGGGCTTATAAATCACCAGATTGAGGAAATATTGCGAGCTCGTGAGGCTTTGCCCCAGGATTTACGCGGAAAGCTACGACCTTTGTTCGAGGTGCTTGAGGAACGATACAGTTATTTGCAATTGAAGTGTGCATTAGCCACTCTTACGCCTTAGAAAATGGCTAGGGCGTTAGGAGTTCAGTGGTTTAAGAGTTTTGTATGTAGTTTTAATTTAGTCTCTAGTGTGGTCTCGATTGACATAAAAGCAATAATACCTTAATATTTAAGTATGTTTGCTGAAAAGGTGTCTCCAGCTGTGGAAGCGCCGTTCTTTGCGTTTCTAGCTCGCCTTAGATTTATTCGGCGGTGGGGGTTAATGCACGTTAGTGAATCAGAAAACGTCTTAGAGCATAGTCTGCTTGTAGCTTTCGTGGCTCACGCTCTTGCAACAATACGGAAGCAGATTTTCGGAAAAGAAGCTGATCCAGAGCGGGTGGCTGTTATAGCAATGTTTCATGATGCAAGCGAAGTTATTACTGGGGATGTAGCAACACCGGTTAAGCAATTTAGTGATTCAACTAGACTCGCATTTGCTGAACTTGAGACTTACGCTAATTCCGAACTGTTAAGCATGCTACCCAGTGAACTCGTGGGTGAGTACCAACCGCTTTTGGGAGCTAATGATTCGGAAGCTAAACTAGTAAAAATTGCTGATAAGCTTTGTGCTTACATTAAGTGCGCACAGGAAATAGCTAATGGAAATTGCGAGTTTCAATCGGCCTTCAATGCCATTTCTCAAGAACTTGAGGAACTGCAATCAGTTGAAGCGAAATACTTCCTCGATGTCTTTGGCAGTAGTTTTCTTAGACCTCTAGACGAATTGAGGTGATGTGATGAGTTCCGTTTTAGCTGCTGGAATGTTGTTCCTCTTCGTAATTCTTGTTGGGGGTACTTTTGTTTTCTTGTCAGATTTTCTTGAGCAGAGCAGGAAGTTTTAAAGATTAATATGCGGTTCTAGGAGTCACGAGTCTCAAGAAACGTTGAGCGTGTTTGCTGCACAGGTTACGAAAATTTCCGCTGTCCTGTTTATACAAAATTCAGTGGTAGTTTGATTTGAGACAATCGACTTAAGAGACTAGGGTAGAGTCCGGGTGAAAAGCATCAATTAATTCTGGTTATGTTGCTAGCAGAGTTATTAATCAACCAATAGCAGCAGACTAACCCAAGCCTAAAACTGATGGATTACCTTAACTTCAGGCTGTCCAGAATCTCTACTGGTGGTGTTTCTGCAGCGAGGTACCAATAATTTCGAGTCACACTGCTTTTTTCGGCAACATCGTGTTGTGGTAGTTGTGGCGAGTGAGTTAAACGTGCTTGGTCTACGTTATTGTCGGTTTGTAGTCTTAAAGCGAGGTTCTCTCCCATTATTCCCCCTGTAGTCAAATAAACGATGGTCAGGTGAAGGGATTCTTGCGTCTGAAACACAATAACGACGTGAGAATCTTCACTTGTGGTTTGTTGACATGACAAACAAATAGGTCGTTAATGGATGAGAGATTTGATTAATTCTGGGCCTGAAACTGATAGTATTAGGTATGCGCTACTGGTTATTTAAGAACGAGCCGGATCATTACTCTTATTCTGACCTAGCAGCTGAACGCGACTGCCCGGTCATGTGGCAGAAGCATGTTCGAAATCATCAAGCTAAGAATTTCATTAAAGAGATTGAACTTGGTGACATTGTGGTTGTTTACCATTCGAGCACTAAGATTCCTGCAGCTATAGGATTGGCAGAGGTGAAGTCCGCACCTTATCCAGATCCTGCCCAATTTTCTTCTGGACACAAGTACGAAGATCCGAAGTCCTCAGTTGATGACCCTAGGTGGTGGACTGTAGACGTTGAAGCAATTAGGGAGTTAGAGCGGCCGGTATCGATATCAGAATTCCGGGCGGATGAAGTTCTTCAAGAAACAAAACTCGTAAAGAACTCTCGTCTTAGTATTTCGCCTCTAACAAAAGATCAATATGACCGTGTGTTGGTTTTAAGTAGTTCATAACCATTTTTATAGATAGTCTTTTCATGGGATGGCTCGCATGAAACCGGTGAAAAGAACATTCGGTAATCTCCTTACATATAAATTAATACCTGGTTAAGATTTAGGCATGAAGTTTAGATTGCGACTAACGTGGTGATGTAGCTAAATGGTGAGTTGTTCCAGCGCTAAATATGCTTTGCATGTTACGGCAAAAGTTAGATGGTCAATAACAATTTGGAGGGAAGCTTAGGGAAGGGTTTTGAAGATAAAAGTTCCAATGGTGGAATGCGATCGATTTAGGTGTTGGGGGTGATTTGATTGGTTGGGCGTCTTGCGGGCAAGGTGGCAGTGGTGGTTGGGGCAGGTTCGAGTGGACCAGGTTGGGGTAACGGAAAAGCTACGGCTGTTCTGTTTGCGAGAGAAGGAGCTCGTGTTGTATGTGCTGATATTGATGAAGAAGCAGCTGCAGTTACCACTAGTTTGATTTGTGCAGAAGGAGGGGAAGCGGTCACGCTTCGAGTTGACGCTACTGATCAGGAAGACATTAAACATATGGTCGAAACCGCGGTTGATGTTTATGGCGGTATTGATGTTCTAGATAATAATCTGGGTGTTGTCGAGTCAGGTGGAGTAATTGATTTTCCTGAAGAGGATTGGGACCGAGTTATGTCGGTCAATCTAAAGTCTTTTTACCTAAGTATGAAGCACGTTATTCCCGTAATGATTAATGGTGGTGGCGGATCGATTGTAAACATTTCTTCGATCGCGGCAATCCGTTGGACAGGAGTGCCTTACTCAAGCTATTACGCCAGTAAAGCAGCAATCCTTCAACTGACCAAATCTACTGCTGTGGAGTTCGCTTCTAAATCGGTGCGCGTTAATGCTGTGTTGCCTGGCCTTATGAAAACTCCTATGGTGGAGCGCTCTGAAAGTTTAGCAGTCGCTTTTGGAAAGGGCGATGTTGAGGCTATGTGGAAACAGCGAGAAGCACAGGTTCCTTTAGGTCACATGGGTGATGCTTGGGACGTAGCGCATGCTGCATTGTTTCTCGCTAGTGACGAGGCACGCTACATTACTGGCCTTGAGCTTGTGGTTGATGGTGGTGTTACTCTTTAACCGGGTTTCAGGTGCGACCTGTTACTCTTGAGTCTCCGGAAACTTCTACCTGCTCACTTAACTTCTGCAACCCCATATTCAGAATAACATCACAGTCTTCTTGGTCCGAAAATCTTGGGGCCGACGATTAACGCCAATAACATTTATAGGTCTTTTCCTGGCACAAGCCTATTGACATCTCTAGTATTTCCATATGTTCGTATTATTGTTAGCGGTTTAGCAGCTGACGTCTTTACCCTCATTACCAAAAGTGGCAAGGCGTTCCTCTTCGCTTATGGAAGGTGAGTTTGATGCCTTGTAGTGAAATTGCAGGGCACGACGCCGCAGGTTAGAGCGGTTAGCTGGTGTGCCGTGGTGCATAAGGCCATGGAAGAAAAGGCAGCCTCCTGGTTTCAAAGGGACAGCTACAGCACCATTGTTATTAATATCGGTATCGCAAATCTGCCAGTCTCGTCGCTTGAAATGGGTTACGGGTCCCTGATTATGTGATCCTGGAATTACCACCATGCAGCCGTTACGGACGGTAGCTTCGTCGAGCGCAATCCAGACTCCCACAACCACGGTAGAGAGAGGAACCTTAAAGTACGCTAAATCTTGGTGCCAAGGTTTCTCTCTACCGGTTAGCGGGGGTTTGAGAAGCGCCATGTCTTGAAACATTGTCAATTCCTCAGCGTCGATTAGCTTTCGTAAGGCACTAAGCAGTTTAGGGTGTTCAGTCATGGCTTTCGTTCTGGGGTCGTAATCAGCGAAAAAGAAAAGTTTACGTGCGTAGGAATGCCGTTCCAAAAGACTTAGTTCATCTGGTTGTTTTTGCATTGAATTCTCGTACTGCAAGCCTTTGAATTCAGGGTTGTTCCCATTAATAAGGTCAGTTATCCCCGCTAGGCCATCTGCTATTTCTTCGCGTGTGAAAGCGTCATGAACTACGAGGTAGCCTTCCTGATGGAAAAACCGGATATCGTTTTCGGCGACCTTATCAAGACCATGAATTTCGGATTTTGCAGTGTCAGTGTAACGATAAAGATCCTCCGGGTACTTGCCTCCCGCAGCAACGTCAACGGTTGCGGCGTTACCCACAAGATCTTTACTGGATCCTGCCATATTTAACCTCGCTAACTTTAATCAGGAGGACGTGGCCCTAGCGGTTCCTCGGCAGCTCCGTCGGCAGCTTCTTCGGAAAACCATGAGGGTATTTTTTCTTCAGTTGGTCTGGGGTGATGCACCCAGTAGCCTTCTGGATCGTGACCACGAGCTAGGATAGCGTGCTTAGTACGTAGATCTTCGTTACCCCGCACTTCGACAGGGTGATACCGGAGGGTAAGGCCACAGCGACGACGGTTGGATGGGTTAGGCATGGATCCGTGAAGAAGCATGTCTGTGTGGAGAGAGATTTGGCCAGCTTTAAGCTCAACTGAAATTGGTTCCCCGTATTTCTCTTCGGGGTTATGAACGTGTTGGTTAAGCACGCCGTCTTCTTCGTCGGTGACCCATTCGAATGGGACGATGCCAAGATGATGCGTGGTGGGGAAGAGTTTCATGGCGCCATTTTCGACGTCCACATCATCGATTGCTATCCAGACAGTCACTACTTTACTGGGTGTGAGTGGCCAGAATTGTGCGTCTTGGTGCCAGTACACTGATTTTTTGTCTCCCGGTGCTTTCGAGAAGTAGTGACTCATGGTGCAAACGATGTTAGGGCCGATTATGTCCTCTACGTAATCTAAGATGCGGTCGTCCGTGATGAGGTCATAGAGTCCCTGGCAGGTTGTGTGCCAGGCGTTTACGTCCCAATCGCCAAGTCCGTGTTCGTGTGCCATAACTAGGAGTTTGTCGAAGTACGAGCGGTTAGTTTCGATCTCGTCAGGCGAGTAAACGTCTAATGGGAAGACGTACCCTACTTCGTTGTATTTTTTGATTTGCTCTTTGGTGAGTTTTTTTGGATCTTTTGTTTCAATGGGAAAGAATTTTAGTTCTCTCTCCATATCTGGAATAGCATCTGTTTGTGCCACTACCCGTACCTCCTGAATGGTTTGCAAACTAACTAAGGGCAACGTCTTGTTTAACTAATGATACAAAAAATTAAAAGTTTTAGGGTTGCTTATTGTTTTTACTTCCGGAATTCAGGTGAGGCAGGAGTTCCCCAGCGGTTAGACCAACGTTCGTTGGGATCCCACACCTTTGGGACGTATTTGGCGTCATCCCATATTTGTTGCATGTCGGCTGAAAACTCAACTATGTTCCCCTCGGTATCGTGGAAATAAATAAAAAGGTTATTGCCCGGTCCGTGTCGTCCAGGGCCGTAAAGAAGGACACGGTCATGCTGTGCTAAGTACTCAGCTTGTTGAACTAACTCCGCCATGTCCCTTACTTCAAAAGCTATGTGGTGGAGGCTTTGTTTTTGGTGACGTGATACAGCTAGGCCGTGATGGTCGGGGGTGCATCGCATCCATACGAAGTCCTCCCCAACGCAATCTGAGATACGAAGCCCAAGTACTTTGGTGTAGAACTCGAGACCAGCACCAAACTTTGGGGTTCTGAGAGTGATGTGTTGGAACTTTCTAGGTCGAACCGTTCGTACGCCAGAAGGTGGAGTGAGTTGGGACAAGCCAGTGATGAGTTCCACATTAAATCCAAGTGGGTCGCGGAAGCGAATAGACTCCTCATGCCCAAGTTCGGTTGAAAAGTTAGTTTGGCACTCTATGCCTGCTCTTAGTAATTGCTCTTGCGCCGCTTCGAGGTCAGCTAGTTCCTTGACTTCTAGGGCGTAGTGATCCATCCCGTTTTCCTCGGCTGGTACAAGGACAATTTGATGATGGTCGTTGTTGCATCGAAGGTATATGCGACCTGTTTCGTCGCGTGCGGTTTCGGTTAGGCCGACGAAATCACGGTAGAACGCTGCTTGGGCTTCTGGGTTTTGAGCTAATAGACCTACGTGCGATAGTTTTCGGATTCGAATTTCAGGTGTCATTTTAACTCCCTCAAGGAACGCCGGTGTTTGAATGTAAACATAGTAGCGAGAATAATTCTTTCATTCCTTGATTTAATCCGGTGGCGGTGTAAGCGCCAAGAACGTACCGGTCAGGCCTGATAATAACGAATTGTGCTCGGTATTTTCTGAACCACGCCACTAGTTTTCCTTCCACATCGAGGATTCTCTTGAAACTTCCTGACTGCAGGTTGGACGTGACTTTTCCATTGGCTACCTGCACAAATGTGATAGGCAACGTGGTAGTTATTAAGGTATCTGCAAGTTTAGTTAGGACGTCATCGTGTTCGGCTATGGTTAGTACTGAAAAGCCATCACCTAATACTGAGTCCAGTGGTACGGCTTCGTCAGTGTCGAGTAGAACTGTCGGCTGAATGAATTGTTTTCCCTTTGCCCGACTGATTTCGCCACCGAGAACCCCCTTTTTTAGGTTAGGGGAGCGGAGAGTGAAACTAGCTAATGTTGTGAATAACCTAGGAATACGCAGGATAGTTTTAAACAAGATGTCTCGGAGATAGGCGCCGAGGAAGCTACGTGTTTGGATGAGGTTTCCCAGGAATATAGTTCCTCGGGTCATGCGCGTCACGTGTGGGATACGCTCTACCGCGTAACTATTGAGGAGTTCGTCGGAAGATGCGCCTTTCACTACTAAAGCTAGTTTCCAGCTGAGATTATGTACGTCCCGTAAGCCACTGCACATACCCTGTCCAGCAAAGGGTGGCATTTGGTGGGCGGCGTCACCCGCGAGGAGAGCACGTTCGACGCGCCACTGTTTCGCAATTAGTGCGTGGAAAGTGTAAATCGCTACTCGCTGTATCTCAACATTGCTAGGGTCAACAACCGAGGAGAGGAGATTCCGTACCTGTTCTTTTGGCGGAACTGAATTAGGCGCCGGTTTGTCAATTTGCATGAACTCCCAACGGTAATGTCCTTTGACTGCGGTTGGTACATAAGTAACGGGTTGGCGCGGATCACAATATTGCTGGTGACAGTTTGGTAAGTTTGCTTCCTTTGGCGTTACGTCGGGGTTCAGGCGGACGTCCAGCACGAGCCAAGGTTGGTCGAAACCTAGGTCGCGAAGTCTGATGTTGAGTTGTTGCCGGACTAAGCTACGAGCCCCATCGCAACCCACGACATACTTTGATCGTATCGTTTCTATCTTGCCGGTTTCTGCCTGTCGGGCCGTAAGAGTTACTCCGACGTTGTCCTGTTCTATCTTCTCTACTTCCATCCCGAGCCGAGTATCTACGTGTTCAAAGCGAGTTAAACCCCCACGAAGGACAGCCTCCAACGTGGGCTGGTGGAAATAAATGTCTTCTCGGTGCCCAATGGCTGTAGTTTTTCGTACTGACGCCTCGAAGAAAATCTCGCCCTTAGCATTAAGGTACTCCCTCTTGGTGTACGTCCCCAGCGCTGGCCGCATTGATTCGAGGAGTCCCAGGCTTTGGAATGTTCGGAGAGCTTCATCGTCAGCGTGAACTGCGCGAGGGACAGGGAAAATCTCCGTGTCTTGCTCTAAGACAACTGTCCGGCAACCGTGAAGACCCAGTAGATTGGCTAAGGTAGCCCCGACAGGTCCGAATCCGACTATAGCCACGTCAAACTCTTGCGACACTTGACTTCACCTCAAGGAGCGATAGATCAATATATTGGTCTTCAAAACAAATGAGATTAGTTTCTACAAACACTCTAGGGTAGATCGTCGCATAATTTGGGCTCGTTGTACGAAATTAGACTCTGTCCTAGTACCGATCTCGCGACTGTGAGACCGTAGTTTCGTAATTAATTATGACTGGGATTATTTGTTTTGATGTGCCAGAATGACTAATGGAGAGCATTTACGAAAGAGATGGTTACCAACTAATTGAGGGCGCTATTTCTCAAGCAGACCTTCAACCGTTACGGAACGACATTAATGAACAGATTACTCTTCATGCTCGTGAGCTTGTAAATCAAGGCAAGGCTACTGACCTGTATTTAAATCTGCCTTTTGGAAAACGTCTTGTGGCTCTTCACCAGGAAGCGCCCCTCACTAAGCGGTCTTGGCCCACCACGGCTTTTAATCCTTCCCTGTACCCACTAATTAACCATCCAGCTATTATCGATGCTGTTGAGGCCCATGTTGGGCCAGACATTACCTTTGTTGATTACCTTGTGCGTCCAAAGATGCCGCGGAGCGAATCGACAGCATTCCCACTGCATCAAGATAGTCAGTATTACGGTAAGGCTTCACAACACGCGCACACCGTGACCGTATGGATACCGTTAGTGGACGTTAATGAAAAGAATGGTTGCTTGTTTGTGATTCCTGGAAGTCATAAATGGGAGCTTTACGATAGTGCTAGGGATGAAAACAGCAACATGCGGTCATTTGTGGATGTTGAAGCTCGGGGTACTCCCATTCCAATCCCGATGAAGGCTGGCGACATTTTGTTATTTCACAACATGACGTTTCACGGCAGCAAGGTTAACCACACAGATGGTGTGCGCTGGAGCGTCGATATTCGTTACGTTCGGACGCTCGGTACTCAAGCTACCTCTAGTACCGAACAAGCCGGAGTTGAATTCATGTTCGAGAAGATGCGAAATGTGAGTCTACATGCTGCGATGGTTGTGCGAGGTGACGGGCCCCGTTGGTCACTCGAGGATTGGCAACGAGAGACCGAATCCAAGCGTGCTGCTAGGGCCACGTCCACCTAATTATTCGTTTGAATCATTCATCCTGTCGTAATGACTTTTTGTTGAGCGGAATTAAGCCACGTCGAAGACTAATGCTGTAACTGAGTGCGGCTCCAAAGTAGTGTCAAAGGTGCTGCCTTCAGCAGTGATGGATTCCTTGCGGGTAATTACGTTATCTGGTGTCGCAAAGGTGTTTTCTGCTTTGACGTCAGGGCCATTCACTATTTGGGTGGAGCCTGGACCAGCGAAATGACCATCATGAAGAGTGATTGTCACGTCACTTGCTTTCGACTCGGACCGGTTAACGGCGTACACAGTTAGTTTCTTGTTCGCCTCATCGAGAGTTGCTGATACATCAAGAGTTCGTAAGGCAGGGAATTTTTTTGTCGAGAAGGTATCGCCAGCCCAATGCACATCAAGAGCAGTCGTTCCGCAGGTGTTGCGGTAAACCTCGAAGGGGAAGAATGTAGTTTGTAGTACTAGTCCTTCGGGACTAGTTAAGATTGGCGCGATGACGTTCACGATCTGCGCAATGTTCGCCATTTTCACGGAACTAGCGTGGCGAATAAAGGCATTGAAGTGCATCGCGACTACTAAAGCATCCTCTAAGTTATAGGCCTCCTCGAGCTTCTGTTCGTTCATCGCGCGGTACCAGACGTTCCATTCGTCTACCGCAATGGGAATTGGATTTTCGATCTTGTTGGCGCTACGAAGAGCATGAAGCATGCCTTCAGTGGCAGTGAGCTTCTCGTTAATCAATTCGGAGAGACTCATGTAGTCCTCAAAACCTTGGCCGTAACCACGTTCCTCGTCATTACCGACGTACCAGTGGATTGCCATGTAATCAATAAGACTTCCTGCTTGCTCCACAAGGAGTTGCAGGCGTTCAGTCCAATCGGGTTGCCAAAAGCTTATTCCGGACGCGAATAGTTTAATGCTCGGGTCAGTCCATTTCATGACTTTGGCAAATTCGGTGTACGCCCGGGCGTACTCCTCAGGTGTTTTCATTCCAATTTGCCAGGGTCCGTCAACTTCGTTGCCGATACCCCAGTACTTAACGCCGTGCGGTTCGTCGTAACCATGGGATTTTCTTAGTTTCACTAGTTCGGTATCTTTGGTGCCGTTACAGTACTCAACCCAATCACGTGCTTCACGCATGTCGCCGTCCCCACAATTAACAGCGAGGTACGGTTCGCTACCAACCTTCTGGCAAAAACGTATGAATTCATTAGTACCGAAGGTGTTTGGTTCAATGTCATGCCAAGCAAGCTCCATCCGAGCTTTACGTTCTTCTACAGGTCCAACAGCATCACGCCAGCGGTATCCGGATACGAAGTTGCCACCTGGGTACCGTATTGCCGGCATGCGTAATCTCCTGATGGCATCTTGCACGTCACTCCGGAGACCATCAGCATCCGCAAGAGGGGATTCAGGTTCGAAAATACCGCCGTAAATATGGCGACCAAGGTGCTCAGCAAAGCCACCAAAAATGTTCGGATCAATATCACCTAGAGTTCGGTCCAATTCAATCGATATGTTAGTAGCCACAGGTTGTTTCCTCCATGGAAGACTCTACCGCTTTTCCTGCGGGAGTTCCATAAACAAAAGGATTTACCTGGATCCTAACGGCCCAAGCGCAAACAGAAAGACCAGCAGGTACTAAAAGAACTTCACCCGTTGATTGTGAGTAAAACCAAATTATCCTAGAATCCGTGATTCACACGGTGGACCTTTTTATCCGCAGTGTTTATGGTGTGTCAACGCAGTTGTATAGCCAGCATGTGTGTTTGAAGATGATGTTCCATGTGCGGTTCGTGGCTATGTTCGTGAAGGTTTCTTGTGTGCCGTCTGGCCAAATTATTGCGACAGTGGGGTTGGTGTTGTTGTCTAGGCCAAAGTGAAGGGCGGTGTCGTTCCCTGCTCCGAAACTAGAGCCGCTTTTTACTTCTTGCATTCGAG
>PAMQ01000005.1 GCA_002707365.1 Trueperaceae bacterium
CATTCGAGTGGTGCCGTCTGTTGTGGTGACGTACACTCGTGCACCAATAGCGTCCCTATTTATGGGGCTTCTTCCTTCGAGTCGAATTGTTAACCAGTTGTTGTTTGTTCCTATTTGTCCTGCATTGCGGTGGAGTGCGTAATTATTAAGCCAGTTACCAACGATCAGATCGATGAAACCGTCATTATTGTAATCAGCATAAGCAATACCTAAACTAGCCCTATCTTGGTCTTTCCAGTTGGGTGGGGTGACATCAATGAAAGTACCGTCACCCTGGTTTTGGTAGAGGACGTTAGGAAACCTGTCCAGAATTCCAGTTGGCCCGGGGGACGTGAAGGACATGCTGTAGCCCGTAGTGGCTAATGACAGGTCAAGCCAGCCGTCGTTGTCGTAATCGAAGAATGCTGTTCCCCAACCCACAATGTTGCCGTAAAGTTCTTTTTCTGCTCCCACACCCGCAACTTCAGATGCCTTCTGGAATTGCCCACCCTCGTTCTGAAGGAGTGACATGGTAGTGCCCATGTCGGAAAAATAAAAGTCTAAATCAAGGTCATTATCGTAATCACCAACCGCGAGTCCCATGCTGCTGCGAATAGCTCCGGTGCCTGTTTCGTTGGAGGCGTCCGTCCAGCACCAGCCTCCACAACCAGGTCCGTCGTTACGCCACAGTACATTCCCGATAGGATGAACGATCATGTCGTTCACCACGTAAATGTCGAGGTCACCATCGTTATCGTAATCAGCGAAACTAGCTGAGAAACCAGCTCCGCGCAGCATGTCGCCAAGTAAGTGAGAGGCGTTCTCGAAAGTACCGTCACCATTATTTTTGTAGAGCGTGTCACTTGCTTTAGCAGGGTCAGCTGGTTGGCACTCTGGGTGGCACGCCCAGTTAGTGACGTACAGGTCGAGATGCCCGTCGTTATTGTAGTCACCCCAGGAGGCAGTGAAGCTCCTGAGGGGGTCGCCCACTCCTGCTTCTTTAGTGACATCCCGGAAGCCTCGGCCTCCTTCGTTACGGAATAAGGTGTTAGCGCCGTACGCGAGGACGTACAGGTCTTTGAAGCCGTCGTTGTTGTAGTCAGCCCAGACGGCCCCACCAGTCCAAACGTCTTTCAGGGAGATATCGTCATTGTGTTCAGATATTGCGAAGGTACCGTCACCATTATTTTGGTACAGGTGGTTTNGTAGTNTGCCGCCGGTGAGGAAGAGGTCGACCCAACCATCGTTGTTGTAGTCTCCCCATGCTTGGCCCATACCAAGGTAACCCCCGGTAGCGAATTCAGGGTTTTCTGCAAAGAGATCCCAATTACTCCGGTGCGGCGTGTTTATTCCCGCGCTCTCCGTGGTATCAACGAAACTCTCAGGAACCAAGACTTCTTGTGCCGCAAGCATCTGCCCCACAAGAAGAAAGAGGCCAACGAAGATCACCTTTTTTAACAAGCAGAACCAACAATCTCGATTAAACAATGGCGGGNTTACCTCCTGAGAAAAAATACTTGAAAGTCATGATACTACGACACCTAAAATATTCGTAAACATTGCAAATTTGGGTCCCCGCATCAAATGTGCATCAGGACCAGGAGCCTTTAATTAAGTCTAGTTAATTTCAAGCACACAAACTATTCACGATTTGTTCGGTAATAGTTAACGCTTCATTCTGATGGCAACCTGTGATACAATTCCTTCACTCGACTTGAAGGTTCAAAATAGGTTCCGCCATAAAGAATGCAGCGTAAAGGTGGATCTATAAAAAATGAACCTGAACGTCGTTGTTTGCTCGTGCGACAGGTAGGTAAATTGCAAGTGAGTTTTTTACAGGAGGTTACATGAAGCGCTTAATGCTAGCAGGACTTTTCCTGGGAGCTTTGGGTTTATTAGTATCCGCCCAAGCTCAGGAGTTTCCCCGTGGGGAGACAATATATATTGAAGATCCGGGTGGGTTACCGACTAACCCAGATTGCTTCAACCTTTGGATTGGTTGTGGTGGTGGTTACTCGAACGGTCTTCAGCAGCTCACCGCTGATACCTTGTGGTACATCGATCCGAACGCCGGAATCAATGGCGAGGTTGTTCACAACGCCCTCGCAGCTGGTCCAGGAGAATGGAATGCCGACTTCACTGAGCTGACTGTTCACCTTACGGAAGGGCTTTACTGGAGTCACGGTCAAAACGGCCCAGTTGAGTTCACTGCGCACGATGTTGTTTACACCGTTGAAGCTCAGATGGAGTGGGGTATGGGCGCAGGTCCAGTCTTTGCCCAGAATGTCGCTTCTGTAGCTGCGATTGGTGATCACACCGTCAAGTTCTGGCTCAAGGCTCCAAACTCGCGATTCGACACGAAGTTCATGGTCCGCTGGAACGCCCCAGGCTACATCATGCCGAAGCACGTGTTCGAAGATCTAGAAGAGCCCTCCACTTGGGATGGCAACCTAGCTTCCCACCCAACTATTGATGGTGAGGGACCAGTCAGCATAGGCCAGTACGTCCTTCATAGTTACGACCCGAACGGAACTTGGTTCGCTTGGGTAAGACGTGACGATTGGGAACGGTCTAGCTGGGGTATGGATTACGGCATGGCCGCACCGAAGTACCAAGTGTACCGACCTGGCGTACCAATCGATAAGCGTGCTATTGGTCTTCTGAACAACGAAGGTAACCAAGGTCTCGATATGGTTCACGATATGACCCCTGAGGCCACTATCGACTTGATGAAGAAAGACCCACTCATCCAGAGTTGGCACCCTGGGTTCCCGTACGCTCACCCAGATCCAACCCTACCGATGTTGCTGTTTAACCACCAGTACGAGGATGTTGATGGTAATGCTAAGTGGATTGATCGTCGTGTCCGCTGGGCCGTAGCGCTTGCGCTTGACGCAGTAGAAATGTCACTAGCGAGCTACCGTGGTGCTGCGACCATGACCCCCATCCACGTTCCGCCCACAGGAATGTACCCGAAGTTCTATCACGATGCAGTTCAAGATTGGCTTACCAACTTCGAGTTGGATTTGGGTGACGGCACAAGCATCAAGCCTTACAATCCTGACCTAACTCTAGAGATTGCCAATCGCGTCCGTGGTCTTTACGACGGTGTTCCTGAGGACGACGAAACCATTCGTTACACCTTCGGGCACGGCTGGTGGGCTCAGAATCATGACGCTGCTGCGACCCTCCTTGAGTCAGCTGGATGGTCGAAGAGTGGTAAGTGGTGGAACACGCCTAACGGCGAGCGTGCCACCCTCGAGATGCAAGGTTCCGACTCGGGTGTCATGGGCCGTTTGGCTAGCAACGTAGCTGAGCAGTTGACTGAGTTCGGTATTGAGACTAATGTTGACACGTCTGACTTGTGGGGCGGCATTGGTGCCGGTAACTACGAGGCTTACATTGGTTGGTCAGTTGAGACCTGGGGAGGTCACCCAGATCTCTCGTTCTTCCTTGATAGCTGGCGTAGCGACAACGTTGCTGAACCAGGAACAGGACAGAGCGCCCGTAACTGGCAGCGTTGGAACGGCGGACCTGAACTCGATGCGATTATCGATAACATTCGTGGCATTTCGTTCAATGATCCCCGTGGTGTTGAGTACGGCATAGATTTCATTAAGCTAGCCGTTCACGAAATGCCAACCATCCCGATCATGTCCTACAACTTGTTCGTTGGTCAGAGCAACCGTTGTTGGACCGGGTACCCAGATGCGACTAATAACTACGCTAATCCCGTTACTAACTGGTCGAACGCTCGTTACATCTACACCCAAATTACGTCGACCGGAGCCTGCGACTAATTCGATTGAACATTGATTGAAATAGCCGAAAAGGTTATATTGTTCAGGGACTCAACACTGAGTCCCTGAACTTTTTTGGGTAAACTAATTACTAGCTNCTTATTACCAGNCACGGAGTTTCGGTTAGTTTAGACTTGCTTAGCTGTTGGAAGGGGTGCGTCGGATGAAAGCTTATGGTTTGTTCGCAATTAAGCGTCTGTTACAGCTCTTCCTTGTGGTGTTCCTCGGTGTTAGCGGGGTTTTCCTAGTTACTCAGTTATCTCCAATTGATCCTGTTGAAAATATGATGCGGCAGAGGATTGGACGATCGAACTTTAGTCCCGAAGCGGAAGCGGCATTAAGGGCAAAACTAACAGAAATGTTGGGCGTGGACGTACCCATGTGGCAGCAGTACGTTAGTTTCCTTAAGAATCTCACCACGGGCGACATGGGACCTTCTTTAGCAGCTTTCCCAACTCCCGTCATGAAGATTGTGCTTCGTGCACTCCCCTGGACATTGGGATTGCTCTTTACTTCCGTAATTATTACCTGGACGGTCGGTAATCTCCTCGGTGGACTCGCGGGTTACTTCCAGAAAAACCCGTTCTTCAAGTTATTTGGGGTACTTTCTATTGGTATTCAACCAATCCCTTACTACATTATTGCTTTTATTCTACTAATGATCTTTGGGATTTTTTGGACGGTGCTACCCATTAACGGTGGTGCCGGAATGTTTGTAAAGCCGGGTTGGAACATTCATTACATACTTTCTATTTTGCATCACTCTATCTTGCCGGCAGGATCAATTGTACTTGGTGGGTTCGGAATGTGGTTTCTCGGTATGCGCGCTCTGGTATCTAACATTGTTACTGAGGATTACGTAACTTACGCGGAGATGGGTGGCGTTGAGAAGAAAAAGATTGTTGGGTCGTACGTCATTCGGAATGCCCTCCTTCCTCAACTAACTGCACTAGCTATGGTCCTGGGTGGAGTGTTTTCAGGAACCGTCATCACGGAAGAAGTATTTGGTTACCCTGGGTTAGGCAGACTTCTAATTCAGGCCATCGATATGGGTGATTACGTATTAGTCGTTGCTGTTGGTTCTATCTCGGTAGCAGCGGTCGCAACGTCAATCTTCGTTATTGACCTCCTCTATCCTCTCCTTGATCCGAGAGTGAGGGCGAATTAAGCTAATGGCTTTCTTTACTGTTGTTCGTGACTTACTTCGTTATAACCGTGAGTTCCTGATCGGTTTTGTTTTCCTCAGCATTATAATTATTTACTCCCTACTATCGTTCTTTTCGCCCGTTGATCCTTTAGATACTTATGTTGTTTGGCCTGACATAGCTCCTTCGGCTGAACATTGGTTCGGCACTACTTCTCGCGGTCAGGATCTGTTCTGGCGGTTGAGCCTAGCATTCCGCAATACCCTCGTTTTCGGCATCATGGTATCCGGAATGAGTCGAGTCATCTCAATCACCGTGGGTCTCGTGTCCGGTTACGTTGGTGGCCTGACCGACCGGATTCTGATGATCATTAACGACGTTTTCGTCACGCTGCCCATCTTCCCACTACTACTGGTCATCTATTTCATTGTTGGGAATGCTCTCAATACCTACACCCTAGCGATAATGATGGCTTTACTAGGCTGGCCCTTCGACGCGCGCCTGATACGATCAATCACGCTTGGTTTGCGCCACCGAGAATTCACGCGACATGCTGTGTTTTCCGGCATGAGTGCCAGGAAAATCATGTTCGAAGAGCACCTGCCGTACGTCATGCCCATCGTCCTAACAACCGCCATGGCCAACATGTTGTGGGCCATTGGTTTCGAAGTCACACTAGCGGTCCTAGGTTTCACTAACCTATCAATCCCAACTATAGGCACGGTCATTTACTGGGCGAATAACCACTCGTCCATGATGGTGGGTCATTGGTGGTGGATTGTCTTTCCAGTAGTCGGTCTCGTCATAATGTTCCTCGGACTGTACTTAGTTGCGGTGTCCATCAACGAATACATCGACCCGAGATCACGCCTTCGTAGGATGGGTAACTAAATGACTACAGGACCTGACAGTACTGCGGTTGGACAAAACGATAATCCCCTAACACTGACTAATCTGAAGGCGTACTACTTAACAAGTTACTTTGGGGTGGAGCGCGAAGTGCGCGCAGTTGATGACATTTCACTCTCAATTCGTCGTAACGAAGTGTACGGCATAGCAGGGGAAAGCTCCTCAGGAAAAACCACCCTCATTAAGACTTTTGCTGGTGCAGTACGCCCCCCACTCAAGATCGTCAGTGGATCAATAAAGTACCAATTTGGTGACTTAGAGTTAGACCCCCAAGCAGTATCCGAGGAAGAACTCAACCAAATTCGGTGGGCCCACGTGTCTTACATCATGCAGGGCTCAATGAGTGTACTTAATCCAGTGCGGCGTATTAATAAGAGTTTTAAAGACTTTGCGTTTAAGCACATGGGTTTGTCCGAGTCAGGATTTTGGGAGGCAGTAACAGCACACCTCGCTCGTCTTGACTTGGTTCCTGAGGTACTCAAAGCTTATCCACATGAGTTATCTGGCGGTATGCGTCAACGCGTGTGCATAGCTCTGGCTACTGTTTGCCAACCTGATTTCATTATTGCTGACGAACCCACAACGGCACTTGACGTGGTTGTACAGAAGGACGTCCTGGCGATGCTTGATGAGATCCGCAGGTCACTACAATCCTCCGTAGTTTTTGTCACGCACGACATGAGCGTGCACGCGAACATGGCAGATCGTATTGGCATTATGTACGCTGGCCGCATAGTAGAGGAAGGGCCTACCCGCACGCTCTTCACCGCCCCGAAACACCCTTACACTGCGCATCTGGTATCTAGTTTGCCGCGTATTGGTGACACCAGCCGCAAGCCAGCTCTGGAGGGACGACCACCGAACCTTTCCGACCCACCAACCGGTTGTAGATTCCACCCGCGTTGCCCCTTAGCTATTGACAAATGCACCACTGAAGTCCCACCGTTAGAGGTGGTAGGTGATGATCACCGGTCAGCCTGCTGGCGTAGTGACGACGTCACACCACTCACGACGATCAACGAATTAGAATCCGAGGGACGAGCATGAGCGCGATCCTCGAAATTAATCACGTCTCAAAACGTTTCGCTATGGGCGGCGTGTTCTCCCGCTCGTACGTTGAGGCGGTTGTGGACGCTAGTTTCACTATTGAGGAGGGACAGCCTGAGGTGTTCACCATAGTTGGTGAGTCCGGCTCTGGTAAAACTACGCTAGCCCGCATGATCCTGGGTCTTGAAGAACCGAGTTCAGGGGAACTCCGACTTGGTGGCCAACTGATCGGTGGTAAGCGTAACCGAGCAGCCCGTCTCGAATTCATGCGGCACGTCCAACCCGTCTTCCAAAACCCATTCGAGGCGTTTAACCCACTAAAGCACGTAGATCGATACCTTGAGGCTAGCGCTAGAGTTCTACTGGGCGCCAAAGAAGACGATGAGGTAGACGCTGCAATGGACGAGGCCCTCCAGAAGGTTGGTTTGAGCCTCGCGGAAATCCGAGGACGATACGGACACGAGCTGTCCGGGGGTCAGTTGCAACGCGTAGCTATAGCCCGAGCATTAATACCTAACCCCGAGATTCTCATTGCTGATGAACCAGTCTCAATGGTGGATGCTTCACTACGCATGTCTATCGTAAACCTCTTACGTGACTTAAGAGATAACTTTAATGTCACCGTTCTTTACATTACTCATGACCTTGCAACCGCTTACTACATTTCTGATCGCCTTGCCATCATGCAGAAGGGCTACATCGTGGAGATGGGCCCAGCCCAAACGATCCTCGAATCTCCTGAACACCCTTACGCTCAGCTACTCAAGGATTCTGTCCTTTCCGTAGCGGACGCCGGCAAAGCAAAAGTAGAAGCTCCCGACCGTAGTCTCGCCCAGAAAGCCTCCGAACAATCAGGTACAGGAACGCTAGTGGCAGGTTCAGGCGGCCGGGTTGTAAGGCGTGTGGGCCAAGAGTAGTAAAAGAGTAAATCAGATGTGCCGGTAGGTAAGAACCACTCCGTATCCAAAGACTCCTCTATCAAAATAATGTATTGCTGCGTAGTGTCCCAGAAAAATCACGAAGTTTAGTCCATGCATCCCGAAACCCTCAGTAGCGATTAATTAATTACTCTTAAGATCGTTAAGGAGTGAGGTTGAAGCTCAACGACACCCTCCTCGCAGGTCACTGATACTTCTTCTGGAGTTACTCGGTCAGGTTGTTCAACATCGTTGTAAGAATCAGCACTGTCCCCACGAAGGATAGTCGCTCCGTAATTACCATCAAGCACTTTCCCCTCAACAACTAAACGGCACGAAACTTTTTCAGTAGGATGGCGATTCACGAGCGCAATGGACCAGGAATCACCAACGTCGTTAACAGTCACGACACTATCGAAAACAGGGATAGATTTAGAGTCATGCGATAGTAAATCGGAAGTAACATCAGTTTCAACAACACGTGATTCAAGCTGATTGGCGTACATTGCAAGGGCATGAAAATGAGTGCGCTTAACAACCCCAGTTGGGTGCACAAAAAGCGGTCCCCGCGTGTTCACCAAAGGAGAGATGTTAGCCATGGTGACGTCATCGGCATGACGGAGGCAAGAATTGAAGAACGAAGCTGAAAACAGAGCATCCGCCATGGTGTACTGACTAGCAATCAAGTTCTGCTCGCGCGCCGCAACCAGCTTAATTACCTCAGGATCACCATAATCCTGCACTTCTTTCCTAGGGAAACCAGGGTGGTGCCAACCACGTAAATTCCACTCGTCAAAAGCAATCTTAATTTTGCCCCGGTAACCAGCTTCCTCAAGAGAAGCAATAGTTTCCTTAATCACCACTTCAGGCTCTCCTGACTGCATGATGCAAGGTAAATAATCAGAAACATCACGATCATCCGAATGAACACGCCAATAACCATGGATAGAGATGAAATCCAAGTAAGAACCGGCAGCCTTCAAAAGCGGCACGGTCCACTCTCGAGTTGACATTGAAGCAGCCGACAAACGAACATCAGGATCAACTTCCTTCATTGCCTTAGCAGCTTCAAGAACAAAGGGTGCCCACTCCTCGATCGGTTTATAACCAATCTCCCACTCACCCCAATTCTCATTGCCAATACTCCAGATTTGGATGTCGTGCGGAATGACGTTACCAGCGTCCTTACGTAACTCGGCAAACCGCCCATCTTCACTGTTACAGTATTCCAACCAATCTCGCATCTCCTTGATCGTTCCGTTACCCGCGTTATTACAAATGTAAGGCTCCCAATCAAGAAGACGACAAAGCTCAACAAACTCATCAGTTCCGAAAGTATTAGGCTCGACTACTCCCCAAGCCATATCGTCAGTCGGAGAGCGATCCTTACCAACACCATTTTCCCAGTGATAACCACTAACGTAACAACCGCCCGGCCACCGTACAATCGGAACCTTCAATTCCCTTAATGCTTCCAACACATCTAAACGGAAACCACTCTCATTCGAAAGAGGTGAACCAGGGTCAAACAACCCCCCATAAATCTGACGCCCAAAATGCTCAATAAAACCCCCAAAAATCATGGGATCGTAAACCAAAGTAGAAGCATTTTCCCGAATCGTTAAACGAGCTTCAAGCACCAATCTCACCCTCCAAAGTTAAATCCTAACTAATCCCTTATAAACACAACACATACCTCATAAAACCTTAGCAGTGCCTCAAGGTTGTAGATCACTACCCACATTTTACTGCACAGCCTAACCTACCTTGTGGCTTGTGGTGGGGTGGTGTTGGCTGTCATGATGTGCAATTGAGTGTTGTAAGGAGTTTTTATGCGTGTACTGGTTTTGTGTGGTGACAAATGGCACCCGGTTTCCTTAACTCGGGATGGGTTGTTGGGTCTTCGTAGTGGTCCTTTTGAGTTTGAGTTTCTAGAGGATCCAGGTGATTGGTCTAGAAGCAAGATGGATGATTATCCGCTTATTGTTTTTTCTAAGGCTAATCAACGAACGGAAGAGGATCCTGAACCTTGGGCGACGGAGGAGATCGGTAAGGATTTTGTTGATTATGTGCGTCAAGGCAATGGTTTGTTGGTTTTGCATTCGGGTACGGCTTTGTATGATGAGTGTCCTTCGTTGTGTAGTTTGATGGGTGGGGTTTTTGCGGGCCATCCAGCCCCGTGTCCTGTTACGGTTGAACCGCATGTTGGTCATGATTTGGTGATTGATAGTGTTGGTTTTACGTTGCTTGATGAGCATTACCAGATGACTATGAGTGATCCTGATGTTGATCTTTTCCTTGAAGCTTCTTCTGAGCATGGTGTTCAGCCAGCTGGTTGGACTAGGCGTGAGGGTAAGGGTCGTGTTTGTGTTCTTGTGCCTGGTCATTTTCCAAATATTTGGAGTCATCCTTCGTACCAGGTGTTGTTACGTAACACCCTAAACTGGTGCGTAGAGGAAAACGAATGGAGGAAATCTTAATGAACCTACCCCGTCGCCGGCTCGGCAAAACCGAGCTAGACATTCCCGTAATCCCGTTCGGTACACAAGGTTTTGGGAATAACTTTGGTCCCGTTTCAGATGAGGAAGCCATCGCTCTTATCAAGCACGCAATCTCTCTCGGCGTAAACCACTTCGACTGCGCTCGCTGTTACGGTGACTCCTTGAGAAAGCTAGGTTTAGCTCTTAGAGAGATTCCTCGCGAGGACGTTATCATCACAGGTCGTCTCTGCTGTCACTCAGGTGAACAATGGGGGTTTTACGGTAAAGGCGAACCCGACTACTCATCAGATCGGGTTGTTCGTGACATTGAGGATCAACTCCAGATCCTTGGTACTGATTATTTTGACGGCATGCTCATACACGATCCACTAACAATCGAGCCTACCCTTGCCAAAGGAGGTACTTTAGAGGGCTTATTGTCGTTAAAGGGCCGCGGCCTAGTGCGTAACGTCGGTTTTGGAATGAAGCCACACGAGTTTCATCTAGCCGCAATAGCGACTGGCGATGTGGATTTTATGCTTTGCTTCAATGATTTCAATTTGGTACGCACCACGGCCACTGAAAAGCTACTGCCGGCAGCTACCGAGGCAGACATCGGGATAATGAACGGCTGGTCGATCCTAAGGGGATTACTAACCGGTATAGATATAGACGAATTTCGCAAAAAAGGTCGTTATGAAAACGATCCTGATGTTGGCGCTGCAACGAAAATTCTTAACTGGTGCCGAGAAGAAGACGTCAATTTGCTGCAGTTGGCCATACAATTCTGTTTGGACGAACAACGCATACATGGAAATCCAATTGGCAGTTTGAACGTCGAGCAGCTAGAAAGTAACGTTCAAGCGGCAAGCACACCCATGGATGAGGGCGTCATGGCAAAATTTACCGCGCAATTCGGTACTTCCTCCTAAAACCTTGTCTTTGTAGAGGGTATTCTTGTCAGGAGTAAAACTACGCTGTTATCCGCACGCTTTGAGATTGTGACGGTATTATGATTCGGTCGACGGACTAATTCTGGTAAGGTCACACTGCTCGAAGGAGTCCAGCCGAGGCATGCAATTGCCTTTTGCAAACTTAACTTTGGTGCAATCTGGCAGATTAGCAAGCAATTAAAAGCCCTAACGGGCTGTTGACCCAAGAGAATTTGGGAGGGAATATAGCGTCATGTATACGATCGGAATCGACTTCGGCACTCTTTCTGCGAGGGCGTTACTTGTGGATGTGCGGGATGGCCAAGAGGTTGCCACGGCAGTTTATGACTACTCTAATGGGGTAATTGATAAACACCTACCTGGTAGTACTGACAACCTACCGCCCGACTGGGCCCTTCAGGACCCTCTTGACTACATTAAGTCTATTACGACCACCGTCCCAGCTGTACTTACCGAGAGCGGTATTGACCCAGAGAACATAATCGTCTTGGCAATAGATTTTACGGCCTGTACCATGTTACCAACCAAAGCTGATGGAACCCCACTGCGCGCTCTAGAGTCCTGGCAAGATCGACCTCACGCCTGGGTGAAGCTATGGAAGCATCATGCCGCACAATCTCAGGCCGACCGGATCAATCAAACTGCCCGATCGATGGGCGAAACTTGGCTTGATCGTTACGGCGGGAAGATAAGCAGTGAGTGGTTTTTCGCGAAGGCCTTGCAGATCCTGGAAGAAGACCCTGAACTTTATCAAGCAGCTGACCGGTTGCTTGAAGCAACCGACTGGGTGATCTGGCAGTTAACAGGAATAGAAGTTCGTAACGCCTGCACTGCCGGGTATAAGGCAATGGTTCAAAACGGTGACTACCCTTCTGCAGAGTACTTTGCGGCGTTAAACGTTGACTTCGCTAACGTTGTTGACGAGAAGATGACGAGAGAGTTTGCTCCCCTTGGCCAGCGTGCTGGTGGTCTTACTCAGGTGCTGGCTGATGCCACTGGGTTAAAGCCAGGTATCGCGGTTGCCGTGGCTAATGTCGACGCTCATGTTACGGCCCCAGCCGTCAAGGCGACTGGTCCTGGAGCAATGGTCATGATTATGGGCACCTCAACTTGTCACATTATGTCGGCTCATGAAGTAGAAAATGTTGACGGGATGTGCGGTGTGGTCGATGGGGGTGTTGTCCCAGGATTGTACGGGTATGAAGCAGGTCAGAGCGGCGTTGGCGATATTTTTGCGTGGTATGTCGACCATGCGGTACCACCGGAGTACCACCAAGCCGCTCTAGATGCCGGTCTTGGAATCCATGAGTATCTCGAGAGCGAAGCTGCAAAACAGGCAGTTGGGCAACATGGACTTATCGCTCTAGACTGGTGGAATGGTAATCGTTCGACATTGGTGGATGTTGACCTGAGCGGTCTGATGATAGGTATGACCCTTGCCACCAGAGCTCCTGATATTTACCGGGCGTTAATTGAAAGTACCGCCTTCGGTACACGTGAAATCATTGAGGCTTTCGAGGTAAGAGGAGTTCCCGTCAACGAATTGATTGCTGCTGGTGGCCTTCCTGAAAAGAACGCTCTATTACGGCAAATTTATGCTGATGTTACAGGTCGTACCTTAAAATTAGCTGGGTCAGCACAGTCACCTGCTCTTGGTTCAGCCATGCACGCTGCTGTAGCAGCAGGATACTATCCAGACATTCAGGAGGCGGCTGAAAAGATGGGCAAGATAAAAGATGATGTGGTCAACCCAATTCCCGAGAATAGCGCTGTATACGACAGGATCTACAGTGAATACAAGGCCCTCTATGACACCTTTGGTAGAGGAGGAAATGATGTCATGAAGCGCCTCCGCAAAATCCGCCATGAAGTACTTACCGCGGATGGACAAAAAGATGAAGACTGAAACAAACAAGGTCCTACGTGAAGAGGTTTGCCAACTCCATCACGAGCTTCCCCGCAATAATCTTGTTAGTTGGACCAGTGGAAACATTAGTGGGCGAGAGTTAGGGCGCAATTCAATGGTAATAAAGCCAAGCGGGCTTTTATTTGAAGAGCTTCAACCAAACTCAATGTGCACGGTTGATATTGAGACGTTAGAGTGTGACGACAAGTATAAGCCATCGTCTGATACAGCGACCCATGCCCACATATATCAGCATATGCCCGAGATTGGCGGTATTGTTCACACCCACAGTGCATACGCCACTGCTTTTTCCGCACTCGGTCGGGAAATCCCCTGTTTCCTTACGGCTATGGCTGACGAATTTGGTGGACCTATACCTTGTGGCGGATTTGCCCTTATTGGCGGCGAAGAGATAGGACGGGAAGTTGTGAGGGTGTTAACCGGTCACAGCTCACCCGCGGTGCTCCTCCAGAATCATGGTGTGTTCGCTTTAGGTAAAACACCAAGGGATGCAGTAAAGGCCGCAGTGATGTGTGAAGATGTAGCTCGAACCACCTACCTGGCGTTGCGACTAGGTGAACCGTTACAAATTTCATCCGAAGACATCAAAAAACTCCATCACCGGTATACCCACGTCTATGGGCAGAAGGATCCCGAGTGAAGAGGAGAATCGAATGAATGTGTTGCCATTTGAATTTGAAAGAATTACTCGACAAACCTGGTGGTCGATCCTGTGCTGAGTCTTGAAACGGTCTCTTACGGGGGTTGGGAAACATGTCATCGCTTAAGCAATAACATTATTGACTTGGTTATCACTGGAGATGTTGGACCTCGTGTGATCCGCCTTGGGTTTGTCAATGAAGAGAACCTTTTTTGTGAGGTGGCAGATGATCTTGGCAAGACTCTAGGGCAACAGTGGAGAATGTTTGGTGGCCACCGCTTTTGGCACGCCCCTGAAGATCAAGAGCGTACTTACCAACCGGATAACACCCCAGTTGAAGTTAATGAGTGTGATGGGGTTATACACGTGGTGCAATCTCCAGAGTCTGCCACGGGTCTACAAAAAGAGATCGACATTGCAATGTCTGTTGATTCAACTCACGTTCGAATTACTCACAGGTTAGTCAACCATGGAATGTGGGATGTCACCTTAGCACCCTGGGCACTCTCAGTAATGAAAACTGGTGGGGCAGGTGTTGTGCCGTTACCGCCGCGAGGACAGCATCCGGAAAATCTGTTGCCAGCTAACACCTTAACCATGTGGCCCTACACCGACATGGCCGATTCGCGATGGACCTGGGGAACTCGTTACATACTTCTTCGTCAGGACCAATTAGCAGAAAGCCCACAGAAATTCGGCGCTCAAGTTCCTGATGGATGGGTTGCCTACGTAGTGGACGGTAATGCCTTCGTGAAGATTTTCGAGCACGATAACAGAGGTAAATACCCAGATCTCGGAAGCGCGATTGAGTTGTTCACTAACGACTTTATGCTCGAGCTTGAAACCCTTGCGCCACTCCGCACCCTCGAAGCTGGAGGGACCTCTGAGCACACTGAAGATTGGTTTGTCTTCAGTGGGGTTGAGTTGCCCAAAGGAGATAACGATGTCGAAAAAAACCTACTTCCTCTCGTCAAAAAAGCAAAACTTGCAGTAGGAAGATTGTGATTGCGAGACCGAAATTATGAAGGCCGTACGGCTACATGGCCCGAGAGATCTCCGAGTTGAGGATGTACCACCGCCCTCACCACCGGGTCCCGGAGAGGCCCTTTTACGAGTTGGTGCAGTAGGGATATGCGGTTCTGATCTCCACTCTTATACTGATGGGCGCATAGGCGATACGGAGTATAAGTCCCCCGGAATTCTTGGACACGAGTTCATGGGTACGATCGTTGCTGTTGGAGAGGGTGCGCTTGATGGAAACTATTTGCCACTTCAGATTGGTAGTCGCGTAGCAGTTGACCCTGCAGTTCCTAATGAGCATCATGAGCTTTTCGAGAAGGGGCACCCTAACCTCGTGCCGAAAGCTTTTTACGGTCTATACCCTGATGATGGTGCGTTACGCGAATCCATGGTCGTAAACTCCCGGAATTGTTTCCCAATTTCGTCTGCTACTAGCGATGGCGCTGGTACCCTCCTAGAAACTCTCGGCGTGGCTCTTCACGCGGTTGATCTAGGACGCCTGAAGGTAGCGGAGACTGTTGCTGTCATCGGTTGTGGCCCTGTAGGGCTGCTAATCCTTAAGCTGGCGGAACTCTCAGGTGCCTCAAAAATATTTGGGTTTGACCTCCACCAGTGGCGGGTCAATAAAGCGCGTTCTTGGGGAGCAACACAGGCTTGGCGTGTTGAGCCAGGTTTTGACCCAGCTGCTGCCATTGAGGAAGTGACAAGTGGTCGTGGTGTTGACGTGGTTTTTGAGGCTGCCTGGGCTGACGATAGCGTAGCTGTGGCTGGCAATATGGTGCGGCCTGGCGGCAGGTTGGTATTGGTCGGGATTCCAGGTGACGATCGGCTAGTGCTGAACCACTCAACGTTCCGGCGTAAAGGCCTCACTATTTTCATGTCACGCCGTATGAAGCATACCTATCCACGGGCCATCGCGCTTGCTGAATCCGAGACGCTTGACCTTGATGACCTTGTGTCACACAGATTTGAGCTCGAACGGGCTACTGAAGCCTTCGAACTAAACGAGAGTTACGGCAAAGGTGTCCACAAGATTGTCATAGAGGTAGACAAATGACAGGGTTATCAAAACAGATAATACTTCAGCACTTCGTGAAATGAACTGATAGGAATTACTCTGAGAGATCCTTTCATCAGGGTAGAATTAGCGTCGAATTACGATCTTGAAAGTAAAGAAAGTTGTATTGAAGGAAACGAAAAGGGGTTACCCCAATGGGTGCAGGAATCCAACGTACCCGGCAGTTAATTAAGCAGCACGGGCTTATCGCCATAATTCGTGGTGATTTCCGAGCATCCGAGCTTATTGACATCGCTGAGGTCCTTATAGGAAACGGTATTCAAGCTATCGAGATTACACTAAACACCCCGGATGCTCTCAAGGGAATAACGTCACTACGAGAACAGTTTCAAGATGTCCTGGTCGGTGCAGGTACCGTACGTACCGTCGCTGATGCAGAAGCAGTCCTGGGAGCAGGAGCAGAGTTTCTCGTTTCACCTAATTTAGATCTTAAGAGTCTCGCCTATAGCGCCTCACAAGAGACTCTTCATCTCCCAGGAGTGTTTACAGCCTCCGAGGCTGATCTGGCCTATCAAACAGGATGCCTCATGATGAAACTATTTCCTTCGAATGTCCTTGGGCCTGCTTACCTAAAGGCGTTAAGAGCGCCGCTAGACAATATCGATTTTGTGCCAACTGGCGGCATAGATGCTAACAATTTAAAGGACTATCACAAGGTTGGAGCAGCTGCTTTCGGAATCGGGGCAGCGTTAGTCAAAAATGTTCGGCAAACACCTACTGAACTGAGTGCCCTGTCTGTACGAGCCCGGACATTGACGGAGGCGCTCCGAAAAGCACGAGAGACGGAGGTCGCCGTTTGACTAGTACTCGTTTTGACCTCACTACCTTCGGTGAAACAATGTTGCGGATGAGCGTACCAGTCGGGCAACGCCTAGAAAAGGCGCGTAGGTTTGACGTTGTCCCTGGTGGGACTGAGAGTAATGTCTGTGCGGCTTTAGCTGGTCTCGGGCGACAAGCCGGCTGGATAAGTCGACTACCTGATGGACCTATCGGACGGTTCATCATTCGCGGACTTGTGGAAGCTGGAATTGACACTAGTGCAGTGGTAACAACAGCTAGAGCTAGAGTGGGAACATATTTCGTTGAATTCGCTGTTCCCCCGAGTAGCAATGAAGTCATTTACGATAGGGATAATTCCGGAGTGACGCAGTTGTCCTCACAAGAAGTGGATTGGGATTATCTCCTTGATACTCGGGTGCTTCACCTTACCGGTATTACCCCGGCTCTTAGTGAGGGCCTCTCTGAACTTGTCGAGGAAGCCATGCGTCGTGCCCGTGCCCGAGGAATTGTTGTGAGTTTTGATGTGAATTATCGTTCTAAACTTTGGTATCCCGAGGAAGCCAAGAAACGGTTAGAAACTTTATTTCCTCTGGTTGACATCTTAGTTTGTGGACAGGAGGACGCGTCCAACGTATTTGGGTTAACGGGCGAACCGATTGAAATGTTAAATCGCCTTGCAGGTCTGACGGAGGCAAGTAACGTAGTGTTGACTTGCTCTAACGAGGGTGCCATCGGTTTGCTTAACGGTGATGTGTTGGAAATTCCGTCGGTTCCAACCGTAATGATTGATCGGCTTGGGGCTGGAGACGGATTCATGGCCGGCCTGATAGATGGTTTCCTTGACAATGATATGGAGGCAGGAATGCAGCGAGGTGTTGCGCTAGCTGCACTTGTTTTAAATCAGCACGGAGATATGGTAACCGTAACTCGGGCAGATCTTGAGCGGGTCATGGCTAATGCTAGCGGTGGCATATTACGGTAAAGGTGTGGAGAGATACCCACTGGGCAACCAGGGTTGAAGTGATTAAGCGGTGGTCGTGGCGTATGAGCTAGCTCAAAATGGCAGACATATCCCATTCAGGTAGCGGATCCGTGAATTGCAACCACTTTTTAAAACCCTTCTCGAACTCTCGACCTGTAAGCACACATGAATCTAAGCGGCTTCGGATAGCGTCTTCATCCATGTCAATACCTATAAAAACAATCTCGGTCTGACGGTCACCAAGTAGAGGATCCCAACGTGCTTCAAGTCCCGCTCGCTCCTCATCGGTTTCTAGTCCCCACTCATCTTCAGGTGTAGATGCATACCACGGGGCTAATGGTTCGAACATCACTGAAAGACCAGCATGACTCCACATAGCTTGAATATCGGGTCGAGACGCTAGCCAAAAGAATCCTTTACTTCGCAAGACCCCCGGCCATTCTTTATTAAATTGCTGAGCGAGTCGCTTAGGGTGAAACGGCCAACGGTGACGATACACGAAGGA
>PAMQ01000006.1 GCA_002707365.1 Trueperaceae bacterium
CTAGTTGGCCAATTATCAGGCGGGCTCTTGGGCTACCGCGTTGAAAAACGCCTCATAGCTATCGCCGCAATGTTCGGTCACTCTGGAGCACTTTGTATGCTCGTGTTCGGAGGTTCACTCCCTTGGATTATTTCCTTCGCAATACTTCACGGTCTCTCTTGGGGCTTGCGGGCCCCGATAATGCAAGCATTACGAGCCGACTATTTTGGTCGACACTCATTTGGGCAGGTTCTTGGTTTAGCCAGCCCATTGATCACATCAGGTATGGTTGCGGGTCCACTAATAGTGGGTTTATTAGCTGACAAAAGCGGCAGCTTCCAACCCGGCTTCTTGGTCGTAGCTAGCCTTGCAGCACTAGGATCAATCTTCTTCATCTTCACTCATCCCCCAAAAAAGCGTTCATCAGTTTCATAACTATTCATCCCTCCACGACCAAGGAGTTCTGCGCACGTGTACCTTGGATGCCGCAAGTGGTACTCAATAACCTCCACCCAAGCAGTAGTAGTCTGGGGGGACTGTGATTCTACGGAGAAACACGTCACAATAGGGCGCGTGCTTGCCCTCTTCAGGTCAGCAAGCCAGAAGGGGACTTGATTTTGCTGGCAACCACCAAGCTTCGCGTGTGGCTCAAAAATCTGTTCCCCGGCTGGTGGGTTTTAGGCGCAGCCGTTGCTGTGCAAATCCTTCCCGCTGCCTTTCTAATGCATGCTTACAGCGCTTACGCGGTTGTTATGCAACCCGAATTCGGATGGAGCACAGCGATCTTTGCAACTGCTTTTTCTGCCCAGCAGGCAGCTAGTGGTCTTCTGGGGCCGTTTCAAGGTTGGCTTTTACAGCGGTTTGGTCCCCAAAGAATAATCCGGGTTGGTCTCGTTGTATTCGCCATTGGGCTGGTTATGCTCAGTCAAGTTCACGGCCTCGCTCTTTTCTTTGCTGCTGTTCTAATTGCGGCTTTCGGCGCTAGTCTCGGTGGTTTCCTATCAACCAACACAACGACGGTGAATTGGTTCATCAGACACCGCTCAATGGCACTGGCATTAATACAGGTTGGGATTAGTGCGGGTGGACTCATTGCGCCAGTAATAGCGTGGTCATTAACCATGTACGGGTGGCGCTTCACTGCAATGGCTAGTGCCGTGCTAGTACTAGCTATTGGCCTTCCCCTCACCCGAATAATTCGTAATCGACCCGAAGACATTGGACTGACTCCAGACGGCGACANNGTNGNAGANCAACAAATCCTTAANGAAAAACCACAAGCNGAATTTGGTGCGCGCGAAGCANTACGCACTCGCGCATTNTGGTTCATTTCGTTAGGGCACGCCTTGGCTTTAACTGTAGTTTCAGCAGTTCTTGCTCACCTAGTGCTTTACCTCACCCAGGAGAAAGGATTTAGTCTCGCTNTTGGCGCCAGCATGGTGGCAGTANTGACNGCNTCAANTNTNGTTGGNCAANTATCAGGCGGGCTCTTGGGCTACCGCGTTGAAAAACGCCTCATAGCTATCGCCGCAATGTTCGGTCACTCCGCAGCTCTTTGCATGCTCGTGTTCGGAGGTTCACTCCCTTGGATTATTTCGTTCGCAATACTTCACGGCCTCTCTTGGGGCTTACGTGGTCCAACAATGCAAGCATTACGAGCTGACTATTTTGGTCGCCGGTCATTTGCACAGATTCTTGGTTTCTCAGGCCCGATGATCACTTCGGGTATGGTTGCGGGTCCACTAATAGTGGGTTTGTTAGCCGATCACAGCGGCAGCTTCCAACCCGGCTTCTTAGTCGTAGCTAGCCTTGCAGCACTAGGATCAATCTTCTTCATCCTCGCTCGACCCCCAAAAAAACGCCCTTCAAGGCTCATTGGTTAGGCAAAACAAGCAATCCTGTTTGTCCGGTAATCCAGAACTTACGATCAAATCGATTCAGGTTAATTTCACGACAGAATTAAATCCGTCCTCTATAATGCAGCATAATTACCAAACTATGTGCTTGCAAGAGGGTACGGTCGGGGAGCAATAGTGAGTATCGATACTAACAAGATAAGTAGGTAATTGGGGGGCGAGTAATGAAAAAGAACGTTACAAGGTTGTTTGCTTTGGGTATTTTAGTTGCCCTGGCCGCATGCGGTGCACCCAAGGAATTAGGATCAATCTCAGGATATTACGAAGGTGAAAAGGATGCGGTTTACGCAGTTNTTGTTGAAGCAGTGTCGGCAGCCGCCACTGAGTTTGAGTCGGACAGGTGGGTAGTGTCACAGGACGATATGGAAAATCATTTCTTGCAGGCAGACGCTAGCATGTGTTGCCTTAAGAATTTTATTGGCCTCTCTTCGGGAAAACGATACGAAACGGCGTTATCAGTCAAGATTACTAAACCCAAAAAAGGAACCAGAGTTGCTATCGATGGTGGCCGTAATACCGCTGAAATGGCTGATCAAATCTGGGAGTCCCTAGACGCATCATTCGCTAGAGTTAGACAAGGTCGCCTAGCACCCATCATTGACTAAACTCCACTACATCGAAACCACGGCTTTGTACCACAGGACCTTTAGGTTAGTACTGTCTGTATAAGTACCTCTGCTGAGTTAATCCGGATACGGCCCTGATGTACACTATGCCCCCATGACTAGGTGGGCATAGTTAACTCTGACCAGGCTGTACGGCTTGAGTGTTTATTCATTATTAACGTGATCGGTTTGCGTAAGAGAGTTACGAAATCTTGTCCAGCGCAATTTTGAACCGCTGCACGGTACCCTCTACATCCCTTAACTTATCAAGACCAAAGAGGCCAACACGAAAAGTCCTAAAGCTGTCCGGCTCATCTACTCGTAGTGGTACTCCCGCTGCAATTTGCACCCCAACCTCAGCGAATTTTTGTCCTGAAAATATTTCAGGATCCTCCGTGTAGCTCACTACTACGGTGGGAGCCTCGTAACCTGCAGCGGCCACACTTGGGAAGTCATTGAGGGCGAGCAATGAGCGAAGTTTGGAGCCCAACTCCCACTGGGCTTCACGGGCCCTATCGAAACCAAAGTCTTCTGTCTCCTGCATGACGCTATGAAAAGTCGCCATCGTATCTGTTGGCATTGTCGCGTGATAAGCGTAACTACCGTCCTCATACGCTTCTGTTACACGCAACCACTGCAGGAGATCACAAGCGAAACTAGAGCTNGTGGTCTTTTGGATTCGTTCGTNTGCCTCTGNACNTAGTAACACTAAGCCGAAGCCTGGTGAACCACTCCAACCTTTCTGTGGGGCGCTAATTAGAAGATCAACACCAACATCGAGCATGTCGATGCACATAGCGCCCGAAGCAACGCAATCTAGTACGAACAAGCCTCCAACAGAGTGAACTGCTTCAGCTATAGTCCGAAGGTAAACATCTGGTAATAGCAAGCCGGATGACGTCTCTACATGAGGAGCGAAAACCAAGTCGGGACGTTCGGCAGTAATGTGCGCCGTTACTTTATCGACAGGCGGGGGGGCATAGGGCGCTTCTTTATCATTACTTGCAACCTGTGCTTTCAGGACACGCAAATCAGCAGGAATACTGCCTCTTTCGAGGATTTGGCTCCAACGGTAACTAAACCAGCCATTACGAATCACGAGGCAACTCTTGTCGGTAGCGAACTGCCTAGCAACAGCCTCCATAGCGTAGGTGCCACCACCAGGAACGGTAGCGACCGAATGAGCGTTGTAAACCTCTTTTAGTGTGCTGGAAACATCCCTTATGATTCTTGAGAAACGATTCGACATGTGGTTTAACGAGCGGTCAGAATAGACAACAGAGTATTCGAGAAGTCCTTCTTGATCAATGTTAGGGAGCAGGGGTACCATCAATTCCTCCGTGAACAGACATCGTACTAAATCAGTTAATCGTTAGGTTAACAGTTCAGCGTGATGTCTCCACCTGAATGCACCACAAATCTGCTTAAGGGATTAGGGAGTTAGTACACGTTCGCAGTTCACAGAGAACCTGGGTTTAGACTAAACAGGTGACATACGAGGAATTCCGAGAAGCGACTGAGGTTTTAATCAGAGAAATTCCGGATGATTTTCTGGAGGGTCTTCAAGGTATTCACGTAATCGAAGACGAGAAGCCTGAGGAAGAGTATGTAGAAGTTTGGCGCTTGGGTGAGTACCTTGACCCGGGACCTCAGGACTTTCTTGGATTTGGCGAGGGCCTTGGTCGCCACATCGTCTTGTACTTCGGGTCCTTTGTACAGGTCGCTAGCAAAAATCCGAACTTCGACTGGGAGGGAGAGCTTTGGGACACCATTACGCACGAGCTCCGTCATCACGTCGAGTCACTTGCTGGGGACGTCACTCTCATCGAAGATGATTTGACGCGCCAACGCAAATTCACCCGCTACGGTAATGACTAGCACCTAAGGGCTTTTAGGTTTAACCGGTTCTTTCTAATAGAACGGCTATCGAGAGTCAGGCTAGTGGAAAATCATCTAACTCCACATTATGGAGTGCTTGCCTGTGGTGAAGCTCTAAGTGGGTTATTAGAATGGTAACGGCATACTTGAGGTTGTAGGTGATGAAGTGTGCGACGGGAGAGGTAATCAGCACTCGTTCGTGATCAACCCAATCAGTACTACTTATAAGTTCTAACAAACCGTCTATATGATCCCCGAAATCCCGTACAATCCCAGTAGGTATGTTGCCTTGTCTCGGCTGGAACCCCCGGAATGTCTTTATTTTTATTTGGGTATCAGGTCGAACTGTCCAGGAAAGGATGCTACCAAACATCCAGGGTAAAAGTGGGAGTCGCTCCCAAGAAGTACTCCGCTTTTTGCCTTCTGCAATTTCCTTAAATTGGGGAAGGTAGTGCTGGTTGGTGATAATCAGGTGATCGAGGCACTGGCCCACACTCCACCTGTTGGGGGCCTCTTGCCAGTTAAGCTGAGTAACGTCAAAACCACCGAACGCACTCTCAATCTTACGCGAGGTTTCCTGGGCCTCCTTAAACATAGTCGTTAGGTAAGCATTATTCATAGACTTCTGACTCGCCCCTATTTCAGTATGCAACATGATTGTGAATAGGACAGAAACCTAAAAACCTTTTGTATTGATTTAAGAATCAGGTACAAGATTAATATCATGTATCCCCACCAGAAGTTTCGGGTTAACAAGTTTGAAGCGGTACACTGTTGGGCAGATCATTTTGAAGCACCTGGCCTGAAATGCTTTTGAAAGGAATCACATGGAATTATGTTGCACCTCGGTCATGCTTCCCCGTTGGACGCTAGATGAAACATTTGATCGCCTTGGGGAGTACGGGTACGACGCTGTCGAACTTCGGTGCCGTTATAATCCCAGCGGCCCTGATGCCGAACCCTCCTTTTGGGGACGTCATCTTACCGACGTAACTCCAGATAATATTGTTACAAAAGCGCAACAGATTAATTCAGCGTCGAAACGTAGTGGCGTCCGCGTAGCAGCACTAGCGCCAAACATCACGTTCGAACGGTTAGACATCGTCACCAAGCTTTTTGAGGGTGCTCTAGCCATCAACAAGGATACTCCCCCGCTTATACGTATCGGCGCCCCAAGTCATAAACGAGATCAGCCTTACCTACCTCAATTTGAGGTGGCGAGGGAGGGTTTCAGAAAGTTGGCTGACAAAGCTCGCGAGTTTGGCGTTAAGGTCGTCTACGAAATACACGTAGGTACTGTGGCTGTAACGGCTTCCCGCACCCGTGAGCTTCTGTGGGATCTTGATCCCAATCACATTGGCGCTATTTACGATGTTCCCAACATGATCCGTGTTGGAATCGAGGACACCAGGATGGGCCTGGAGCTACTCGGACCCTACCTCGCTCATTGCCATATTGGTAATGCCTTCCCCGTAATGGGAAAGCACGAAGCAGATGGTCAAAAACCTTGGACTTGGTCTTTCTGTAACCTCAAGACTGGTGTTGCAAACATCCCGCAAATAATAGAAGACCTAAAGTCGGTGAATTACCGGGGTGCCATCTCCCTCGAAGAGTTCGGTCCCGGTAATGACGCAGAAAAAATCGCGTCGGAAGGCACGTACTTGACGAAACTGATGAGTGCTAATTAGCGTCTCTGAAGTAATATTTCGAGATAAAGAGTAGGATTCTTGAAAATGAAGTTCTCCATCTGCAACGAACTATTCAAAAGCTGGCCAATAGAACGAATAGCCTATTTTGTAGCTGAATTGGGTTACGAAGGCCTCGAGCTTGCGCCCTTCACACTGTGTGACCTCGTCACGGACCTTTCGCTGGGGGACCGTCGCCGAATCCGCCGATCCATCGAGGGTGCTGGCTTAAAAATTGTTGGCCTTCACTGGTTATTGGCTGAAACAGTGGGCTTTAACCTCAATGATGCTGACCCAGCAATCCGTCAGCGTACAACTGATTACCTATTAGCTCTAATTGACTGTTGTGCTGATCTCGGTGGAGAAGTATTAGTTTTTGGTTCGCCACAGCAACGAAATGTTCCTGACGGACTCACAAAAAAGGAAGCTTGGTCCTCGGCAGTGGAGATCCTTAATCAATGTGGAATTCACTCTTTGGAGCGGGGTGTAGTGTTCTGCGTTGAACCCCTTAGTCACAACGAGACAAACTTCCTTGTTGACGTGAGCGACGCAGCGAATTTAGTTCGGGCGGTAGATCATCCAAACTTACGAATGATGGTCGATACCAAGGCAATGAGTTATACCCCGAGTCCGATCCCGGACCAAATCCGTAGTGTTAGCCCTCTCTTCCATCACGTGCATTTGAATGACCCTAACCTCCGTGGTCCAGGAATGGGTGACATGGACTTCAGACCAATACTCCAAGTGCTCAGTGACCTTAATTATGAAGCCTGGTTATCTGTCGAAGTATTCGATTTCTCACCAGGTGCCGAGACTACTGCCCGCGAGAGCTTAACGTACTTGAAAGGATTGGAAAAACTACTCTTAAGTCAATAAGGTGTGAAAAGAATTTTTTTGCTGGTTACGAAATAATTACCAGGAATCGTTCGTAAGCCTCGGTCCAAACCTCGGTATTTGTAGGCTCGAACCTTTCCAGTTCGAATGAGTTAGCAATTACAGTGCGGCCTGACGCGAGATCAGGCAGTTGTCCTGCTGCGATCAACTGTAAAACAATGTTGCCGAGTGCAGCTGCTTCAACTGGACCGGCGATGACTGTCCGTGTGCACGCATTAGCAGTAAATCGGTTAAGAAGTCGGTTTTGACTACCGCCACCTACGATGCGTAGGGTTGTTAACGGCGTACCTAATAACCCTTCTAGAGCGCTAAGAACCCAACGGTAGCGGAGTGCGATGCTTTCAAGGCAACATCGAACTATAGCCCCAACGGTAGTGGGTTCGGGCTGGTTAGTCCGACGACAGAAGGTCCGGATGGCACCCGGAAGGTCACCCATGGGAATAAAATCACTGTGATCAGGGTCTATTAGGCTACGAAATGGCTCTGCTCGCTCTGCCTCGATCTCTAATTCCTCCCAAGTGTAATCGTGACCCTCGCGCTGCCACTGCCTACGGCTTTCTTGTAATAACCAGAGGCCAGCAACGTTCTTTAGGAGACGGATAGTACCGCCAACACCACCCTCGTTAGTAAAGTTCCGCTCTAACGCATGATCTGTCAGGATCGCCTCAGGAATCTCCGCACCCATCAAGGTCCACGTTCCACTACTGAGGTAAGCACTATCACGATCGAGATCAGGAACAGCAGCCACGGCACTACCAGTGTCGTGGCTAGCCACAGCAAACACCGGAACCTCACCTTCGAAACCTACTTCTGAAGCAACGTCTGTAAGTACACGCCCAATCAATTGACCAGGCTGAATCAACTTGGGCAGAATGCGAGTAGGTATCCCCAGTTCACTAACAAGTTCCTTTGACCACTGCCGGGTTTTTGCATCTAGAAGTTGACTGGTAGAAGCAACAGTGTACTCGGAAACAGGGCGACCAGTAAGCCAGTAGTTAAACAGATCGGGAATAAAAAGTAACCTGTCAGCTTGTTCTAATTGGGGGTCTTCATTAACCACCATGCTCGTAAGTTGATCTAGGGTATTAAGTTGCATGAACTGAATACCAGTCACACCGTAAATGCGTTCGCGTGAAACGCTCTCCAGCACCCGATCTATCATTCCCTCTGTCCGTGAGTCCCGATAATGATACGGATTGCTGATGAGCGCCCCTGCCTTGTCAAGCAAACAGTAATCAACACCCCAAGTATCGATACCAATCCCATCAGGAACACCACCTACTTTTTGGGTATACGCCCGGAAGCCACGTTTCATCTCTTCCCATAAAAGTAGGACGTCCCAGTAGACGCTACCGCGGCTTGTAATTGGGTCGTTAGGGAATCGGTGGAGTTCAGAAAGCTCTATACTATTACCATCAAAGCGGCCGAGGATGACTCTTCCACTTGAGGCTCCTAAATCCACAGCCAATACGTTTGTCGTGGTCTTCACCCAGCCTCTCCCCTGAGGAGCTTCTGCTGTCGCACCACCTCGTCGAGTCGCCCCTCAACGTTTTTGACCTCAGCAATAATGGGTAGTTTCCGGTCTTCCCAACCAAGCTCGTGCGACAGCTCGAGCAGCCGATTACGGATTTTCTCGAGCGTCACTGCTTCACCGGAGGTAAGCTCCACTCACTCCACCATCAACCGTTAGCGCACCACCGGTCGTGCGACTGGCCCGAGGTCCCGCTAAAAAAGATATTGCCTCGGCAATGTGTTCAGGGTAGACGCTAACTTTTAAGGTTGTTCTATTTCGGTAGACGTCATCAAGTTCTTCTGGAGCCACACCGTAACTAGCGGCCCGATCGCCCCGCCACCCGCCATCCCAAATTCCACTATCGCGTAGTACAGCGTCAGGCAGGACAGCGTTGACGCGGATGCCGGCTGAACCGCCTTCCTCAGCAAGACAACGAGCCATATGCAACTCTGCAGCTTTGACCGCACTGTAAGCAAGATTGTTCTTTCCAGCGTAGACACTGTTCTTGCTGGCTACGTAAATGAGGCTGCCACCTGTACCTTGCCGCCTCCATATGCGGAATGCCTCGCGGCTAACAAGGAAATATCCATAGCCCATAATCGCCATGATTTTGTCCCAATCGCTCGCTGTAGAGGTCTCTATAGGCCCAGCATTAGCAAAGCCTGCGTTTGAAACAACCACGTCAGCGCCACCCCAGGTCTTTACGACCTCAACGAACGCCTTTTCAACAGCAACTTCATCAGTAACGTTGCAGTGAATTGCTATTGCTGTGCCCGGACCATGGGAAGCATTTAGTTCCTCAGCAACAACGTGGGCCCCCTCATTGTTGATGTCTAGAATAGCGACGTGTGCTTGGTCTTGTGCCAAGCGCCTGGCAGTGGCGCGACCAATGCCGCTTGCACCACCAGTGATTACTGCAACCCGTCCACCCATCTCTAGTGGTGGTGGTTTAAGAGTTAATTTATATAGTTCGAGAGGCCAGTACTCAATCGCATAGGCCTCCTCTGAAGTTAGGCTCTCAAAACCACCTAACACCTCACTACCTTCAATGACGTTTATGGCTCGCCGGTATAGTTGACGACTGACGTCGGCATTCTTACTGTCAGATCCAGCATTAATCATTCCTAGGCCTGGAATTAGGACAACTCGGGGGTAGGGATCAAATATCTTATCGCCCTCAATCTTGTTCGCTTTGAAGTAGGTCTCGTAAGACTCAACATAGGTTTTTAGGCCTACCTCAAGCTTCTTCAGAAGAGTGGCAGTACCATCGTTGGGTTTCCATTCAATAAAGAGAGGTTGTCTCTTGGTGTGGACCAGGTGATCTGGGCAGGCTGCCCCTATCTGCGAAAGATCACGAGCGGCTGTAGTACCGACGTAATTAAGGACCTCAGGGCTACTGTCTACAGTAAGGATAGCAGCCTGTCGTGTACTCAACCAGCCTCTTAACTCCGGAAGAATGGCATTCAGTATTGAAGCCTTCTCATCCTCCGGTAGAGCAGGAACATCGACTCCCGTAAATACCTTGCGGTCCGAACGTTTTTCCTCAATATAGTTCTCAGCTTCTTGGATAATGCCGATCGTGCGATCGTAAGTTTGGCGACTAGTACTTCCCCAGGTGACAAGACCATGTTTAGCCATGATCACCAACTCGGCTTTAGGATTGGCCCGTATGCCGTCACCAATCCATTTTGATAGCATGAATCCCGGCCGAATATAATCAACCCAAACCATGCGACTTCCCCATAGTTTCTCACATATACTGCGGCCGTTTACCGCACATGCCAGGCTTATGACGGCATCCGGGTGGGTATGATCAACGTGGTCGCCAGGAGTAAAACCGTGAAGAAGCGTCTCAATACTTTGACGAGGCCGATCAACAGCATGTAACGAATGCGATAGATAGGTAACCATCTCCTCATCAGTCATCGATTCCCGTTCGAGGAGAGGCAGGATATCGTCCATGCGCAACCCAGCAAAACCATCCTCATCAATATTCGCAAGATCACTGCCTGAACCCTTGACCCACAGCACCTCAACCTGCTGACCTCGATGATCCATCTCTATGGTCTTTACGCTGGTGTTGCCACCATAGATGTTGCAAATAGCTCTGTCCTGACCTAAGAGTCTCGAGCGATGAGCAAGAGCAGATAAACCTTCTCCTGAAGGTGCCTCGTCTGAATTCCACAAGTTTACTGGCATAACTATATCGATCCCTTCTACATCCTAGAATTATGTCAGACGTCACGACAATATTGATCGTATAGGTGACACTCTGTAATTCTGTTAAACTCCATGCACATATAACTCTAGGTTGAGAAAACGGAATTACGTTGGTTTGTTTTGGAGGCAACATGGCATCAACCGCAACTCTAAGTGAGCGACTCGAAACGCAGGACAGAAACATTAATGATGTTAAGGATGCTCTCTCCCAACAGGCGATTGAGACCCCTTCTTGGGGTTACCAGAACTCTGGAACGCGTTTTAAAACCTTCCCTTGGCCGGGTGCAGCTCGCAATGCTGAGGAGAAGATTGATGATGCCTCAACAGTACATAAATTCACGGGTGTTGCACCTTCGGTAGCTCTGCACATTCCTTGGGATAAGGTTGACGACTACGACGCTTTAAAGCGTTACGCTACTGATCGCGGTATTCACCTTGGCGCAGTTAACCCAAATGTTTTCCAAGAGGAAGAATACCGTTTAGGTTCCCTTGGCCACCCCGACCCTACCGTCCGGAGACAAGCACTCGATCATCTACTCGAGTGTGTCGACATTATGGGTAGAACCAACTCTACTGACCTCAGTCTTTGGTTCGCTGACGGCACGAACTACGTAGGGCAAGACGACATTCGCCGTCGTAAGAACACGTTCCTTGAAGGACTAAGGTCTGTCTACGAGGCTCTCCCTGAGGGTAGTCGCATGCTAGTCGAATACAAATTCTTTGAGCCCGGCTTCTACCACACAGATATTGCTGATTGGGGTATGGCCTTCAGCATGTGTTTAAAGCTTGGCTCTAAAGCAGAGGTTCTTGTCGACATGGGTCATCACGCCCAGGGCACAAACATTGAGCACATAGTTTCATTTCTTTTAGATGAGGGGCGACTTGGGGGATTCCACTTTAATAACCGTAGGTATGCTGATGACGATTTAATCGTGGGAACCGTAAACCCGCTTGAACTGTTCTGCGTTTACCATGAGCTTGTAAAAGCAGAGCTCTCAGAGGAATCTACACTGCGCGAGCGAGCTAAACGCATTGCCTACATGATCGACCAGTGTCACAATGTTGAGGGTAAAGTTGGGGCAATGATGTGGAGCGTAATTAACTGCCAAACAGCTTATGCAAAAGCCTTACTCGTAGATCACGACAGCCTAAGGATGCATCAGACGGCAGGTAACGTCCTCGCAGCCCACCGCACCCTAATGGACGCCTTCGAGCTCGATGTTCGGCCATTACTTGCAGAGATTAGGGAGGAACAGGGGCGACATCCTGACCCTATGCAAGCGCTTAAAGAAAGCCGTTACGAAGAAATAATTGCCAAAGAACGAGGTAAGGACGGTTCGGGAAGTGGCTTCCCAACATAAACACTGACGCGTTCCTCTGCACTCAATAAATCGTACTAGGGCTAGTTACACGTGACCTATTGGGGTGCACCTAATCGAGACCATCTTTCTAACTCGTTCCTTATTTCTTCATAGAGCTTTGTGTTGGTCCCATCGAAGGCGAGATAAGTGCCTGCATCAAAGGCTTTAGCGAAAAAATGGATTTCTAGGTCTTCTACA
>PAMQ01000007.1:0-107500 GCA_002707365.1 Trueperaceae bacterium
TCACCATGTAAATGTGAAGTTTGGTGACACTGGTGTGCTTGAAGATATCAGTTTTGACATGGAAGCAGGCCAGTCCTTAGCAGTTGTCGGTCCTAATGGTGGTGGAAAATCAACACTATTCCGAGTTGCTTTAGGACTGGTCAGTCCTAATCGTGGGCAAGCTGCGATCTTTGGCCAAGAACCAAGAAAGGCGTCTCCCGCTGTAGGTTATGTACCCCAACTAAAAACTTTTGACCGGAGCTTCCCTACTAACGCCCTCGAGTTAGTTGTGTCTGGTATTCGGCGTGCCTGGCCAGCACGAGTAACACGCCAAGAACACCAGCAGGCAGATCGGGCGTTAGATGGTGTTGGGGCCAGACACTTGCTCAAGCGCTCATTATCACGTCTTTCCGGTGGGGAATTGCAGCGTGTATTTCTTGCTCGCGCTCTGGTGAAGGAACCCAATCTTGTTCTTCTAGACGAACCTGCAACCGGGGTTGATTTCCTAGCCGAGAACGACCTTTATGACCTGTTGGAACGTTATCAAGAAGCAACAGGTGCGGCTATAGCTATGATCACCCACGATCTTGCCGCAGCTAGGTACCATGCCTCGCAGGTGCTGGTGCTGAACCGCCGAGTTCATGGTTTTGGTTGTCCTGAAGAGGTGTTACACGAGGATTATCTTCGTGGAGCTTATGGTCATGTGGGTCACTCTCATGATTTCACATTCGGATAATACACGTTAGGACCTATGGAATTCATTGAACTTTTTGAGTTTGCGTTTATGCGGCGGGCATTAATTGCTGGTCTCCTGATTGCTTTGATGACAAGTATCCTAGGGGTTTTTGTTGTGCAAAGGGGCCTAGCGTTCCTCGGTGATGGTCTCGCGCATGCTTCTTTTGGCGGAATGGGTTTAGGAGCCCTCATAATTTTTGGCCTTGGGGCGTCTCTGGGGACTGATATTTTCCGACAACCTCTCTGGGTTGCACTACCATTCACCATAATGGCGGCATTAGGAATAGCTTGGGTTCGTGACCAAACTAACCTTGCGAGTGATACGGCAGTTGGGGTGTTCTTCGCTGTTTCCGTGTCATTAGGGGTAATCTTCTTCTCGATTATTCCACCAGATGCTGATATTGGGGTCGACGTTTTTGACCTTCTGTTCGGTTCAATCTTGGGGATACGTCAAGTAGATCTTCTATTGATTGTGATTGTTTGTGTTTTGTCTTTGCTGTTTTTCGCCTTAGCTTGGGGACACCTTGGTTACGCAACCTTTGACGAAGAAATGGCAAAGGTTGATGGGATAAGATCTAGGATTTTGGAGTACCTGCTTTTTGCAATAGCTGGCGTTGTAGTTGCTGTAAGTGCTTTTGTGGTGGGAATTATTCTGATCGCTGCTTATTTAGTTATTCCTGCTGCGGCTGCTCGGTTGTTATCACGTTCACTTATTGAATGGACAATTATCTCTTTGGGGATAGGCGTGATAACGACATTTCTTGGATTGATAATGTCATTTGTTCTGGATGTTCCGAGCGGGAGTACGATTGTGTTATCCCAGGCCTTAACCTTTATACTTGCAATCTTTTTCGGGAAACTTAGAGCTTAAAAACGATCTGATGGATGTAAATCCACGCGGACAAGGCGGTATGACTAGGCCGTAAGAGAATCCTAAAATATTAGATCTTACTATTACAAGCTAGATAATGTAGTGTCATGTTTTTTCTTATAAATATTTTTCAATTTTGGCTAATTCGATAATCGCTAAGGACTGGCCTGCTTCCATGTCAAAACTGATATCTTCAAGCACACCAGTGTCACCAAACTTCACATTTACATGGTGAAAATGCAAAGCCGGCGGGTTCATTCGTTAATTACTAAGGCCCCGTAAAATCATTTCGGCATTGTATCGCATAAGATCTTGATAAGACGGTCTATCCCCAAAACCACCAAGCGGATCAAGAGTCTCTAATTTCACTCCTGCGCTTTGTGCAATAATTTTGGCTGGACGAGTATCTAACTGAAACTCCGCAAATACTGCACGCGCCCCAGAGGCACGGACGCTATCCAGTGCCTTCTTAAGGTAAGAAATGCTCGGTTCTCTACCTGGGAAAGGTTCGATGCTCATCATAAGTTTCAGATCATATCGGTCAGCGAAGTAGCCCCATGCATCGTGATACGCCACAAATGGTTGTCCGGCTACCTCTGCTAATGCTGCAGATAGCTCCTCATGAAGGATAACTAAATCTTTGCGCAGAGTGGTGGCATTTAATCTATATTGCTCTTCCCCTTCTGGGTCAACTTTTATTAATTCCTGTTCTAATAAATCAACGATTTGAATCATCACAATAGGATCAAGCCAGAAATGAGGATCCGGACCGAAGTAGTGATGCCCAGCGTGTGACCAACCATCATCATGGCCGTCGTGATTATCATGGTCAGTTGACACTAAGGGAAGGTCGACTTTATCTATAAGTTTTATGACTGAAGCTTGAGTTTCACTCGCTATTATCAAATCCTCAATCCAAGCATCCACTCCACCGTTTACAACTACTAATTCTGCTTTTGATAATTTAACTAGATCACTTGGGCTCGGATCAAACGTATGTAGCGATTTACCTGGGGAAATCATTACATGCACCGGCAACCGATCCCCAACTAGTTGTTCAACTAAACTGGCGTGTGGTGGGATTGAAACAACGATCTCGGCAACACAACTACCACCGAAGATACCTAGGGTGAGGAACGTTAGGTAACAAATAACTTTAGGACGAAAGTTTTTCACTATTGATAATCCTTTCTCATTAATAACCTTGGGAACATACCACGAAACCTAGGCACCTTCTTAGTATCTGGGATTACATAGCGTCTATTAAAACGTAAAATAGAAACCCAGGTACAATGTATTTGTGAGTAACGAAAACCTTGCAAAAGAAATTTATGATGCCTGCCACCTTAAAGGAAACTTTCTTCTTCGCTCTGGCGCAATCAGTAAAGAATACTTCGATAAATACCTATTCGAATCCCAGCCAGGTCTCCTAATGAAAATTGCTAAGGCCTTAATTCCGCTGATCCCCCCAGAAACCGAAATCCTAGCAGGATTAGAACTTGGCGGCGTTCCCCTAGCAGTAATCCTCTCGCAGTTAACAAACCTACCTACTGCTTTCGTGCGTAAGGAAGCGAAAGCCTATGGCACTAAAAAAATAGCTGAAGGAATAGAAATTGACGGCGCTAAAGTACTACTAGTTGAGGATGTAGTCACCTCTGGAGGGCAACTCATTCTCTCTGCTTCTGACCTTCGGTCTATAGGGGCCGACCTGACAAATGCTGTTTGCGTAATTGATCGAGAAGCTGGGGGAGTAGAAAATCTTTCTGCTGAAAGCATACAACTAGAAGCCCTTTTTTCGATGAGCTTACTCAAGCATCAATCTTCTCAGGGCTGATCGTGTCGGAACACTTCGAAAACAAGATGACTTAATTCATCTCTTAAAAGTTTTTCCCAACCCGTACGCACAGCATTCCGAGATCCTGGCAAAGCAAAGATTAACCCACCGTCAGCCAGGCCACCAACTGCACGGGAAAGCATCGCTGCCCCACCGACTTCTTTAAACGACAGCATCCGAAAAAGTTCGCCAAAACCTGGCATCGGCTTCACAATAAGAGAAGTCACGATTGGAATTGTCACGTCTCGGCCTGCTATGCCAGTACCTCCCGAGGAAATCACCACCTGCGCCGGTCCGTCGAGGAGATCCTGCAGAGCATTCCTAATTTCTGCTTCCTCATCCCTGACGATCCTACGATCCACAAGAGTGTGACCCAAACGGCTTAGCTCTACCTCCAGATAATCCGAGCTGGCATCGTTGTAAATAGTCCTCGTGTCACTAATAGTAAGCAACGCTATAGCAACAGATTTTGGCCCCGCACTCAAATGATCTGACCTACCTGAATCCATTCTCGACAGTCTACACTCGAACGGAACTCCAAGTAAAAGTTAGAGTATGGGCCATGTGCCAAGATAATGTATTTGCCAAAATCGTAACTGGAAAGATACAAGCGGACATAGTCTATAAGGATAATCTCGTTACGGCCTTTCGCGACAATAATCCACAAGCACCTACACATATACTTATTGTCCCAAACACAATAATCCCGAGCGCCGACCATGTCCTTCCAGAACATGAGCCGGCCCTCGGTAGAATGTTCACGGTGGCAAAAGATGTTGCTAGAGAAGAAAAGCTCGACAAAGGCTACCGTCTTTTGGTTAACTGCAAAGAACACGGAGGCCAGGAAATCTACCATCTTCACATGCACTTAATCGGTGGCCAGCCTTTAGGTCCGATAATCGCACCGAGTCTGTGACTGTTCGACCCATCACAGGTTGTTACACTCTTATTAGATGAATCGGAACACACTACAGAAAACAGCCATTCTGCGAGCTCTCCAGAAAGCATCTGGACCTGTCACTCCCAAAGAGCTTAGGGACCTGACACAAACAGAGTTAAAAGGCATAGGGCTAGCGACCATCTATAGAAATCTCCACCGCCTTCAGGAACAAGGGAAGGTGACTCCGGTCCACCTGCCAAACGATTCAACTCGGTATGAACCCTCTGGTAGAGATCATCACCACCACTTTCGATGCGAATCATGCAACATGGTATTCGAACTCCTTTCAAGCTGCCCACCGCCTGAGGAGACCACCGTGCCAAACGGCTTTGCAGTACACGGCCACGAACTCGTACTTTATGGCCTATGTATAGATTGCCAAGGATAACTTAGAGGTTTCATGTCAGTCCTAGCCTCAGCCATTCTAATTTCTAGCTCAATACTTTTTGGGACAATCAGTCAGGCTCAACCCAAACTCGAAGCCGATTTCGGCTACGTTGAGGGACGAATTAAAGATATTATTGCGTCCTCAAAACACGATGGTCACTCTACAGCACTAGTTCAATTACGAAGCGGCCACGTGGTACGAGCAGAAATTCCCAGAGTCGATCAATTCACCCCCAAAGACCTCCCACCGTTCAAAGAGGGACAACGCGTAGAACTTTACTATTCTTACGGGACTGATGGCCAACACCAATTCGTGGTCTCAGACTGGGTCCGCCGCCCCTCCTTGTTCTGGTTAATAGGAATTTTCCTACTGGTCTCGATTGTTGTCGCTCGCTTTAAGGGTTTCCGAGCATTTCTTTCAACAGCAGCTAGCCTGCTGATAGTAGTGGCCTTTATAATTCCTCAAATCCTTGCTGGCTGGAACCCGATTGTAGTATCTCTTGTCGGCGTTGGAAGCATACTCATCTTAGCCATTTACTTTGTACATGGACTGAATTGGAGCACGACTGCAGCTTTAGCCGGTACGCTTGCAGCTGTCCTAATGACAATGGCGCTCGGTATAGCGTTCACTGAATGGAGCTACTTAACAGGTTTCGGCTCTGACGAAGCATTAATGATTAACGCTGGTGCTAATCAAATAAACCTCAAAGGTCTGCTCCTAGCTGGTCTTTTGATAGGCGCCTTAGGCGCACTTACTGACATCACCATAGTTCAGGCCAGCGTAATTAGAGAACTAGCCCACGTAAATCCGGAGTTAACTGCCAGAGAACTATACCAACGCGGAATGAATGTAGGCCGGGATCACGTTGGCTCTTTAGTGAACACCTTAGTCTTAGCGTATACTGGAGCTTCTCTGCCACTCCTTTTGCTACTTACGCTAAACGATTTCAGTTTCGCTCGGGCTCTAAATATAGAACTAGTGGCTACGGAAATTATCCAAATCTTGGTTGGTTCAGTAGGACTCGTACTCAGTGTGCCAATTACAACCTACATAGCTGCCTTATTATTCCGAGGGGACCGGTTACCAATACAACCAAGTGAACTCAATCATCAACACCATCATTAACTCTGCTTGTCGAAAAACTAAAGTAACACCCTAAAAAACAGCCAGCTATACTAGCCTACTTTCTGCGGGAGCAAAGTAACAATTGGAATAGTAGTAACCAAATGTAATGGGGACAACAAAACCTTTCCACCCCTAGTCTTCCCATTGCCAATTTTAAAAACAAGTCCTTCAACCACCCAAACTATGCGCACTACAAACACTGGGGGTAAACTTAAACTACTGATGAAATTATACACAGGACAAGACATGAAAATGGTTGATAAAAAAGCGATCGAGACTGGCATCCCCTCAATCGTCTTGATGGAAAACGCCGGACGATCAATAGCAGACGACCTCCTTAAACGTTGGCCAACTACCAAAAACGTAGTCATACTTTGTGGCAATGGAAACAATGGAGGCGACGGTTACGTAGCTGCCAGGCATCTGAAGGAATCTGGTCTAGACGTCACAATTTTCGAAACCGATAACAAACTAACTAACGCTAGTAAAGACACTCAGGCAGCTCGAACTTCTGCTAGGGCTCATAGGATTCCCTTCAGGAATATAGCCACGTTCTTATCTGGACCAATGCCATCAACCGATGTTTTTGTGGACTCCCTACTTGGTAGCGGCTTGTCCCGACCGCTCGAAGGTCAACTCGCTGAGATCGTCATTAAGATAAACACAACTGACCAGCCGGTCCTCAGCGTAGACATCCCAACTGGGGTAGGTGCTGATCAGGCCCAACCTCTTGGAGTCCACGTACGTGCAACTCGCACCGTACAACTAGCTGGCGCCAAATTAGCCAGCGCTCTATTCCCAGCACGGGCCGCTTTCGGTGAAATCTCCACAGTCCCAATTGGTATCCCAAATGACGTGTTACACCGATATTCCACCACGGATCTTGTGACTCGGCAATACATCCAAGATAATGCACCTAGGCGTTTACGATCTGGGCACAAGTATTCCGCAGGAACCGTCCTAGTGATTGGCGGATCAACGCAGTACTCTGGGGCAGCAGAGTTAGCTGCCCGTTCAGCACTACGCGCAGGCTCTGGACTCGTGTCCGTTCTTGCTGAGGACCCTCAAGCTGCAACCTGGCCCGACATAATCAGGTACAAATGGAAATCCAGTAAGGTTTTAGCTCAACAAGTAGCAAGTATCAAGAACGCTAAATCCCATGCCCGCGTTATTGGACCCGGCCTTGACTCAAAATTGGCAAACCAAGTACCCTCAATCCTCGCATTAGATAAAACTCCCACTGTATTGGATGCTGGGGCACTCCAACCCGGACACGAACTAAGCAAGGCCACCAAAAGACACGGTGCTTGTGTTTTGACTCCTCACCTTGGTGAAGCAAGCTTCCTTTTAGGGAGCGACATTTCAGAAATAATTGATGATCCAGTTGGAGCAGCGTCAGAAATGGCGAAGGAATACAGCGCAGTCTTAGTACTTAAAGGAGCTACCACCGTTATCGCCTCACCAAAAGAAAGAATAGCCATCAGTACATTTGGCCATCCTGGTATGGCTACTGCAGGCACAGGAGATGTTCTTGCTGGTCTCCTTGGTGCATGGCTCGCCACTTCAACCGACCCCTTTATAAGTTCCAGTGCAGCAGTGGGTATGCACGGCATTACTGGAGAAATAGCTGGAAACGAAAAAGGCGTTGGAATGATTGCTTCTGATCTCGTCGAATCCCTACCAACATCGCGACAGAAGCTCCACATGATAGGCTTCGCGCGATGATACAAGTGCGCGTACCTGCAACCAGCGCAAACCTCGGACCAGGTTTCGATTGCCTCGGGATAGCTCTTGACCTAGAACTATCAGTGGTCATGACGCCTAGCGCTTATGATCACTTTAGATACACCGGAGAGGGCATGATCCCAGAAACATCTGACAATTTGATTCATGTCGGCTTCAGAGAAGCATTTAGAAGGTCCGGAAATTCGTTTCCACGAGCAACCTTTACAGTAGATAACCCAATTCCCTTGGCTCGTGGACTAGGATCTTCCTCTGCAGCCCTAATTGCTGGGGCTGCTGTTGCCGATCACATGTTAGGTAACCCTTTGGGTCGAGAAGGTGTATTCCAACTCACCGCAGAGCTCGAAGGTCATCCAGATAATGTTGCCCCCGCAACCTTTGGTGGTTTCACTGTTTCTACCAGAAATTCAGAAAACGGTTACCTAAGTAGAAGCCTCTCAATACCAGCTAATTGGCGATTACTATTTGGTGTACCAGCTTTTGAACTCGCCACCACTAAAGCTCGAGAAATACTACCTGATAAATACAATCGAAACACTACGGTTCTTACTGCAGGACGAGTAGCTCTTTGGACCCTAGCAGTTGCTGAAGAGGACCCCTCTCTTTTACGAACGGCCTCCCAAGACGACCTGCACGAACCCTACCGGGAATCCTTAATCCCTGGCTTCATGCAGACTAAACAAAAACTATACGACCACGGCGCCTATGCAGCATTTTTATCTGGCGGTGGACCATCAATTGGTGCAATTTGCGATGATTCTACTGCCCCGGAGTGCAAATCCATCCTCAATGATTTCGTTGGTTCCACCGGCCAGGTATTCGACCTCACCGCTGGAACCGGTTACCGCATAACCTAAAAGATCACTTCTGAGCCCAGAGCACCTTAAAGCCCCGAGAATCAGCAATCTTCTTAGTCTCAGCAAAAACTCCTAATAAACGTTCGTATGCAAGCTCACGATTGGCAACTAAAAACAACACCCCACCATCCCGAAGATGAGCATAAGCAGCGTTAATGAAGGCAGCAGGAAGATCCATTTTAACAGTCTTACCTACATGAAAAGGAGGGTTAACCAGAACTATGTCAAATCGTTCTTGAGGATCTAGATCGGACGTAAGGTCTGAATGCAAGACACGTGAATTAACACTCAATCGCTCAAGATTCTGCCGAGCACTGTCAACCGAAGGCCAATCGTCATCTAACGCAGTTACGTGTGCTCCACGAAGCCCAGCAAAAACACTAAGTAGGCCATAACCGCATCCTAGATCCAAGACTTGCCTCCCTTGGAGCGGCAAGTCTTGGATTGAATCAACTAGCAACCTCGTACCACTATCTATTTTCCCAGCAGAAAATACCCCTGGCCTCGCTTGCATCGGATGACCAATCGCCTCGAAATCAAGCCAAGGTGGACTTATCTGCAACGAGGAATCGCATCTTACGCCCTCAACAACCCGCCAACCAGACCGTTTTCCGATTAACCGAGTATCAAACCATCGTTTAGCAAGTTTCTCATAACGTTTTGCCCCTGATTTTTTATGAATTGTAAAAACCAGCCGCCCTGTCTTACGTAGAGCCCGATAGGCACCAGCTAACTCCGCTTCTACGCGGGCAGTTCCCCGATCAGCTTGTGGAATCAGGGCAATTGCATCTGCTGACTGTGGTACAGCATCCCATACTGCTCCAGCAAAGACCTTATATTGGCCTTCGCGCTGCATTTGCGCGGCACAAATTCCAGCCGCTCTAGAGGGTTCTAACACAATAACGGGTCCATCCCAATTAATGCCCATCGCATATCCAGAAGCAGAACCACTAGCGTCAATTAAAGATCCCTTTCCTGCACTTGCATATTCTAAAAGCACGTTAAGTCCTGGCGTAAGCCCCGGGTAACCGCGAATTCCAGGTTTAGTAATAAGTTGACCACCTTTTGGCAGCGGTACTTTTATCTCCTCGTAATGGGACTTTAACGCCGACACCGTACCAGTTTACGATGGACTAATAGAACTGGTCCGCCTTAAACTGGTACGGTCAAGAGGTGCCATGCATTTTAGGTATAGATACATCTTGTGACGACACTGGGGTTGGACTAGTACTTGATGGGAAAATCATCGCCAACGTCGTAGCCTCTCAAACAGCTCTCCATGACCGCTTCGGTGGGATTGTGCCAGAACAAGCTAGCCGCGAACACCTGTCTATTCTGGACAGCGTATTTACAGAAGCGATTAATCAAGCGGGAATCTCTTTAAAAGACATCGACACCGTAGCGGCTACCTACGGCCCCGGCCTGATAGGTTCTCTACTTGTCGGCTTATCTTATGGGCGCTCATTTGCTTGGTCGCGTAACTTAAGATTCTTGAAGATACATCACCTTGAAGGGCACATTGCCTCGAGCTTTGCAACCGAAAACGTTAAGACGCCGTTCCTTTGTCTCATTGCATCAGGTGGGCATACCAGCCTTTTTCAGGTTGATGACTGGGGATCTTATGTTGAATTAGGTTCCACTCGAGACGATGCAGCTGGCGAAGCTTTCGACAAGATCGCCCGATTATTAGGCTTGCCCTATCCAGGAGGTCCACCTCTCAGCCAACTCGCTCTTAGTGGAAATACTGACATTTACAAATTACCTAGGCCTCTCTGGGTGCAGAATGGCTTCGACTTCTCTTTTAGCGGCCTTAAGACGGCAGTAGTTACCTTGATGGACAGAACCCCAAACGCTAATCGCGCTGACGTCGCAGCTAGTTTCCAAGAAGCCGTCGTCGACTCCTTAATCCACACCACCGTTAGAGCTGCTAAACAGACTCAACTACGACGCTTAGTGGTTGCAGGCGGAGTAGCTGCCAACCAAAGGCTGAGAGAGAAACTCAAAGATCAGGACCTTGAAATACATGTTCCTCCCCCCGATCTGACAACGGACAATGGAGCCATGATTGCGTTAGCGGCCTACCGTCAGTTAAAGACCAGACCTAACAGTGATTGGACCACCGACGCCCAACCTTACCTACCACTTGCTAACTAGAATCTGCTGAGAGGCCCCTCTAGCCCTTGTGCCCTTAGTAGATACAGCTGAGAAATATGCGGTGATTCTTTGAAAATCGATGTTTAACCTTTCAAGGTACTGCTCTTGCATGTAAAGTAATTATCTCAGAAACTAACTTATTACGAACGTGGCCGTTAAATAATATGCTCAAGACGGTCGACATCAGCCCCAATAGATGCCTCATCAGTTACGCTTACCCGAACATCAAGACCTACCTTAAGACCGACCTCTCTTTCTATGCCCTCCAACGTAATCTGCCCGAGGAGAAGCTTAATAGCAGTGCCAAAACCGATAATCCTGGCCAACGCTAGAGGATTCTTACGTGCCCTATAGACCCGATCAATCCACGGCTTTAGCATTTCGATTGCATCAGGTTGAACCAAACACATGTTTCCGCCGGTAAAGCGGCCAGAACTCAATCTAACGAAAGTTCTCTCGTGTTCAGGAAAATCCTGTTTTGATACTTCCTCTGGTATCACTGGGTAAACTAGGTCTCCATAGGGTGCTTCCTCAATCCACTTATCTATTGCTTCACCCTTCAGCCAAGGTAGATCACAAGACACAACCAGTAGGCCTCTCGATCCAAATCGCCCTGCAGCTTCACAACCAATAACCAAAGAATCAATAAGTCGTTCCCCTGGAGCAACCCTCAGGTCAGTGGGTCCTGGAAGATCTGAAGCGCCAACAAGGACAACCTTTTTAACGTATCTGCTAGCAGCGAGGGCTTTTAGGACATACGTTCCGAGCGCTACCCCGTTATAAGGCACTAAGCCTTTTGACTCCAGCGAAGACTCAGCAGCTAAACGATCGCTCCTTCCACCAGCCAGAACAATCGCTATAAGTTCGTCCCAATGATTCATGTGACTAGTATTGCACTTAATCCAATATTTTCTGCAGACCTAACACCGCAATGCAGCTAGTTTAGAAACCACGATTCAATCTAATAAACTTTGCTTGATTATTACTTCGGTTGTTCGGTTACTATTGATCCAAAAGTACTGGATGACCGTGTTGAAACCAGGAGCTACAGCTGTTACTTGGTGATTACCTACTGTTAATCTCTTGCGAATTTTTTCTTGATCGTTATAGTCCTGACTGATAATCTTGCCGTCTACGAATATTTGAGCACCCATCACGTTGGTTCTGAATAGCAAAGTGCCCATGTCATCGTTCTCAGGAACAAGTGTTGCTTGGACTGGAAATATGTTACCCACACTAATATTAGCCCTGGTCGCAAATATCTCGTAACCATTTAGATCAAAGGAAATATCATGGTGCCCAATCGGACTTCCGTAAGTAGTGGGAGTGAAGCCAACAAATTTTCCGTCAACAAAAACCTTCGCCCCAGCGGGATGACTATTTAGATATAAGGTCCCTAACTGAGAGTTCCCAATATCTTGACGCACATTTAACATCGCGGTATCTGTTGTCCATTTGTTTAGGGGAAAATTTTCAACAATGGTTCTGAAAAAACTAGTAGCCGTAGAATTAATGCTGGAACTTGTCAATGTAGAATCATTTTGCCTTAATAGAGCAAGATTCCCTGGATTTATTGGATTTCTGGTAGCAATCACGACAACCTTCTCTAGTCCACTTGGACCGTCAACAGTGAATTTATAGTTAGATCTCGTTGGTGCAAATAGTTTCGTTTGCCCAGCCTTTAGGTAATTGTTTATTTCCTGACCCTCAAATAGATTCGGTAATATCTGGCTAATTTTGCCCGTTGATTTTATGCTGTAGAGGTATATGTAGCTAGGCTCAGTCACAAAAACGCCGATCCTTATCCTGTCACCAACCTCGTATTCAGGAACATTTTCGCCAGAAGGATCCTTATCAACCCATACCTGAACGTCGAAATCAGGCTTTAAACGAGCAACACCCTCTCGTGGACTAACAACTATAGTTTGTGCTGAGACAATAAAACTAAGTAAAAACATAACGGTAGGCAGCCAAGGTAGGCCGGGTCGGATCATATAAGATCCCTCCTCTACTAGACCTTAGGCTATCGCCGCTTTCAATCGAAAAGTGTGAACACCATAAAGAAACCTTTATCCATTGCCTTAAGAATGAAGAGAATACTCTCATGCCATTCACTAGTGACACAAGTTAGGCTTGACTTAATATGACCAGACCCTATCAATCCATTAACATAGGACCTTACGATTCTCCAGGGCAACCGACTAGATCTTTCGGCCGAATGCCTCTGGGCCTTGCCTTCTTGTGGTTCTCAATGTTGATAGCAAACCTTTCCCTTGCGCAGGACCTAAATATAGACACTGTTCTAAGCAATCTCAAGGAGAAAAGCGCGGCCTTAGCAGACCTTTCATTTCTTTTGAAGGGACGTCTGGTTGACGCCGATGGGACAGAAATCTTCCTCGAGATAGATGTTCAGGCGATCCCAGCAGTCCCGGTACTCAGAGCCTACTTCATACAACCCGACGCTCTAGCTGACAATTTTGTTGTTCTTGATGGCAACAAACTCTACAACTACCTATTCGTGACGAATCAAGCCACGCTCTTCGACTCCTCAGACCCCGAGGCCCTCGGACGACTAATGCCGCAAGATGATAACGGGAATATCTTTACTCTTTCGTTGGACCTTGAAGAGGTATTTTCTGGCTTTAGAACTAAGCTGATTGGCTATGAAAAAACTTCTGTAGGGAATGTGTATGTCCTTGATTTCGAAAATATTGACGGTACGATTGCCACTATAGGACGAGTTAATGCCCAGGTGGTTGACCAAGAATGGTACCCCTATCGCCTAACGTACTTTCACCGCAACGGTGCACTTCTTTTCGATTTGGTTTTTGAGAATTTCCGCCCTAATCAAGGATTAACAGCAACTGACGTTACCTTTATCCCAAGAGACGTAGAAATTATCGACGAGCGCCGTTAAGTGAAATCAAACCATGTTTGCAGGAATCACGATCCGATCAAACTCTTCAGCAGTAAGATAACCTAGTTCTAAAGCCGCATCCTTTAGCGTAATATTTTCGGCATGGGCCTTCTGAGCAATCTCTGCAGCCTTGTAATAACCTATGTGGGGGTTTAAAGCTGTCACAAGCATTAACGAACGACTCAACTGCTCTTCAATCCTTTTACGATTCGGCTCAATTCCGATTGCGAGTCGCAGGTCAAATGAGTCACAAGCGTCAGCTAAGAGACAACCCGAACGTAACAGATTAAAGATCATTACTGGCTTGAATGTGTTGAGCTGAAAGTGACCTTGACTACCCCCAAGAGCTATCGCCACATCATTTCCAATAACTTCCGCACAAACCATGGTAAGTGCCTCAACTTGAGTGGGGTTAATCTTGCCAGGCATAATCGAGGAGCCGGGTTCATTTGCTGGGAGTTCTAGCTCTCCAATTCCGGATCGTGGTCCCGACGCCAGCATGCGAATATTATTAGCAATATTCATCAGGCTTACGGCCAAGCGTTTTAGAGCTCCGGAAGCCTCAACTACAGCATCGTGAGCGCTTAAAGCTTCAAACATGTTTCCTGCAGGAACAAATGGATATCCCGTAAAACTAGCAATTCGTTCAGCTACAGAGCTTGCGTATCCCTGAGGAGCATTAAGTCCTGTCCCTACTGCAGTACCTCCCAGCGCCAGTTCAGAAAGATTAGGAAGTACTGATCGCACCGCCTGAAGTCCCTTGTCGAGTTGGGCAACATACCCCGAAAACTCCTGACCAAGAGTAAGAGGGGTAGCGTCCATAAGATGCGTACGACCAATCTTAACTACATCACTAAAGGCCTCAGCCTTAGAAGCAAGCGTATTACGCAAATTCGAAACAGCCGGAACAACTCGATTTACTAAACTTGTATATGCGGCAATATGCATGGCTGTCGGGAAAGTATCGTTAGATGACTGTGAGCGATTCACATCATCGTTAGGATGAATAGGAACAGTGGAGCCGAGTTCACCCCCTAAGACCTCAATTGCCCTGTTGGCTATCACCTCATTAACATTCATGTTAGTTTGTGTGCCCGAACCAGTTTGCCAGACAACCAACGGAAAATGATTATCTAGTTTTCCCTCTAGTATCTCGTCACAAACGTCAGAGATTACCCGAGCCTTGTCAGGTTCAAGCCCAGCCAATTCGGCGTTAACAAGGGCGGCTGATTTTTTCAGCACCGCGAAGGCCTTTATAATCTCTATTGGCATTATCTCGTCACCAATTGGGAAATTTTCCAGCGACCGCTGCGTCTGGGCGCCCCAATATCGATCTGCTGGAACCTGCACCTCACCAAGGGTGTCCTTCTCGATTCGGTAAACCATGGTTAATGCTATCGCAACAACAACCATGAAGGCGAACCTTCACCCCTGCCCTACCGCATCAACAGGTCCATCATCGGAGCTAAATTGATTCCCTTGTCATGGATATTGACGTGTCAGCACGGCTTGAGATCAGCTCAGTCCACAACACTAAATACCGCTAAGCAATCACTTAAAGCCCCAAGTAGGACATTGTTGTTAGTATTAATTTTTAAGTCTTTTACTTTTATGGTTAAAAATTTTTGGAGAAAACGAGAACCTTATGGACTGGGTGAGGCAATTTCGCCAGCTGACCCAATTGTGACCAGAATTCCATTCCTGATAACGATGGGTTGCCCCACTACAGTCCAATGCCTCCTGAACACTTCTGTTTATTTCAAGAAGCCATTCTAGGGTGCCCACATCAAGGGACCAGCGCAGGTTAGAACCTGCTCCTTCCTTGATCCTATTTAAGACCCATGATTTCGTAGAGTTATATGGATCAGGATTTGAAGGGGTCCCAAGAAACGCGCCTGATAAGGTCACTACACCCTGATAGCGGTCTGGATCCTCTAGAGCAATGGTTGCACTCACGAGACCCCCTAAGCTGACTCCAATAAGAATTGGTTTGCCCTCTACTGGTATTTCTGCGTCAATAAAGGGAAGGAGTTCTTGAGATATGAATGACTTATAGGTGGGGGAAAATTGATATTCAATAGTTCGATCAGCTGGTTCTACAAAGACTAGCCGGACAGGATAGGCTAATCCTGCTTTCACTAAGGACTCAAAAATGCGATCAAGGTACCCAATCCTAAGGAACGCAGGACCATCTTGAACGATTGCAATTGGTAGCGGCTTATCACCGACACCGTCTGGGGAAAAAATCGCAAATCGGCGCCGAGCTTTAAAATGGTAACTATGTAATTGATATCGCTTAAGGTCCCCGCTGCTTGGTGGAAGATCGACCAACGGCCCGAGGAATTTGTGCGTCGGACCTGTTAAAACGCTTAACGCGGGATACCAGGGGTTTGCAGCTACTACTGGATTGTTAGGATCGGCTCTCATCTCGCCACCAGAATCGATGTAGCCATATTCAAAATAAACGTCGTCAGGTAGGGAAAGCTTTATGTGTCGTCCGGAACCCGCTTTTAAGCGTAGAGGATTCCTATCCATGTCCGTGTGGTCACTAACCATTTTGACAGCCCAATCAGGAACTTTCAGTTTGACTCTCACAATCCAGAGTCTACCTGAGGAACCTGGGTCCGAACTGGTAAGCTAAGGAGCATGCCAAAACCCTTCAATCAACTTGTCGTGGCCGACATGCGTAAGGTTTACAGCGACAAGTGGTGTGTGGTTGAAAAAGACGAACTGCCGCTATCTGTAGCAGACATGGACCTCCCAATCGCTTCAGAAATTAGCACAGCTCTTATTAAACACGTAAGGGATGGAACCCTAATGTACTCAGCCAAACAGGGTATTCCTGGTCTCAAGGAGGTTGTCGCAAACCGACTCGCAGTTCGTTATGGGTGGGCCATTGGAGCAGAACAGATTCAGCCCCTCAGTGCGACTGTACCTGGACTTTTCTTATCAGTAAGTGCAGTAACTAAACCCGGTGAGGGTGTAATGGTGCAGACACCGGTTTATACGCCGTTCTTCGAAGCCATCGAATATACGGGCAGAAGAATCGTTCCAGTACCCCTCAGCCAACCAGGATATCGGGTCAATCGAGAGGCTTTAGAAGAGGGTTGGACGCCAGAAGTCAAGGCACTCCTGGTATGCAATCCACATAACCCTGTTGGCCGTGTGTTTACTGAATCTGAAATTGAAACCTTAGCAAACTTTGCGCTTGAAAAAAAGCTGTGGATAATCTCTGATGAGCTCCACGCGGATCTTGTTCTAGATGGTGAGCATCGTCCCTTAGCGAACGTGTCTTCAGAATTAGCTCAGAAGACTGTTACGCTTTACGGACCTACAAAAGCCTTCAACTTTGCGGGACTAAAAATTAGTTTTGCTATTACAGCGAATCGAAAGCTTAGTGAAAAGATGAAGTTGAGAGCTCGTGGTTCAGCAGAGGCCCCAAATACTCTCGCTCAAACGGCTGCCTTAGCAGCTTACACAAAGGCCGATCCTTGGTTGATTAATACGCTAAACTACTTGCGCAAAAACCGTAAACGCATTGGTGAAATAGTCGCTGAAACCCCGGATCTTGAATGGATTCCTCCCGAAGGAACTTTCCTAGCTTGGCTCGACTTCCGTAAATTAGGACTTGACGACCCGGCCCAAAATCTACAAGAGTTAACCGGCCTAGTGCTAGAGAGAGGATCTCGATTCGGAAAGCTAGGAGAAGGACGTGGATTTGCACGACTAAATTTTGGAACTTCACAACCCATCCTCGACGCGGCTCTAGACCGACTCCAAGACGCAACCGCAATCATTAGGAAGCAGGTATGAATAACCTCCCTGCTGGGCTCGAGGACTGTGTCCGCTGTCCTAGGCTCGTAGAACATCGCAAGCGAACGGCTAAAGAAAAGAGGAAGGCCTATCGTAATCATTCGTACTGGGGACGACCAGTTCCTGGATTTGGCGATACAAGAGCCAAAGTGGTAATTATCGGATTGGCCCCGGGAGCGCATGGTAGCAACCGTACAGGAAGAATGTTCACCGGTGATGCCAGTGGAGATTTCCTTTACCCTGCCTTGTATCGGGCAGGCTTTTCAAATCAAGCTAGATCTGTTGATATGGATGATGACCTGACCCTGCAAGATGTTTGGGTCACCTCAGCAGCCCGATGTGTACCCCCCGGAAACCGACCGCACCGCAATGAAATTGCTGCCTGCCGCGAGTGGCTAAATCATGACTTCTCACAACTTCCAGAAGCCCGAATCGTTCTTGCGCTAGGCAAAATAGCACACGACGCATACCTAGATTTTCTCAAAGCCAAAGGTAAAGATCTCGTGAAAGCCCGACATCCTTTTTGTCACGGCCAATTCCATAAGCTTGAAGACCAAGGACTACCCCTTTTGGACAGCTACCATGTGAGCTTCCAAAACACTAACACCGGCCGCTTGACTAAAAACATGTTCGACAGAATACTTACAAGGGTCCGTGAACTAGCGGACATCCCATCCCTGTGCCGCTAAAAACCCTAAATATTGGAGATCGGCATGAAGGTCTTTTACGTAGCGGGCACCCTTGGATCTACAGGAACCACTTGCCAAAGCACAATCTTGAAACAGCTTGCTGGGTTCGTGTCGAAGCAGGGAGACTTAGCGCTATCGGCTTATACCAATCAATTGGTGACGTAGGTATCCGTCTTTACGATCGTAACCAGGTTCCAGACCACTCTTGGGTAATAAATCGACTGCAAACGGCCCAAGATATTAGAAAAGGACTTGGTAACCCGGGCAACAATGCATACCGCATTCTTTATGGCGAATCCGACGGATTCCCTGGCATCGTTGTAGACCGCTATGACCGTTTTGCAATAATCAAAACTTACATTACTGGTGTGGATTCGCTTTTAATTACCCTAGCAAAAGCTCTAGGGAAAACCATGAAACTAAAAGGAGTACTAGCTCGTACTAAGGATGGCTACCGCGTTCTCTGGGGCCAGGAACCACCAGCAGAATTTACAGTCCGCGAAAACGGCTTGAACTTCTTGGCTAATATTTATGAAGGTCAAAAGACTGGGCTCTATCTCGATCAGCGAGATAATCGATCAATAGTGCGAGCTTGGGCGGCTGGAGCTCGAGTTTTAGACGTATTTAGCTACACCGGTGGATTCTCCGTCAACGCCCTCGAAGGGGGTGCACTTTACGCAACAATTGTAGACCGTGCTGACCAAGCTCTTCATGATGCACATAGGAATGTCATGGCCAACCGATTTAAACCTAATCAATATGAGACGGTACGAGCTGATGCCTATGAGTACCTAAAGACGTTAGTTAGTCAAGGTAAGACCTATGACCTCGTTATCCTTGACCCTCCATCCCTAGCGCGCCGTAAAACGCAGCGAACCAAGGCACTAAAGTCGTATCGGCGCCTAAACCGCCTAGCTTTCCAAAGTGTTGCTAATGGGGGATTACTGGCTACTTCAAGCTGCACTACGCAAGTATCTCCCACAGGCTTTCGCAGAGTGCTAGCCGAAGCTGCGTCTTCGATCGGAGCAACAACACAAATAATCCATGAAACAGCTCACCCACCAGATCACCCCGTACCACTAAATTTTCCAGAAGCTAGGTACCTAAAGTTCTTTCTCATTCGAGTACTCCACAAATGATTCTTATGCCGACTAAGTTCACTTTTTTCTTTCCACTCAATCAGGTTAAAGAACCACCTAATTTTAAGTACCGATTCGATTCTCTATCCAAGTAACAACATTATCCAACGCCTTGGGTCCATCAAGATCATTAAATACCTCATGCAAACTGTCTTTATAGATCTGAAGGGTTTTGTCGGCCGGTGCGGCTTTGGCAACGAAATCACTACTTACGCTCGGGCTAGCGGTTGGATCTCTTCCTCCATGAACCACTAGCAAGGGGCGCTTAAGATCCTTAGTTCGCAGAAAAGCCGCTTTCCCCCCATTGATCAAAGAAAAAGCAGATCGAGCTTTCAACCAACCTCGATAAACTAGAGGGTCTTCATCGTATAACCTGACCACTTCACTAATGCGCGAGAGTTCGTTGCTATCGAAATTGGTGACTGGAAGATTTGGAAAAACATTAGCTATCAGTCGTATCATTGCAACCTGCCATTTGGCAGGTTGCAATGTCGGCCTAAAGAAAGGTGAACTGATAACAAGAAGTTCGTGTAAATCAGGCTCGTTAACAGCCAACATAGTGGCTACAAGCCCACCCATGCTGTGTCCAAACAAAATTATCGGCCTTCCCACCGGATTATGGGTTCGCTCAAACTCCACCACCTGCTTGAAGTCTTCAGTCAAGACATTTATGTTGGGGATGAGACCCCGATCACCTCCGCTTTTACCGTGACCCCTAGAATCGTGAGTCACTAATCTTATGCCTACCTTAGTTAACGAATTTGCCAAAAACTCGTAACGCCCAGAGTGTTCAGCGTAACCGTGTGCAAGAAAAACCGTAGCCCGGACATGAGTCTTCGGAGTCCAACTTTGGGTAAACAATGACAGGCCGTCATGAGTCTTGATACTTCCTGTACTGTGATCCACTAGCTTACAACTCGCTAAGCTGAATACTAAAGTCCTCAGTAATTGGATTACTTAAAACTTCTCGGGCTAACCCTTCAAGTTGAACTTCAACTGCTTCACGATCACCCTCAATAAATAATTCAATTCGTTTTCCAATTCGCATATCCTTCACATTTTTGCTTCCCAGCCTCTGAACGGTTCGCTCTACAGCTCTTCCTTGAGGGTCAAGGAGGCTCGGTTTTAACATCACCAAAACTACAGCCCGGAATTCAGGCATGAGTATTCCTAACGATCCGATGAAACACATCTAAATACGCTTCCTCAACCCCACCTAGGTTACGTCGGAAACGATCTTTATCGAGACTACCTCCGGTGCTGACATCCCATAACCTGCAGGTATCTGGACTAATCTCGTCAGCAAGCAATATCTCACCGGCCAAATCAACGCCAAACTCTAGCTTGAAATCTATCAGCTCAAGACCACGATCATGCAAATAGGGTTGCAGAAGATCGTTTACCTTTGATGATTGGTCTAAAAGTATCTCTAACTGCTCTGGCGTAGCAAATCCGAGGGCAACAGCGGTGGCATCATTCATTGGTGGATCACCAAGCGCATCACTCTTTAGGCACCACTCAATAACCATCGGATTAAGCTCGTCACCCTCCTCTATGCCATAACGACTAGCGAAAGAACCAGCCGCACGATTCCTAACAATCACCTCTACAGGAATAATCTTCACAGCCTGCACTAGTTGTTCCGTTATCCCAAGTTTCTTAACATAATGAGTCTTTATACCGTTGCATTCTAGATATTCGTAAAGCGTTGCGGTAATTGCATTATTAATCTCACCTTTACGCACAATTATTCCCCGCTTCTGAGCATTAAAAGCGGTTGCGTCGTCCTTAAATTCAACGATATAACGGGCCTGATCGTCGGTTTCAAAAATCTTCTTAGCCTTGCCCTCGTAACGGAGGGCAAGCTTTTGGGACTTTGCCACGGCGAAATCATAACAGGTATTGCGTCCTAATTTATCTAGTCAAAGAGTAAACCGGGCGAAAATCTCGTCTATATATCGAAGATACCAGTCAACGTCAAAGGCTTCATCGAGTTCGCTTGGAGTCAATGGGCAACCAGAATCACCCTCCAAAAACTCTCGAAGGGCTGTCCCAGAATCCCAACTTAAGAGGCTGTTTCTTTGAACAACATCATAAGCATCTTCGCGCATCATTCCTTTAGCAATAAGCTTATGAAGCACCCGCTGAGAGAAGACAAGTCCCCCTAATTGGTCGAGATTTGCCGCCATTCGTTCTGGGAAAATCTCTAGTCTTCGCATGACTCGGGTCAATCGACGGACAGCATAGCTCGCCAAGGTTGTACTGTCTGGCAATATAAATCTCTCAACCGAGCTGTGACTGATATCCCGCTCATGCCAAAGCGAAACGTTCTCGAGTCCCGCCTGCAAGTTCGCCCGTAAGATCCTAGCCACACCTGTAAGGTTTTCTGTGGCAATAGGATTACGCTTATGTGGCATGCTGGAACTTCCAGTTTGCCCAGGACTGAAACCCTCCATCGCCTCCCGAACTTCACTTCGTTGAAGATGACGGATCTCCACTGCAATTCGCTCAATTGTAGTGCCCAATATCGCGAGACTTGACAATAATACAGCATGCCGATCACGAGCTACAGTCTGGTTAGACACCGATTCTGGGGAGATTCCCAAGTCTTCTGCCACGAATCTTTCGATCTCGGGTGGAACATGAGCGTAAGTGCCGACCGATCCGGACAGCATCGCCACTGAAATCCCCTCCCGGGCTTGTTTGAGACGAACCAAATCACGCTCCAAAATAGAATAGAAAAACAGAAACTTTAGCCCAAAGGTCATTGGTTCGGCATGTATACCGTGAGTCCGTCCTATACATGGCGTCAACTTATGTTGAACAGCAAGGTCCCGTACCGCAGAAGAAAGTTCAACTAAATCAGTAATTACAATGGACATGGCATCGCGGAGCAAAAGATTTTGTGCGGTGTCAACTATATCTGTACTGGTAAGACCTAAATGGATAAAGCGTGCATCTTCCCCGAAGCGTTCTGTTAACGCTCGTGTAAAAGCCACAATATCGTGATGAGTCTCAGCCTCAATTTCTGCAACTCGAGCGGCAAACCCTTCGTCGAGCGGGTTCTGTTCAACGGCAGTCCGAAGCCGGGACCCGGTTCCAGCCGGAACCTCACCAAATCGTTCCCATGCTTCAATTGCGGATAACTCAACTTGAAACCAAGTCCGATATCGATTTACCTCACCCCATAGGGACAACATTTCGGGAGTGGCGTAACGATCAACCATGGCTGGACAGTACCACGCCCCAAAGTAAAAAGATCGCGATTCTTAAGCCTGATAGGATATTAACCAGACAAGTAAACTTTTTCCCAAACCGGAGGAACCTGGTGAATAAGGTACGCAAAACAGAAAAGTGGCGCACGAAAGGCGTTCGCGTTGTTAGTACCAAAGACCTAGATCACAACACGCCCCAAACTAGCGGTATGATCCGAGCGGCAGCCTTCAGTAAGGAACATATCCGACCCGAGAAGCTTTGGGCTGGCACCGTAACGGTCCAACCTGATGTTAAGACGGGAGCCCACCACCATGGTGAACTTGAAAGCATAATTTACGTGGTAAGTGGCCGAGCCAGAATGCGGTGGGGAGATCATCTCGAATATGTAGCGGAAGCGGAACCTGGCGATTTTATCTTCGTTCCTCCTTACGTACCGCACCAAGAGATCAACGCGCTCTCTGACAAACCACTTAAATGCGTCTTGGTCCGTAGCGGACAAGATCCCATTGTAGTTAATTTAGATCTTGCTCCTGTGGACGATCCTGAAACGGTAGGCTGGTCCCAGAACGACCTCTTCCATAAGAAACCTGATTAGTGCTTTGTAGTCGCTACTCCATTAATAGTTCAGAACTATTGACCTCAAGTGTTTTTCCTTAGCCTAGATATAAAAACTCTGCAAAACCAATTTACCTCAGTCCCTATTTCGGTTATAAGTTTTGAACTCCCATACTGCCTAGCTCCCCACAAGCAGTCTTGCCAAAACAAGATCTTCGATCGCAAGCCCTACACTCTTGAACAACGTAGGTCTTCGCCCCCGGATAAAATTACCTCTGATCACCTCAGCTAGATCAGAACGAATCTGAGTAAATTTCCACCCCTTTGATTGAGCGCTAATAAGATCACCTGCCTCAGTCTTAACTGCTTGGCGGTCATCTACCACCACGTCACTACCCAACACGGCGTCAGTGTCTACCTCCCGCATTGTGGATGTGAAGGAACCGACAATATCTACATGATGGATTGGATCAAGCCATGCGCCACGAATGATTGGGTCCTTGGAACTAGTGGCGCAACTCACTACGGATACCGATCGTATTGCCTGTTCGAGATTCGCAGTAGTGTTCACCAACACATTAGGCAGACGTGAACGCACTTCAGTTGCAGTTCGTTCCGCCTTTTCGCTATCCCGACCCCAGATTGAAATCTTAGTGTATTTACGGGAATGCGCATGCGCCTCCGCCATCCAGGGTGCCAATGCACCGGTCCCTATAACAAGAAGTGTTGAAGCCCCTGTATGAGCCAAATAAGAAGCAGCAAGCGCAGAGACAGCGGCTGTTCTTATGCAGGTTAGAAAATCAGCTTCAGCGCTTAATATGGTCGCGCCATTGGGATCCATTAGTGTGTACCAAGCCTGTACTATCGGGAGGCCCCGCCCTACATTTTCTGGCGATACAGATACCTGTTTCACGCCAAAATACCCCTCGCTGGACAAACAAGGCATAGTGAGCAAGCTCCTGTCATTCGATGCGGAGAGCACAACCCTATCTGGAATTAAGTATTCATCTTTATTCAAAAATGCATCCGAGAGTGCTGTAAGCACAGCATCCCATTTTAGGCTCGCACGCACGTCCTCGTTAGACAGGATTCGCATCGTTTCAGGATAGCCTACTCACTCCTTTTAGGCTGGTATTACGGTTGTCTAGTGCCATGTAAATAACAGGTCAACCAATGCAGTAAGAGAAATTAGCCACATTCGAAGCTAAGTATTGAGTTTTTCGTTTCTCAGACAGCATTTCTACGCAATTGGTTGGTTTGCCCGACCCGGCAATCCAATGGTACTATAGGGCATTGGATTTAGAGCTTATAACGCGCTGAATGCAGTTGATTAAATTACAAATAGTACACCAAGGTCCGAACATTAGGAGGCACCTTTGAACGAAGGTCATGTAGTTCCCGTTCAAATTACCGACGAAATCAAATCAAGCTTCATAAATTATGCCATGTCTGTCATTGTGGACCGAGCTCTACCAGACGTCCGTGATGGCTTAAAGCCCGTACAACGAAGGATCCTTTACGCAATGCAACAAGAGGGCCTTTTTTCCAATCGAAAGCACTCGAAGAGTGCAGGTGTGGTTGGAGAGGTCATTAAGAAATATCATCCCCATTCCGACGCTTCAATTTATGACGCAATGGTTCGCTTAGCACAGGATTGGAATCTTCGTTATCCGCTAGTTGACGGGCAAGGCAATTTCGGTTCTATTGATGGCGATCCACCAGCAGCATACAGGTATACCGAGGCCCGATTATCTGCTTTGGGCGAATCAATGCTGGTTGACATAGACAAAGAAGTTGTCGAAGAAAAACCTAACTTTGACGACACCACAGTTGAACCAGAGGTACTCCCTTCGGCTTTACCAAATCTACTTATTAATGGTGCTTCTGGAATTGCCGTTGGCATGGCAACTAACATTGCCCCTCATAATCTTTCTGAAATTATAGATGGCCTGATCGCGATGATAGATCAACCCACGATTGATCTCGACGGCCTAATGGAGTACATACAAGGTCCAGACTTCCCAACTGGGGGAGTAATGAGTCGCGAAGGTATACGACAGGCTTTCGAAACTGGTCGAGGTGGAATAAGGGTTCGAGGTAGAGTCAGAATTGAAGAGCGGAATAATCGCAATTCTATTATCGTAAGTGAAATCCCATATCAGATAAACAAGACTTCGCTCATTCAAACAGCCGCAGGCTTGGTTCGTACTAAGAAGATAGATGATATCTCCAATATTCGCGATGAATCGGATAGACAAGGGATGCGTATTGTTTTCGAATTAAAACGTGGTGCGCATCCCGAGTTAGTCCTAAACCAACTCTATAAATATACACAACTCCAAAGCACCTTTTCGATTAATAACGTCGCCATCGTAGACAAATCCCCACGGATCTTGGCCCTCCCCGAAACACTACGCTTGTTTCTTGACCATCGAGCTGATGTAGTAAAACGCCGGAGTCAATTCGAACTGCGAAAGGCTCAAGAACGAGCCCACGTCCTGGAAGGTTATCTCATAGCTTTGGATCAACTAGATGAGGTTATAGAGCTCATCAGAAACTCACCTGATCCAACAACAGCCCGAGCAGGACTAATAACTGAATTCAATCTCAGCGAAATTCAAGCCCAAGCTGTTTTAGACATGAGATTGCAGAGACTAACTGGTCTAGAAAGAGAACGGCTACAGGAAGAGTACCGTGGTTTACAGGAAGAAATATCTAGGCTAGAAACGATATTAGGAAAAAAAGAAGAACTATGGAAGGTAATTAAGGAAGAATTACAAAATATTAATGAACGGTTCGGTAACGGACGTAAAACTCAGATTGCTGACCTTTCTGAAGACATATCAAAGGAAGACCTTATAGCTGAAGAAAACATGGTTGTTACTGTTACTCGGGGCGGATACATCAAACGGACAGCGATGGCAAGCTACCGTGCCCAAAATCGTGGCGGAAGAGGCGTGAGTAGCCAACGGCAGAAAGAAGATGATATTAATTCGCTTCTACTGGTAGGAAGTACACACGATTACCTCCTTTTCTTTACTGATCGGGGTCGAGTATACCGAGAGAAGATATACGACCTACCTGAAGCTGAGCGAAATGCCCGGGGAAACCATCTCAGAAACCTTCTCCCTTTAGAGGGAGAAGAGCAAGTGGAAACAGTGCTTTCCCTTAAGTCATTCGACGTTGATGGCTACTTCCTATTTTCGACGCGACAAGGAATCATCAAGCGAACTGCAATCCGTGATTACGCCAATATTAACGCGGCTGGATTAATCGCTATTAATCTGGTAGCTAGCGACGAGCTTGTGTCCGTCAGTATCAGTAACGGTAACGCTGACGTAGTCTTAGCTACTAGGGAGGGAAGATCAATCCGTTTTGAAGAAGGGCAAGTTAGGGAAACAGGTCGGGCGACCCAAGGCGTTATCGGAATTCGGCTCCGTAAAGATGATTATGTTGTTAGCCTGGTCGTCATTCCTGAAGAAGCAAAGACTGAGGCAGAGCTTTTAACTGTTTCTGAAGCCGGTTTTGGTAAACGAACTTTGCTAGGAGAATACCCAGTCCAGAACAGAGGCGGCATGGGTGTAATAACTATGAAGGTCACGGAGCGGACAGGTTCCTTAGTTAGCCTCGGCCAAGTCACCGGCGAAGAAGAGCTATTCGTCCTTTCTGAAGGAGGTGTCCTTATAAGGACACGAGTCAGCGAGGTCAGTAATTATGGTCGCTCTTCACAAGGTGTAACAATCATGCGCCTTGACGAAGGTGATCAAGCCGTCGCCACAATGGTCATGTTGCCTGACGACAAGCTTGAAGAGGCTCTCCTAGAACTGGAATCTGAGGTCGGATTACAACAAGGAGGAACTACCAATTAGAATAATTGCTACTTAGAGCCCTAGCTCGCCGACCTTACGGTATTCTGAACTTGTGAACCACCCAACGATCCTACTAGATTGTGATCCTGGTCACGATGATGCCATTGCCCTTCTACTAGCTGGAGTGAAGACCAATCTCATTGGCGTGACGGTGGTTAGCGGGAACGTATCTATTGAACGAACGACTCGAAATGCGTTGGTTACCTGCCAACTGCTTGGTATTGACGTCCCAGTGTACCCTGGTGCGCTGGGACCCCTTACTGCAAAACCGCGCCATGCCGAGTTCATACATGGCGCCTCAGGATTAGATGGACCTCAACTGCCTACCCTTCAAAAAAAACCAGAGCGGAAACCCGCAGCCCAATTCATAATCGAAGCATCTAACGAATACTCTGATCTTTGGCTAGTAGCGACGGGACCTCTGACTAACGTTGCACTTGCCATTCAACGTGATCCAGCTCTCGCTAATAGAATTTCCGGTATCGCTTTAATGGGTGGTTCAAGCACATTCGGAAATGTTACAGCAACTTCTGAATTTAATATTTTGTTTGATCCGGAAGCTGCTGATATCGTATTCCGTTCAGGAGCTAAAATCCTTATGGCAGGCCTAAATCTAACGCACCAATTCCTTATTAACCAGGGCCATATCCAGCATATACGTAGCCTAGGTAGTACAGTATCCATGTTCGTCTCAGATCTTCTTCAGTTCTACATCGCTTCATACGCTCGTGAATACTCAGGTCGTCTGGAAGGACCTCTTCACGATCCTCTTGCGGTATTAGCATTAACCGACCCCGATCTATTCAAATACTCATCTCACCACGCAACCATCGAACTCCAAGGAAAGTACACTCGTGGCATGACTGTCATTGATACCCGACAGACCCACAAAACATTAGATCCGAATATCGATTTACTAACGACAATTGATAGTGATGGTGCATTCGATGTTATCTACGAAGCAATTAGAACTTACGGAGGCCTATCTTGACACATTCCTTTGATGAACAAAACAACTCTACGCTGATTCATTTTCACCAAGTAACCAAAACTTATCCCCGAACTCATACTCACGCGCTTCGTAATGTAGATTTTGGTATCCGACAAGGAGAATTTGTTTACATTACGGGTCATTCAGGGGCGGGGAAAAGCACACTGTTATCGCTGGTCCTGCGACGCGCCCTCCCGACCGAAGGATTTGTAAGCATCTTGGGTCAGGACCTCAGCCGAGTCGGCACCCGTAAATTACCACTCCTGAGAAGGCAGATTGGAACGGTGTTTCAAGATCATCGACTCCTCGCTGGCCTCAGCGCTGTCGATAATTTAGTATTCGTGTTAAGAGCGACAAGGTCTAGAGGTAATCTCGAACAACGTGCCCTTACCGCTCTACGACAAGTGGGGCTTGCTCACAAACGCAAGGCATATCCCATCGAGTTGAGTTTGGGAGAACAACAGCGCATAGCCATTGCGCGAGCTTTAGTAACCTCGCCTCCAATACTATTAGCTGACGAGCCAACAGGGAATCTTGACCCCGATACAGGATGGGAAATATTTGAACTACTCAATGATATTAACTTGCAAGGAACTACCGTAGTAGTAGCAACTCACTCTAGGGATCTTGTCGATCGGCTTAGACATAGGACGCTAGTGCTCCGGAACGGAGAGCTAGTCCGAGACGACTCAGACGGGGGGTACTCACTATGATATTATTGTACTGATTTTCTTATCTAATCAAGACACTGAAACCCGGTACCTACACCATTACAGAGAAACCTATACTACTCAACTACAGCTCATGAGAAAGAAGCCAGGAGGCATATCGTGATAATCGTAAGAGACATTTTCCAACTACAGTTTGGTAAAGCTCGCGACGTAATTGAGCTAATCAAAGAAGGTAGGGAGCTTTTTAAAGCTGCTGGCTATCCAATAGACCGTGTATTAACAGACATAACTGGTGAGTACTACACCCTAATCATGGAAAGCCGGCTGGAAAACCTTTCAGAACTAGAAACCGTCCTGGGCAACCCTCCAGCCGGCTGGAGAGATATCTATGCGAGAATTGTTCCATTAGTGAAATCTGGTCGACGCGAAATCTTACGCGAAGTAGAGTAAATCTGGTTTCCGTAACCGGATGAAACTTTGAACCCATATAAACAGTATCTGAATCAGAACCAACTCGTGCGGGCTGTCCGCTTGGCCAGCAACGACTCACAAATCCCCATTGTCGTATTCTCTGAGACTAGTCCTCTCTGACCTAAACCTATTCTGCCTAAGGGCCACGGTAAAGAAATGGGAGAAAAACATGGAGCAGAATTGTGCAACATCATGCTACTTCTCCCTACCCTAAAGCACTCTTAAAAGACCCCGACATAACCAACGCCGGCGGAAATACGATATACAAGTAACTATGATTAAACGAACACCAGTTATTGACACAATATACAATCACAGTTCAGTTCGGCACTACCGTGACGAGCCAATTTCTCCGGACTTAGTACGAACCATAGTAGCAGCCGGCCAGCAGGCTGCTACATCGTCCAATCTTCAGCTGTATAGCGCTATCGCTGTAAGCGATCCTGCTTCCCGGAAACACCTTGCAGAATTGTGTGGCGACCAGGAACATATCCGCCATGCACCAGTTTTTATTGCTTGGTGTGCAGATTTAAGTAGGCTGCACAGAATCTGCCGAGAACAGGGACACCAAATAGACGCCGAGTATATGGAGAACTTCCTAGTCGCGGCGGTTGATACTGCCCTCCTGATGCAAAACGCTTGTCTGGCGGCTGAATCTCTCGGCCTAGGAACGTGCTTCATCGGTGGCATCAGGAACCGTCCAGCACAAGTTATCAAAGCCCTGGATCTACCAAAACTAACATTTGCTGTTTCCGGAATGACCTTAGGTTATCCGGATTCAGCTCCAGTTAACCGACCAAGGCTAGAAACGGAGGCCATTCTCCACTGGGAACGCTATGACCCTAAGGATGAAGCTAAACTTCTTGATCTTTATGACGCATCAATGCGAGCCACTGGAATCTACCAAGGTCGTCAAATTGAAACGGATGAAGATAGCGACCAATATGGCTGGCGTGAACACTCGGCTCGCCGGGTGAAAAAAACCTCACGGACTGACCTACGGGTCGTGCTTGAACACCAAGGTTTCGGGCTCAAGTAAAGCTCAGATCTCAACATAGGAATATTTGTGGGGGGTCAAGCAATTAGGTACACCATCTAGAAACCTGGTGCCAAAGGCAAGGTTGTCACCGAAGTAGTGTTAAAGTTCGACGGTGGTAGTATGGCCCACTTATCCATTGGAAGTATGGTTACTAACGGGCTTAGCTGTCATTCTGATTGGAATCTCTAAAGCTGGGTTTGGTAGTTCAGTTGGTGTAGTAGCCACTCCTCTGATAGCTATAGTTTTACCAGTTACTGAGGCCGTTGCCCTGCTTCTCCCATTACTCCTGGCAGGTGACCTTTTTACAGTCAGACATTACCAGCATAACTTCGACAAACCAAACCTGGTCTTGCTCGTGTTAAGCGCACTTGTCGGCGTTACCTTAGGTAGTCTTTTCTTCAATCATTTTGTTGATCAAGAGGAAGTTCTCAAAATCGGGATTGGTATTATCAGTCTTGCATTTGTGTTGTATAAGGTTACCCAGATTACATTACCGAAAGCACTTAAACCGTACCAGCCCAACCGGATTATTGGAGCTGCACTCGGCACGTTTGCCGGCTTCACCTCGACGATAGCTCATGTGGGCGGTCCGCCTGTAATAATGTATCTCCTACCCCAGAATCTTGACCGCCGTAAATTTGTTGGAACAATTGCCTGGCTCTGGCTGATCATCAACAGCCTAAAGTTAATCCCCTACGGAATACTTGGACTGCTTTCACTAAACAACCTACTTGTAGTGGCTGTCCTTCTCCCTCTTATATACATAGGAATCAGACTTGGGTTATTAATGATCGGGATTTTCAGTCAACGAATATTCAACCTACTCATCTACGTCCTTCTTACGATCACTGGCATTCAACTACTGATTGGCCGAAGCCTCCTAAGCTTCTTAGTCGTTGCCTAAATTCTGTAACCCACCCATTACCGCTTAGGTTAAACCTATCGGAGTTAAGGGCTTCTTATTGTGTTTTTGAGAGAGATTCAGTGATTTTCAGAGGCGTGATGTGCCACTCGCTGATATAGTACGGCTTGACCACTATGTAAAGTCTCATGCTGTAAAACAAGAAACTCTAACCTATGGCCATCCTCTTCCGAGAGCGCCTTGTCTATGTCGGATTCTGTTAAGCCCTTTAACGCCTGACTAACCAACGCCTGGGTGCTCTTAAAAATTTCTATCAACTTTTTAAATGATTCGGCTTGATCCCTCTGCGGAGCGGTCGATCCATATCCATACCGAGTACTCATTTCTGGTCCCCACGGGGCTTCATTACCCGAAGCTCTCAGAATTTCACACCGGTAATGAATCAAATGACCCACTAACCAGTTAGCATTACTACCCCCTGGGACGCACGTAATTAAGCTCTGCTCTTGGGTTAAATCGCCGATGTCTTTAATTATACGTTGGAGGTTAGTTTCTAGCATTTTTATATATAAGTCCATAAATCCCCCCGGAAAGTTTTATCGCATCAGGGTATCAGGCAAAACCTAACGATCTAGTTTCCTCAAGAACCTACTCTCATCCGACCCAACAATTAATTGGAATTCATCTTGGTTCCTTGCGGTCCGTATCAGTCAATGTTTTGAATGTCTATTTTGTTCAACAGTAAAGCTCTTAGCTTACTGTAAAGCTCTCGAGCCGCTTCCCTATTATTCCCGTATCCACCGTATTCAACAAGTAAACCAGCGGCCTCTTCGCTACAACCAGAATCCCGCAACCGATCTACCAATCGGTCGATCGCCATCTGTCCTTTGGTTTTCTGGTTATCAATACTTGCTCCAGAAATATCCAACGTTTGTGACAATCCATTACCGCCAGGATTTTCAGGCGTAATCGTGCTAATCCAGGGATCTATTACGGATGGTGAGGTAGCAACATCGTAATCCACCCAGACATACTCAGTTCCTTGAGTCGGTTTCATGCCAAACAATTCCGCTGCTCTAACAAAAGAAATTTGTCCTATTTGTTCGGTCATCTCCCCTTCCAAAGCTTCAACGATCGCTGATTTGGTCGTCTGCCCAATAGTGAGAGCGCAACCTAAAACTCCATCCCCAGGCACGACATAGGTATTTGACCACCCACTCACGCCCACTTCAAAATTTAGTCTTGTAGTAATCGCATCGAAAGATACTTGTGATCGAACGCGGGCCCGACTATCGCCAGAAGATATCTCTGTTATTAACCATATGGTTTCCTCGTCAGGAAACGGGGCTGCCAATCTGGCCCAGAGATCTTGCATTAAGTTGATTATACCAAGTACCATCTTTAACCCAGAGAAACCCCTTACGGCCTATACTATCCTTGGAAGCTTTAGGCCAGCCAGAGTAGATACACTGTATACGGTAAGGTTGTGGATCATGACGACCCAGTTGCGGACGCTATTTAGGACACACTCCTGGACACTGTGCATAATGTTTGGCCTATTTACTCCTTGTGTCGCATTAGCTCAGGAACCTCCTTCCGTCTACCTTGAGGAGAGCAAGATCGAACTTGGGCGGCCATTGGTACTTAAAGCTGAGGGTCTAGAACGGTTTTCCAACTATAATCTCAAAATCAAAGGGCCGAATCAAGAAGTCTTTGAAACAACTCTGAGAAGTAACAGCCAAGGAAAAGCGGAATACAAATTTTCGCCTGGGACACAAGGGATATGGGTTGTTGCTTTAAATAGAAATAATTTCACAACTAGTCAGAACCTAATAGTATCATTACCCTCACAAGTCACCGAACTAGACCAAATGGACCCGTTATCTGATGTAGACCCCTTAGGGGAAAACACCACGGGCCTAGCTCCCAACATAGGCTTAGAATCGAACCAAACCACCAATAATTTAACCGCAGAATCTTCTACAAGATTGACCTCCGATCTCACATTTGATTGGGACGGACGTGAATTGAAGGCCGTAGATGGTCAAGCCACCATATGGTCACTTTCGTTCCCTGCGCCAGCAGGACCAATAGGCCCCTTAATTTTCGACAACAAGGAGCTAATTGTGGGTCTAGGCAATAGCTTGCTTAGAATAAACCCGGACGATGGAACCGTTATCAGACGAGATATTCTCCCAAACCAAATATCTGAGATTGTGAAGGAAGGCGACTCTGTTATTATTACCGTAACGTTTACGCGGGGTTATACCGAACAGTTCACTGTCAGTAAATCTGGAGTCAACGAGATCGTTCGCTTTGAGACTGATCCTCTACCATTTTCCTGGTTACGCGCCGAAGCAAAAATTCAGGACATTGAAGACCGCATGAAGCGTGATACAACAAACCCTTGGCTCCATATCGCGCTAATTAACAGACCTGAGTCTGACCGAAGAGAATTACTGATCCAAGCCATCGAATCAGCTACTACTTTTTATGATCTAGCTAAGATCGCTAGGGTTGCTAATGAGTTTAATCAACATGATCTCTTAGATAAGGCGATGAACCTAGCCTTAGTTGACTTTGCAACTAGGGGTTATGATCCGCGCCTTCTTACCGATATTGAACTCCACGAACTTTACGCATTCCCAATGCAATACTTTCGAACTAGTCTTGAAACGGGCGATTTGAACTCTGCTGACAGTTGGGTTAAGTGGGTCCATCTATTATCAACACCTGAGGTTCCAGAGACCCGAAATTACCTCTTAAACTACGCCGCCCAACTTCGTTCTGCGGGTCGGAATGACGAAGCGCTATTATGGCAATCTAATGCTCGAGAATTGGGTCGGCCCTCACTAGCTGCTGGCCTCGACAACGCGTTTCTTGCTCTAGGTAGAACTGGTTGGTTAGCTGCAGGTGCAGTTTTTATTTCTATATTGACTTTGCATCTAACGCTGATGTTCAAATATTGGGGATCGCAGACAATAATGCTTCGTAACAATCAAAAGGCAGGAAGAAAAACAACTCACCTCACTCGACTTCTGGCAATTAGGTACTACAGTCTGAAGGAAAAGCTGACTTTAATTATGCTATTACTTATCATCTTTCTTCTCGCCCTACTGGCTGGATGGGCTGACAGAGCCGATGCCATGCCATCCTCACTACGCTCGGGCACCCTTTCTAGCTCCTCAGCTTGGCTTGCTCTCCAAGGACCACAATTCACAGGTCCTAGAGCCCACTTCTTAGAGGGTTACGCGTCTCACATCATAGGTGACTTAAATGCAGCAATGACATCATATAAACAGGCGGGAAACTTCGCCCCAGCCATAAATAATCTTGCTGCGTTAACTGGTTCAGAGGTTCTTTATCAGCGAGCATCAGACCTCCAACCTGAATTAGGAGAGGCCCGTTACAATCTTGGTCGCATCACATCACCACTGCCTTTTCACGAAGCTTACCGACCAGGACAACCACTACTAGCATCCCCCACAACGCATGACCTTCTCGTCGCATGGACTGGTGGTTGGCATCACACACTGATTAACGGATTAATGAATCCATGGAAAGGCCTAATCAATTCTCAACCGGATTGGGGTAGTCGTACACTTTGGTTGTCACTCGTTGTGTTGTTTCTGCTTTTCACAGCAGCAACAATCGTATGGCTAATAATTCCCCGACCACGATTAGCGCAGAGAGTTACCTACAACCCTGTCCTCTATGTTTTAGCTATCTTAGTACCGGGCACGGGTCTTGCCGAAAGTTTTTGGGGCATATTATTGTTATCTTCATGGGCAGTGTTTGGTTTCGATTTAGTGAGCCAAACCTCTGGCTGGCAACTAGATAATATTTTCCCCATTGGTACCGACTATGTCATTTTAGGAATTGTTTATAGCGTTAACGTTGTTGTGTTTACAACGGCATTTATAGCACATCGACGCCGGTTAATTGAACTCAAATAAACGGATTCCGGTGAGTTTAGCTTATTCGGACTTAAACTACTAAGTCACATATTGTCCCGGTGCTACTCAGCAGTGTTAGAGGCTTAAAGAGCCTCATGCATTCCTATAAATCTTTTACTCAACCTGGCGGATCCCTTGACCGGCTCGTTAGAGTTTGCTACATTTGCAACGAAATACAACTGCCGTGTAAATTTTGACGGTAACCCATAATAGTAATGTTACGCTTATCACAGATCCGAAGACGCGCTCGACGCATATAATTCCGCCCGCCAAAAGGGGCTATGAAAATTTCCTGCGCCCGTAGGCGCAGGTCAGTTAAGTTTTTATTCGATAGAGATGAGGTCAACGCAATGGCTCAACAGAGAAAAAAAGTGGTTCTTGCCTATTCCGGCGGCTTAGATACCTCCGTGATACTAAAATGGATCGCCGTAAATTATAAGGCAGATGTAATCGCTTTTACAGCTGATATTGGTCAAGGAGAAGAGGTAGAAGAGGCCCGGAAGAAAGCCCTTGCCACTGGGGCCACTGAGGCTTATGCAGTCAATCTTGTAAATGAGTTCGTAGAGGATTTTGTATTTCCCGTCCTTCGCACGGGAGCCACATACGAGGGAACTTACCTACTGGGCACATCCTTTGCTCGGCCCCTTATAGCCAAGCATATGATATCTATTGCTGAGCAAGAAGGAGCTTACGCTATAGCTCACGGTGCCACTGGAAAAGGTAATGACCAGGTACGCTTTGAACTCACAGCCTACGCGCTCAATCCAGAAATAATTATTATTGCCCCATGGAGAGAATGGAACCTTAGGGGCCGTGAAGACTGTATAAATTACGCGACCGAACATGGTATCCCCGTACCAATTACGCCACAGAAACCTTACTCTACTGATGCTAATCTGTTCCACGTTAGCTATGAAGGTGGGATATTGGAAGATCCTTGGGTAGCACCTCCTAAAGACATGTGGACATTAACTGTATCGCCCGAAGAAGCCCCGAATGAACCTGAGATAATCGAAATTTCTTTCGAAAAGGGTACGCCCGTAAAATTAAATGGGATTCGCCTTGGGCCTGTAGCCCTTCTAGAACAGGTGAACCAATTAGCTGGAAAACATGGCATAGGTCGAGTGGATCTAGTTGAAAATAGATTCGTCGGAATGAAATCCCGCGGCTGTTACGAAACTCCGGGCGGTACAATTCTTTACGTTGCTCATAGGGCGGTTGAATCACTTACCCTCGACCGCCCCGTCTTACAAATGCGAAACGAGCTAGCGCCAAAATACGCGGCTATGGTGTACAACGGATTTTGGTTTTCACCTGAGAGAGAAGCTCTACAAGGCCTTATGGATGATATACAACGTCCTGTGTCTGGCACTGCAAGAATTAAGCTATACAAAGGAAATGCAACGATCTTAGGGCGCTTTAGCCCCAATAGTTTATACCGCCAGGACATAGCTACTTTTGAAGCGGACAGCGTTTATGAACAGAAAGATGCCGAAGGGTTTATCAAATTAAACTCTCTCAGACTTCGCGTTGCAAACCAACTCTCAACCACAAGGTCCGAATGACTAAACAAACAATGTTAAGCAAAAATAGCGTAATAGCACACGACCCAGGAATCGCTTACCAGGCAGCTCGTCTGCGCTCCGCTAACCTACAAGACTTAAACCGCCTCGAAGTGCTTTACAACAAGGCCCGTCCCAAATCTCGTAACTTGGAGTCACGTATCCGTGCTTGGCTTGAGCATGGCGGCTCTCTTTATCTTGAGAACCAGTGCGGAAAAATATTAAGCGCTGTTTGCTGGGCAGAACACAATGGGGGATGGAGAGTTGATCGCATAGCCACCCTTCCCTCTGAACGAGGGCAGGCATTCGGTCGTTGGCTCATGACTAAGGTTGAAGCTTTAGCAATACGTCACAACATCCCCGAACTATCACTTAGGCTCGACCGCAAAGATCTCCTCCCGTACTATGAACGCATGGGTTATCGAGTCATCGGCAAAGAAGATCATTGCAATTTGCTCCAGAAACGGGTTGGTGGCACCTGGCAAATCCAGTCGGACACTCCGTCATGAACAAAACAAAGCGTCGCATGTGGGGAGGTCGGTTCCAAAAACCGACAGACCAACTGGTACAAGCCTTTAACGCCTCTATTTCGGTAGATCAAGCTCTTGCCCTAGAGGACATTGAGGGCTCTATCGCTCACGCTAGGATGTTAGCCGAGCAGGACATAATTACCCAGGACGAGGTAACCATAATTATCGATGGACTCACCGTCATAAGGGAAGAAATTGAAGCGGGACTGTTTGTTTGGCAAGAAGAGCTTGAAGATGTACACATGAACATTGAATCAGCTCTGACAGAAAAGATCGGTCCTCTAGGTGGAAAACTCCACACTGCCCGAAGTCGTAACGACCAAGTAGCTACTGATTTCCGTCTCTGGTTACGAAAACGCATCAAGGAAACAATTAGAGAAATATGTATGGTTGAAACAGCCCTGGTCGATCTTGCGGAACGGCACATTTCTGTGATCATGCCGGGATACACCCATTTACAAGTGGCTCAACCAGTACTGTTCTCTCATCATCTTATGGCCTACGTAGAGATGCTCGATCGGGATAGAGAGCGCCTCTTAGACTCCTTACCACGAGTCAACGTGTCCCCTCTTGGATCAGGAGCCTTAGCAGGAACTGGTTTCAACATTAATCGGGAACGCACAGCCACTCTCCTGGGGTTTGATTCACCAGCAGTTAACTCCCTCGACGCTGTCTCCGATCGGGACTTTGCACTCGAATATCTTGCTAATTCAAGTATCTTGATTATGCACTTGTCACGGTTTCACGAGGAACTTGTGCTCTGGTCAAGCCCGGCATTCGGATTTATTACTTTGCCTGACTCCCACACAACAGGCAGTTCGATAATGCCACAAAAGAAAAATCCAGATGTGAGCGAGTTGATCCGGGGTAAAACAGGACGCATATATGGCTCGCTGATGGCTCTACTTACGGTTATGAAAGGCCTTCCTCTCAGCTATAACAAGGACATGCAAGAAGATAAGGAAGGAGTTATTGATACAGCATCAACTATCATTGATGCTCTTGAGCTGACCACATCAATAATTCCCCTAATCGAGCCTAACCCTGCAGTGATGGCTGTGGCAGCAGCCGGCTCTCACAGCAACGCTACTGACCTGGCTGACCACCTGGTATCTAGAGGAATGCCTTTTCGTGAGGCGCATCATGCTGTAGGCCAACTGGTAGCACTTGCAATCTCTGACGATGTTAATCTTGCTGACCTTAGTCTCACTAAAATGCAAGAAATTACCGAGCTTATTGACGAAAGTTCCCTTGAAATACTTTCTCTAGAAGATGTTGTTAACTCTCGGGATAGTTTTGGAGGTACGGCAAGAAGCCAGGTAGAGAAGCAGATTAACCGGACTAGAATACGACTATCCAAGTTGAAAACTGAGGAAAGTTCGTGAATAGTCAAAATCTAGACTTGCCAGAATCAATCACTATTGAAGTAAGATCTGCCAAAGCAACCGACGTGCCAGCAATCCACAAGTTGATCGAACACTGGGCCCACAAAGATCGCATGTTGCTGCGGCCGATAGATGATTTGTTTGCTAATCTGCGAGACTTCTTTGTCGCTGAAGACATGTCCGTAGGTATACCTCAAATTATCGGCACTGGGGCCTTACATATACTTTGGGGCGATATTGCTGAAATTCGTGGTCTAGCAGTAGCGCCAAAGCTTACTGCACGTGGTATTGGTCGTCAATTAGTCAAAGCCTGCGAAGACGAAGCTCGTTTCCTTGGAGTGCCTACGCTTTTCGCATGGACTTACGCTGTTGCGTTCTTTGAGCGTTGTGGATTCACTAAAATTGACAAAAGTCGCGAACTCCACCCAAGAGTTTGGTCAGAATGCCTCCGCTGCACTTTCTATAACAATTGCAATGAAAACGGAATGATTAAGCAACTCGAAGGAGTCCCGATACCGGAAGGCCTTCCGAAACCTCCTATATCACAAGTACCACCGGGAATCACCTAGAATGTGGGTCAATTAACAAATCAAACAACTTAATGATTAGGGGTCTCGCTAGATCCTATATTTCTATACGGCTATTGCACAAACAACTTACGTGTTTTTTGACGCACTGAACAACAAATCGCTTTCTCGAAATTAGCGCTGAAGTACCGACCCCTAATCATCCGTACGATACTATGAGAAACCTCAGCGCAGTTCTTTTAAGCTATTCTTATGGCATGGAAACCGCTTTACTCTCAACCCTGAGTCAATTCGACAAAATAAAAATGAAGAAAATACCCATTTTCTCGAGCCAACAATTTTTTTACGACCTCTATTGCCTGCTACCAGGTCAGTTCCAAAAAGTGCACAGTCACCCGAAGGAAGACAAAGTTTACTTGGTCCTGGAAGGTGAAGCAACATTTGAGATTGCTGCTGAAGAAGCTACTTTAGGTGAAGGTAAAGCTGTCATCGCCCGTGCGGGTATACCCCACGGCGTGAGGAACACGACGGAGCGACAAGTAATCCTACTGGTCACAATGGCACCCAAACCATCGTGATCACAGCAACTTTACATAGGGATGTTTTACGACCCGAAGCATCAATGAAAAGGATAGCCATAGGGGAATTTGCTCTCTCTAATTTCTCTACCTACATTTCAGCCACTAAGCCTCATATTTTAGATATGATGCCCAACCAATTACTGTCACCAGGCCCTAATTGAAACTTGCATACTTAGCTAAGTTAAACCGAATTATTTGGATCATTGCTGCTGTAACCTGGGCATCACTGATATTCGTTTTTTCTTCCCAATCTCTCCCTATTCTGACGCCAGGATGGTTAGAACTACCCATTATCGACAAAGTGGTGCACGCTTGTGTTTTTGGCATCCTCGGTATTTTTTTATTCTTAGCAACCAAGCGAACCTGGCTTGCTATTATCATTGCCTCGTTCTACGGAGCAACCGATGAGTGGCACCAACTCTATGTCGATGGAAGAATCGCGGATCTATGGGACTGGGTTGCGGATATTGTCGGAACAATAACGGCAGTATGCCTGTTATCCCTATATCGCAACAAATTAAGAGAACGGGTAAAATGGAACCCGTGAAGCTTATTATAGTCGGTGCCGGAAAAATGGGGGGAGCCATTCTCACGGGAGCCCTGAGAGCTGAGATATTTACCACTGACGAAGTAGGAATTTATCATCCAGATCCAAAACGGCGTAAGTACTTATGTGAGCAGTTTCAAGTTCTTGAAGTGACCGAAAAGGACATTCTTAAGGCCGAGGCTATCCTCATCGCCGTCAAGCCACAGGTGTTTTTGGCCAAAACCGCACCGCTATTGAAAGGATCTCGAGCCAGTTTCATATCCATCATGGCCGGCGTATCAGCTGAAACCCTTGCTTCTAGCCTAGACAGTAATATTATTACCCGTGCCATGCCGAACCTAGGTTCACACGTTGGTCTGAGCGCTACTGCGATAACGTCAAATTCTGAAGCAACCCCTAAACAGGTTGATTTCACAATTAGATTATTCAAGTCCGTTGGTAAAGTTTACCCTATTCCCGAAACGATGTTTGACAGCTTTACAGGTCTGGCTGCTTCAGGCCCAGCCTTCGCCGCAGTAGTCGCCGAAGCTATGGCGGACGGTGGTGTTCGGGTTGGATTCACCCGTGAAATAGCCGCTGACCTCGTTAGACAGGTTTTGCTGGCAACGGCACAACTGCTTGAGGCAAAGGGTCCGGCTAGCATCAAAGATGAAGTATCTTCAGCCGGAGGTACTACCATAACCGGCATAAAAGCTTTAGAGAAACATCGAATACGATACGCCCTAATCGACGCTATCGAAGCTGCAACTTCTCGGGCCAAACAACTACGAGAAGATCATCATTAAGAGATCTTGGTACTTTTATTTTGCATAGCTCCTCTCGTATTTTTGTTGCGGTGATGCTGATGGATTCAAGGCTAGAATAGCACCAACTATTTTTATGCCTAGGTTAATTCTGGTTTCTAACGCGACTTTGTCTGGCTTGTCAGGAAAAATTAATCAATAACTGGCCATTGAGATATTCCAATAGCTCATTTACATTAGTTTCGGACACCCAGAAAGCTCTAGTACAGGAAAACAACTCCCGCCTATCCATCATCTCTAAAGATTACTGGTCTTTCTTACGTCCCTCCTAGCAAATCATTACTGAGAGGCTTAGGAACTAATCACTCGAAGGTAAGCCATTCTTCTTTTAAAACTCCGAACCTGCCTTCTTTCAAGCTGCTTCTAATCTCAGACATTAGCCTCGCCATGAAATTCAAATTGTGAATGCTCGCGAGTTGATGCGCCAACTGCTCCTTAGCCCGAAACAGATGCCTTATATAAGCACGCGTAAAATGTTGACAGGTGTAACATGAACACCCCTGCTCAAGAGGAGCAAGGTCGTTAGCAAAGCGAGCATTTCGAAGGTTTAACCGGAAATTTCGGAGCTTAACTCCCTTATCAAAGCGAACTAGAACGCCCCCGTTACGGGCATTTCGGGTTGGACTAACGCAGTCGAACGTATCAACACCTCTTTCCACCGCCTCAAAAATGCTCGATACATCGCCTATACCTAGTAGATGGCGAGGTAAATCAGCTGGTAGGTATGGAATGGTCCATTCTAAAATCCGATACATATCCTGCCGGGTACGTCCTAGATTTCCACCGATAGCAATACCGTCAAACCCCTTCTTACCAATAATCTTTGCACTATATTCACGAGTATCTCGGTAGGCTCCTCCTTGAACAACACCAAAAAGAGCCTGTGGATATCCGTGTCTCGGAATCGTTGCCTCGAAAGCCTCAAGGCATCGATCAGCCCATCGATGCGTCCTCTCAGCACTAGCTCGTGTATAGTCTTTTTCATGCAACGGGCTAGTGCACTCATCAAATGCAAGAATAATATCCGCCCCCAGATCTCTTTGAACAATAATTGAACCCTCTGGGGTGAACAGATGCTCACTACCGTCGATGTGACTAATAAAGCGGACACCCTCTTCTTCTATCGAAACCATCGATCTGTCCTTTAACGAGTCACCTTCTTCATTGGTCTGTGTATCTTCTTCACCTGGAAAGATGCTGGCAATCTTGCCGATACCGTGTTCAATCCCTGCACCGAGAGAGAATACCTGGAACCCTCCAGAGTCAGTCATCAAGGGACCCTGCCAATTCATGAACCGATGGAGTCCACCATGGTCTGCTATCACTCGCTGACCAGGTCGGAGGTAGAGATGGTAGGTATTTGCGAACAAAACCTGGGTACCCGTTGCAATCACTGTCTCAGGGGCCAATGATTTAACAGTACCTTGGGTACCGACAGCTACAAAGGCGGGAGTTTCAATGACCCCGTGAGACGTACGTAAATAACCCGAACGAGCCATCCCGTGCTCTGCATCTATCTCGAAGACTAGCGGATTACGATCCATGAGCTTGACGATTATAGCCCAAGACCGTTCTTCTCGAAAACGATCTGGATAAGTGCTACCCAAATTCGGCAATACAGAAACCCAAGATCAAGGTTACGGTAACATCGGTCTCGCTAATTTCAACCTACTCTAAGAATAGCCTGCGTTTTTGCAACTTAGCCCTCTTCTATCAGTAATCATCGAAAACTAATACATCAACCGTTTACATTTCGCAAATAAGTCAGATCCGGATCAGTATGACCCATCAGACCACAATCCCCTAAAACTCAGAGGCTAATTTTACTCTGAGCGAGTACAGCGTTCATTGGTGGCTCAGCTATCTATTTACTTTAAGATTTTGATTGAAGGAACCTTGGGTTTAACAAGTAACGAGGGTCATCTAAACTCGACAGCGGGGCTATTAACGATGTGTTGGTTGCACAAAAACATTGTGACAGGTTATTCTCTTCGCTACCAAATAGATTGATCGCAACATTTTTTCTGGGAGATCGGGGACCTATGGCGCTGCACCTAGGGGTAAAACTCACGACTGTTGGCATTGTCATCGCCATGCTAATTATGGGGTTTAGTCCCACTCCAATTGAAATGATCAATCTCCAGATAACTCCCTCAGTGACATTGCATCAGGANCCGNTGGTCATTAATTTCCCCCAAACACTTGGGCCAAAAGCGAATCCACGGTATACCGTGATAGCCACGGGATATAACTCTCTCCCATCTCAGACTGATAGCACTCCCCACATCACTTCTACTGGAAAGCGAACAAGTTTCGGAATCATTGCTGCCAGTCGAGATCTCTTAGGTTCTGTACTACCGTATGGTTCTCTAGTTCGCCTAAATGATCTCGGAAGCCTATCGACTGGTGCTGGTGCTGATGATTACCAGGACATCTTAGAAACTCAAAATTTCTTTATTGTTGAAGACACTATGCACGCCCGAAAACGCCAACAGGTCGACATATGGTTTGCCCAGTACGACGCGGCGGTAAATTGGGGAATCCGTCGAGTTGAGGTCGAACTAGTACGCTACGGACGCGAAGGGCCTTTACTAACTGACGCNCCAAGCTTGTTTGATTCCCTCCCAGTCTCAAACCGNCACTGAGCTTGCTTACAACAAGCTACCAAAGCTATCCTACCTACTAGATTGTGGCACCCTTTGTTCTCTTTATCGCTTTCCGTCACATTCGCAAACGAGGTCTCCAAAGCGGATTAACAGTACTTGGGGTTGGCGTTGGCGTAATGGTTCTAATCACAGCTCTTTCCCTTACTAATGGATTCATTGCACAGTTGATCAACAGTACACTACAAGCAACACCTCACTTGGTTCTCCAAAGCTTTGATGGCAGTACTCACCAGGACAAACCAGAGATGCTTACGAGGCTTAATGGCATGCCTGAGGTCGCAGCAGCCGCTCCATTCCTTACGAGCCAAGCGCTAATTGCTCGACGAGCTAACAAAACACTTGGCCTTAGGGGAAGCCAGGGATTTACGCAACTAATCGGGATTGAACCTGATCTCATGAGAAAGGTCCTGGATCTCCCAGTTCTTACTCAACAATCTACCGCAATCACATCAGATAATGGAATTGTTCTTGGTACATCCCTAGCCCGAAGGCAACTAGGCATTACCTTAGGCGAGGAAATATTAATAAATGACATCAGAGGAAATCGTGCCTTTTTCTCTCTTGTAGGCACATTCGAAGTTGGTAATGAACTAATTGATNGAATCGTTTCTTACATCTCGATCAGCAATCTCCAGAAGTACTTAGGTCTCGATAGTGAGATCACCGGCTATTACATTCGCCTGCACGAACCAGATAAAGCAAGTGCCATAGGCATACACCTTGGTAATGACTTCAATATGCAACCCTTCTCTTGGGAACACCTCTTTAGCAATTTGTTACACCAATTGCGACTACAAAAAGCATTGATTTCGGCTGTAGTTTTCCTAATAGTCCTTGTTGCTGCTATNGGGATAACTAATATTCTGGTTTTGAGCGTTGCAGAAAAAACTGAGGAGATTGCCATACTCCGAGCTCTAGGGACATCGAGTCGTCAGATCCTAGCGATATTCACGATGGAAGGATTCATACTGGGTCTCACCGGAACCATTATCGGCATGCTATTTGGTATAGGTACTAGCCTCTACTTTCGATTCCAACCTTACCCACTTCCTGGTGACCTATATTTCATCACAGAGCTCCCTGTCCAACTACAATGGCTAGATTTTGTTTGGGTGGGACTACTTTCAATCACAACGAGCATCCTGGCAGGCCTACTTCCGGCTAGAAGAGCAAGCCGCCTTCTNCCNGNAAACGTTCTTAGGTGANTAGGTACAAAGGACTAGCTTTAAACTGCCACTAGGATTTGTTTTTATTCTCGGGATGCTCGGTAAAAGCCCTTTACTCAAATTACACTCCATAAATGTTTACCTAATCGTGAGACTAATTATCGCAAATAACCAAAGTATTTAGCTTCTCATAGGGCTCCGCTTATTAAAGGACCTGATATACACGAAAACATATTTCAGGCACAAACAATGCCAGAAAGGTACCATCACATTAGCGCTACAAAAAACATTAACCCGAAGCGGTTGAATAATGCATTGTCCTCCTCCAACTATTCAGCCCGAATTGACCCGCGTACTTCTTACCAGGTGGGACCGTAGGTTTAAAAATAGCGACTTCAAGAAGGAGCACTCTGGAATATTCCTTTGTTTGAACGGGAAGGCTTTTTGCGAGAGGAATACCTAGGTGGGCATTAAAATTTAAGAGCCCTTTCTTGACCGCAGCCAAGACATTCGAATAGAGTAGGCCGTTGCGCCGGGGCGTAGCGCAGCCTGGTAGCGCACCTCGTTCGGGACGAGGGGGTCGGAGGTTCAAATCCTCTCGCCCCGACCACGCAACAGCCCTGAAAAAGCCGTTCGAGTTACGAGCGGCTTTTTCAACTTTTTTCTCAAGCTCTATAATTATGGTTATCAATTATGCGAACCTACAAAACCTTCNTAAATAGGNTAAAGTCCGGAGAAATGATAGGTCTACACTAAACCTTAATGATTAATAANAAGGCAGTGNNTCAACAATGACGAGACCTGTGGTTACGGNATTGGCCCTTCTCCTCCTGATTTTGGTTGGCGCTTCCTGTGGCAGTTTAAACAATGGTCCTGATGGTGGCTCTGAGCCACCATCAGGACCATTGAGTACCATTTCTGGCCAAATTATCACCAGCAACTCAACTGTTTCCATAATTTCCCCACCCAAACAAGTAATATCCCCTATCAAACCTTTACCTACAGCCCTTCAAGCCCAAGTGGGTATAGATGACCTAATAGCACGTGCTCAGCAAAAAGGTACTTTGCGAATAATAGTCAAATTAAATCAACAATTTATACCTGAGGGTTTTCTAAGCCCAGACCTTTCCAAGGCCCAGAAGCAAGCTCTATCGTACACACAGGCATCTTTGTTGCAACGGTTGCCCGCAAATGGCGTAAATGAGGTTAAGACGTTTCACATAGCACCATTATTAGCTCTTGAGGCTAACGCCAATACTATCTTAGTCCTAGCTAACGACCCGATGGTAGCCAGTATCGAACAAGACATCCCTGTACCGCCAACCTTAGATGAGAGCATTCCCTTAGTTGACGCTGACAACGCTTGGGAAGACGGTTACGATGGCACTAATTGGTCAGTCGCAGTGCTTGACACCGGCGTGGATAGCTCACACAGCTTCTTAACAGGCAAAGTTGTTTCTGAAGCATGTTATTCGAGTACTACTGCGGAGTCAGTATCAGTTTGTCCTAGCGGCGAAGATTCCTCTACGGCGGTGGGTTCTGGGGTCAACTGTTCGTCGACTATTTCTGGTTGTGATCACGGAACCCACGTAGCAGGAATAGCAGCAGGAACTAGCAATAGCTCCTCAGGTGTTGCAAGCGACGGCGGCATAATCGCTATTCAGGTCTTTTCTCGCTTCGACAACTATTGTGCTGGTGGCCCATGTGTACTAAGTTGGACGTCTGATCAAATACTCGGACTCCAGAGAGTTTTGGAGCTCCATAATGACGGAATAAATATCGCTGCGGTGAACATGAGTCTTGGCGGCGGTGGACCATATAATTCTGCGTGCGACTCAAGTGCACAAAAATCAGCNATAGATAATCTGTTGTCAGTTGGCATCGCTACGGTAATAGCAACAGGTAATAACGGCTTTACTACAGGGATTAGCTCACCAGCCTGCATTTCGAGCGCAGTAAGTGTAGGTTCAACTAATGATGGTTCATCGGGAACAACAGTTGACACAATCTCTTCTTTTTCCAATAGCGGAGACCTGGTAGATCTTCTTGCCCCAGGGGCATATATCAATTCTTCTGTGCCAAATGAGGGATTTAGTAATTGGCAAGGCACATCGATGGCAACTCCACACATTGCAGGGGCTTGGGCGGTAATGCGAGATAAATTCCCCTCTATTGCTGACGGTGGTAGCGTAAGTTCGATACTAGACTGCTTAGACACCGCAGGTGTTGCAATAACCGATAGCCGTAACAATCTGATTAGACCTAGATTGGACCTTGATGGTGCTCTAGATTGCACACCACCCCCACCACCTCCACCTCCTACCATTAAAGTTCGTCTGTATAACGCGATTACTGGATCCATTATTGATACAGTTAAAGCGAATGATGATAACAATTACATCTTTGATGGGATAGTTCCAACTGGAGAATTCTTTGTCCAGGCCTATATTGATAGCATCGAAAACGACACCCAGGATTATACTGAAGAAGCAGGTGCTTATAGCAGTAGTAACAACTCTGCGGTGATGAGTGTTGTTAACGTGTCCTCCCTTGGGGACTTCGTTTTCGACATCACTACCAACCAGCCAAGTGAATCGGAACCTAATGAAGATTTCGAGACAGACAACATCCTCCTCCAGGGCGCTTACCTGAATGGCGATGTTATAGATCTTAACGCCGGGCCTTTTGACTTCTTCGCCTTACTAATCCCAAAGAGTGGAACCTATACTGTCGAAACGTTCGGTGATTGCATACCGACCTATGGCAAGGCAGATACGATTCTCACCCTTTACAGCTCAGAAGGAACTGTTTTGGCTACTAATGACGATAAACCTGGTAGCGGATATTGCTCCCGTATTGACTTCACAGTAACCGGCAAAAAAACCTATTACCTGAGAATTAGTGCTTACGAAGGTTGGAATGGTGGGGAATTGCCTTATACAGTAGGGTTTCGTTAACTAAGAACCCGAAAATACAGAAAGGTGAAAGCGCTTCAATAAAGCTTACGAAATTATAGTTCCTGCTATAGGGCAATTTGTCGCAACGTTTACCTTAGATGCTTCATTAAGTTATAGCCAAGCAATTACTTTCCCCATGATTTAAGTGTCATGAAAATAACGTTTTGTATGGTCGGTTTGGTTAGCCCTTCTGATCCCTACTCGTTCATGAAATCACGCTGCTCCTGCGTAAGACGACCAACCAACTCCTCGCTAGGCCGATACGTCTGCCACTTAGGACCATANCNNNATANCACTGCCCTCCGTACACCTGGATTCACTCTCTTACCAGAACCATGAGCAGCACAATCAACAAAAAGAAGAGCATCCCCAGNATCCATCAATACCTCCACGGTACCCTCCACTTTATCCAATGAACCACCTGGTGTAGCTTCCGAACTAGCGAAAGCCGGATGAATCAAATTGGACTTATGACTACCAGATACAATCATTGTCCCACCATCACCCGGACCAACCTCATTAAGAGCAACAATTACGTTGATNTGGCCACAACGAAATTCNCCATTATGATAACGAAACTGTGTATTTATACGTCGCTTGTGTGCTCCCGAATGAAGCTTCGAAGCTTGCCCTTGAGCCCGCACGATTACGCCGCTGTCCTCTAACACCGGTCGATCAATTCCTATGTACCTGTGCAGGTGTTCGGACCAAGAAGGATGGTCAATTAATCGTTCAAAAGGCTCTCCTGATTCAACAACATTATGTATGTTAAAACCAAATTGTTCATACCCATCGTAGTCCTGCTTTCCATCTTCATACACCCTGTCCACACANGCATTTAATTCAACCAAATCCTCTTCCGAAACCGCCTGTTTCAAAACTATGTAACCTCTTAAATCAAATAGAAAATCATCCATTTCGCTAACCATCGATCACTCCTTTTCGGCTCTGGGTGGTTACCCGTGAGACGTTTAAGAACATCTTTGTCAATCCTTATGGCTCACACTAACGATTCTAGGTCTCTTAAGGGACGCAAGATTGACAGAATTCTCGCTGAGTTATGGGCTCTAGGTAATTTTAATCGACACTTTTGCCTGATGTATGGAGTCGCTCAACCTCCATTCCTATCTGGATGGCTAGTCTTTCCTGGTTGGGTGCTGTAGCAATCATTGCGCCAACTGGAAGCCCAGATTCGATCGGTACGCTTACAGCTGGACCACTATAAAAATTAAAAATAGAGGTATTCCGTAGGCACAATTGATTCACCTCAAAATACCGTTCCTCGTCCTGTAGTTCTATTATGGGTGGCGGCAAGATAGGTACTGTCGGTGAGAGAATAGCGTCATAGTTTTTGCAATTCTGCCAAAATTCTCGAATCAATGNTGCGCGGNCTAAGGTGAGGCGAATATATTCGGTAGCTTGCCTGTCCTTCGCTTCTAGAATGCGTTTGGTTACCCGTNGATCCATGAGTTCGCCCGAACTAGCTATGAGGTCCCCGTGGACAGCTAAGGCCTCATGGCTAGCAAAATTTCCATATTGGTTGTAGAGTTTACCCACCTCTTTCAGTAGGGGAACTGCTCGGTACTCTAACGTATGACCAGCGTTCGTCAAGCTTTCGCAAAGTCCAGCAAAAGCCCTTTCCACTACCGGATCGAGATCTTCTAGAAGTATCGTTGTAGGTACCAGAAGCGTCATACGGCGATCAACCTGCTCGAGCTCTTCTGGTACCCTTGCAGATAGCGCTAGGAGAACTGTCCACGCATCTGCAACAGTCCTAGTCATTGGCCCCAGAGTATCTAGAGTGGTTGATAGAGGAACTACACCAACGGTTGGAAGCAATTTGTCAGTTACTTTAAGGCCGACAATCCCATTAAAAGCAGCTGGAATACGTACTGACCCCCCAGTATCGGAACCTATGGCCGCACAGGCGGCTTTNCCTGCCACTGCAACACCAGAACCCGACGAAGAACCGCCGGGAATGAGAGCTGCATTGAGAGCATTGCCAGGTGTACCAAAATGTGGATTTATCCCAACACCAGAAAATGCTAGCTCTGTCATATTGGTCTTGCCAAGGAATACTGCCCCAGCTACCTCAAGCCGAGCCGCTGCAGGACAGTCTTGAGCTGCTGGAGGACGATTGGCCAAAACACGTGAACCGGCAGAAGTGACATCCCCCTTAGTATCCATAAGGTCCTTAAGGGCTATAGGGATTCCCTGAAGAGGCCCCGTTGTTATCCCTGCCCTGAAGTTCTCTTCAGCTCTAGAAGCCTGTTCTAGAGCTCGCCGTTCCGTAACCAACCGGTAAGAGAAGTCAGGCTTGATTGAATCCAGATACATCCTAGTCACCGTAGTGGGACGAAGGGAGCCATCAAGGTAAGCTTTCGACAGCTGATTGATCGATAAGCTCTTGGGATCCATAAATGAAGAATACCGCTTTAAGCCTAGTCGCGGTACGATAGTTAGCGAAAGGGGTTCTAATGCAGCGCACGCGCCAAGAACTAAAGGTAATGAGCTCTGAAGATCTCGTGGTACGTGTCCTGGAACTTCAGGATATGCTCAGGGAAGGACTAGCAGTTAGAGATTCACTTCATGCAGTCCTGAACCGTGTTCTCAATGCCAAAGAAGATGAAGTTACTACTAACGCAGGTCGGTCGGAAGCTGGGCTTACTCCAGACGAGATGGAACTAAAGCGGGCCTGGGCAGCTGCCCGCCAAGCTGTCTCTAACCCAACGGGTCTGATAAGATTTTGGACAGAGACTGATTGATATCAGAGTAAAGAATCTTTCTTGTAGAATGGCAGTTGTTAGTATCGCCCCTTATGAATTTAAGTAAAGATAGGTTCTAAAAGGTCTTAAATGGCTTATCAGATCCAATAAATCACTCCGAACTTAAGATTCCCAATTAAGACCGAAGTAGAGAACTTGAAAGATCAAGCATTAGACATAAGGTCTTCTTGAAAAGACTAAACTCAATTTGAATAAAGAGTCCCCCAGCAAAACCCTATGTAACTTAGAAATTTTATTGTCTAAAAGGTATATGGCTCGGCGGGCAGGATTCGAACCTGCGACCAATCGGTTAACAGCCGACCGCTCTACCACTGAGCTACCGCCGATTACATAGCTGGACTATTCTCTCCAGCCCGGAAAAACGCTCCGCAGTTTAGCAAAGCTACCTATACCTTGACAAGATCAGCTTGGCGTTTGGAAGTTCAATGACTTTCGAATGTTAAAAATGAGCCACTCAGAGTAGCAATTTTACTTTTGACCCTGATTATGTTGCATGATAGAGCTGTGAAACAAATTATATTGGTAATTTCGTTGGCGACTATATCCCTCTCTCTCGCAGGTGAACTCAAGGAATTACACGATATCTTGGCTCGATCATCAGTAGTTCTTGAATGTGGATCGTCGCCCGTTACCAACGACAACACGCTTAAGGCCACCGAAGGTGTGAAACGAGTAACCGCTCCTGAGTGCCTACCCCTTACCTCAGAACCAGACGTTTTAGAGATCGGAATTGAACGAACTGCTTGCCTTGTCGGCTGTCCAGCTTACTCCTTCATTGTTGGACTTGACGGACGATTCCGCTACACCGGAGAATCGGGTGTTGACCGTATTGGCGTCTTTACTGGTTATGTTGACTTAGGACGGTTCAGACAGGTCCGTCGCTTCGCGGATGAGCTTCGCGTGTTTAATATGCCAGATACTTTCCCAGGTCTGTTAGACAACCCTACTACTTACTTGCTAGTTAATTCAGGAACGACAACTAAGGTCATTGCAGACACTGGTTTAGGGAGCCCTGCAGGCCTCTGGGCTCTTGGTCAACTGATTGACACACTACTTCATTCGGCTATTTGGGACTGAAATTAGTTACGGACTTCATTTGGAACATCTTCTAAAGGCTATCGACCCTATAAGAAATTTCTACTAGAAAACTCAGATAGCCTTGTATAAACTTGCTCTTCACTAAATCTGTTGAAATTTAATGACTTAACCGCATTTACTATAACCGCAGCCTTCGCACTTCTGACACCCTTCCTCAAACCTAAGTGGTGATCCGCAATCTGGACAACCCTTACCTCTATTCAGAATATTCTCCACGCCAGATGTCTCCAAAGCGACTGCTATCAGGTCAGCTTTAGAAGCAACTGTGCGCCCCTGATAAGTCCCATACATGCCACCGTTAATTCCGCGTAAAGTCGTTACTAAGGCTTCGCCTGGAACACCATACTGAAGGGCGATAGAAACCACTCGACCTAGCGCCTCACTATCAGCATTAGCCTCATCACCAGCTTTTCCGCTACTAATAAACACCTCAGTCGGCAGATCATCCTGTTGATTAACCGTGACATAAAATCCACGTTTTTGACCGTGTAGATCTGTTAGTTTGACTTGATCTGTAAATCCAGTGAGCCGTCCTGGTCTATCAAAAAGTGGTTCTCCAGGAAGACGCTCTGTACCACCAAAAGATATTTGCTCCTGATCTTTGACCTCGTCTACCTTATCCTCTTTGGGCTTAGCCTTAGTAGATAGAACCTGATATTGCCTTGAACCATCCCGGTAAACGGTAATGCCTTTACATCCCGACTTATACGCGAGGCTATAAGCATTGTAAACGTCGTCAACAGTGGCATCATTAGGCATGTTTATCGTCTTACTGATGGAATTAGCAACTTTCTTGCCACCGTCAAAAGTAGTCTGGACTGCTCCCTGCATAAGCACGTGGTCCTCTGGGCTTATATCGTGAGCACAGATCAACACTGTTTTAACCGCATCTGGTACGAAATTCAAGCCCTGGACGCTGCCATGATTGTTCTGTACGGCCTCAACTACTTTTTCCCAATTCCAGTTACCCTCCAGAGCATACTCTCGATGGGGAGGATATTCTTCGAGGAGCTGTTTGAAAAGTGGATGGATGAGAGCGTTATATTCGTCTCCGATCTTCCGATAAATAAACGGAGCAAAGACCGGCTCTACCCCGCTGGATACTCCCATCAACATACTGGTTGTACCGGTTGGAGCGACTGTTAGGACAGCAATGTTTCTCCTAGGTTCTTCTAAAGCGCTTTCTGCGATTCGAGGAAAGGATCCCCGCTCACCAGCAAGCTCCTCACTAGCTTCAGTTGCAGAATCTCGCAAAGCAGCAATCAGAGAAGTGCAAGCTGCCCGACCCTCCTCGCTATTGTATGCAAAGCCCATTTTGATTAAAGCATCTGCCAGACCCATAACCCCAAGCCCCAGGCGTCGCAGGCTCATGCTCATCTCTTTATTGTCTTCTAACGCAAAAGCATTTACATCCAAGACATTGTCGAGAAAGCGGGTGCAAGTTTTTACATCGCTATAGAAACTATTGAAGTCAAACCCCTCTAATCCAGCGTCCGATTCTAATACGTAAGCAGCTAGATTCATGGCACCAAGGTCACAGGGTTCACCCGGATAAAGGGGAATTTCCCCACAGGGATTAGTTGAGCAGATATCGCCCATTGCCGCCCGCATCGGATTATGTTCGTTGATGCGATCAATGTATATCAAACCTGGTTCACCAGTTTGCCAAGCATGGTTAGCTATATCCCATAAGACGCCTTGCCTGACGTCAGCAATATTCTCCTTCATGAAGTCGTCACTTACTAATACGCTTATGTTGAAGGTGCTAATGTCTCCCTCTTGCTGTTCTCGGTCAAGATCCTTTGCCGTGATGAAATCTTGGAGATCTGGATTGGTAATAGACATTGTCGCCATTCCTGCGCCGCGACGAGTACCGCCTTGCCTTATTACCCGCAAAGTGGGGGCAAAGATGTGGCGAAGCGTAGCTACAGGGCCTGCATATTCTGCTGCTCCTAAGCTTGCCCAGTAACCAAAATTATCGAATACTTCTACCGCAAAGCTGGACGGGCCGCTTGAAGTTCCACCCGAACCTTGAACAGGTGTGCCCTCCGCACGTAATTCACTCACGTCTAAAATTACATCTTCACCTGCAAGAATAGACTTTACGGCTTCTCCAGCGCTGTTCCAAATAGAACCGACAGAATCTCTGACGCTAATACTTTTCAGGGAGGAGGGCACCTGTGCCTGATCGAGAAACGAAAGGTAGCGATAGCCCTGGGTGTGATATTCGCCGTGAACTAGATCAAAAAAGGTACCGCTCTTCACCTTCTGATAGTCAGGATGATTCGGGGAAACAGTGAGGAACAAATTACCAGCTGGCCCAGAATAAACTCGCTTCGGTGTAATAGGATCGAGGCAAAGTCCATTACCTCCTCCTACTTTGGTGACTAGAGCTAACTTTGTTGCAAGATTAAGAACCCACCCATTGCTTCCTTCAGCCTCAGGCTGACCATCCTGAACAAAGCAGTTGAGTACATTCCCGTGGCTAGTGGCTGCACCTGCAAGCACTCTGCCTCCTGGACAAAATCGCTTTGAGGCCATCAGTTGAAAGAATGCGTTTGTATAGTATGCTTTTTCGTCACCTTGTTCTGGGCTGGCCACCCAAGTTGCAACTCGCTTGAACACTCCTGACAGATCGTTATCTTTGGGTTGTAAGTACTGACGCATGGCAATGCTTACTGCGTGCGGATCAAAGTGCTCAACATTCAAACTTTCTGCAGACGGTACGGCCTTAGACACGATCTTTTCCCCTCCATGCCCTTGTCTCAAGTAGAGACTGAGATTAACACTTCTTCCTATCTATATCAAGCTTACTAGTACTAGATATTGTAGGTAGTGAAATACTGAATACTATAAGTGATTTGCATGCTGTACTCGGGCCTTTTCGGAAGCTACTGACCTAAACTCTATACTTCTAACCAAACCTAAAGCGCTTAATCGATAATCAATAAGAAAGGGCTTACGATAACCATAACCCTGATGCTCCAGGATTAGCTAACAGCGTTTTGAACAAGATTATAGTCAATAACGTTTATAGCAGTTCGGGACTAACTGTTCTGAAAAAGCACCTTGATATATCGTTACGTTGCTACTGACCGTAAACCAAAAATTGTGGCTTATTATTCCTTCGGGCATCTAAAGAATCATAAAGCTTAATTTAAGACATATGGGCGAGATGTCAGAATCGATTAGCATTCGTAGAGAGAACCTTAATTTCATTCCGTAGTCGGGCTCCTTCGATTCACAAATAAATAACGCTATAAACCTTTCTGTCAACAAATCGATCGACTAAATTGCTCATTTAGGAACTGGCCTAAATGTTTTGATGAACCAAGAGACGTTCTGGAATCTTCCTGTCGAATGTTAAGAATGGTAACGATTAAATTTTTATAGCCAACTCCTCAAACTTTGGTTTCCGGCATTTACTGCAAACCCTCAATGCCGGAAGTGTCTCATGCCAGTAAGCACCATGGCCAAACCTTGCTCTTCTGCAGCAGCGATAACTTCATCATCCCTAACTGAGCCACCAGGCTGGATTACAGTTTTTACACCTGCGGCTGCGGCTGCATCAAGGCCGTCTCTAAAAGGAAAAAATGCGTCGCTAGCACAGGCACCACCGACCGCACGGTCAGCTGCCTTATGAGCGGCCAACTCGCAGGCATCTACCCGACTTTGCTGTCCTGCTCCAACACCAACTGCTCGTCCTTCTGAAGCGAGTACTATTGCATTAGACGTAGTGAAAGCACACACCAAATAGGCCAACTCAAGATCAACCCATTGGTCCTCTGTGGGTTTCTGTTTGGTTACAACCCGCCAGTCAGAACGATCCCGTGGCACCAAATTTGCATCCTGGACTAGAAAACCCCCATCAACACCTCGCAGTGTTCTATATGGAGCAAAAGGAGTCGGAGCTTCAAGGACTCTCATCGCCTTGCGTCTAGAGCGCAGAACCTCTAGGGCCTTCTCCGCATAGTGAGGAGCGATTACGACGTCAGCTTTGGGATTATCCATAATCGCTTCCGCCACGTCAAGATCTAAAGTACAGTTAAGGGCTACCACCCCACCAAAAGCAGATTTAGGGTCACAATCAAAAGCTCGTTGGTACGCTTCTAAACCACTTTGCCCTAGTGCTACCCCACATGGGTTAGCGTGCTTAACAATCACACAAGCGTCACCCTCCAACTCATGTACAAGCCTATACGCAGCATCTGCATCGAAAAGGTTCAAATATGAAGGTGCCAAGCCTTTGTGGCGAGTTACCGCCCCCCAAAAGCCAGAAGCCCCTTCCTCAAAATATAGTGACCCTGCCTGATGCGGATTCTCTCCGTAACGTAGTGTTTCTACTTTATTCAGGGTGAGGTGAATGGTATCAGGTTGCTCCTCATCCGCGTCTAGATAACGAACGATAGCCGCGTCGTAAGCAGCCGTATGCGCAAAGGCCTTCCGGGCTAAAATTCGGCGGTCTGGGATTTCGCCAAGCTTAAGCCTTTCTAACACAGTATCGTAGTCTTCAGGATCAATCACTACAGTTACTACCGGAAAATTCTTGGCTGCTGCCCGGACCATAGCAGGCCCGCCAATATCGATATTTTCCAGAGCGTCCGTAAGATTAATACTTGGATCTTTTACTGCTTCACGAAAGGGGTAGAGATTTACCACAACTAAGTCGATCTCTCCAATACCGTGGGCTTCAAGCTCAGCGCTATGGTCTCTATTGCGACGAGAAAGAATGCCACCATAAATGCGGGGATGTAAAGTTTTCACCCGCCCCCCGAGAATCTCAGAGTGTCCCGTCACCTTAGAAGCAGCTACAGCTGGGATACTGGCCTGATGGAGGACGTCTAACGTGCCCCCAGTAGAGATCAGGTCGAAACCTAGTTCTATAAGACCCGCCGCGAACGGAATAAGTCCCCGCTTGTCACTAACACTTATAAGAGCTGTTGCCATATAAAACTAAAAACCCCCCCTGAAATGCGCCTGCAGCTTAATTGACCGGAAGTCATCATGCTCTTCAGTCATCTAATCTTCATAATGACCTATATCCAACTTTCAGTCTTGACTCTTATTCTGAAGATTTGGGACAACTAGTACAAAACCAGGAAACAGCACATCCTGATCTTGAAGCAGATAATTATTAGCAGCAAGAAGTTCTTCCCACAACGAGCTGTCACCATACATTTCTAACGCAATACCAGATAAAGTTTCTCCTTCTTCAACTACGTATGTCGATAGGGCGCCGGTAAAAATTGCAACCTCGTCTTGTACTTTCCCGAGATCAACGTGAACCTGCTCCAATCGGGCAGATTCTTCCAATGTCAGGTCATCACGAGTGACTAAGGAGCGTAATTCTTTGACTAGATCAACGGCCATTGCCTGAGCATCAGCTAGAGTTGCACTCTCTGGCACATTGGAAGTAATCGGTACCTCCCCTTCTAGCCGTGCCCTCGGTAAGCTATCCTCGTTCTTTGCAAGTAGATGGTTTTCAACCGAGAAAGCTATCCGCAACTCATCCAACCAGGCTTTACGAAGGCTTTGAGTTTGGGAACTAAGAACAGCCGTCTCTACCTGATTCCTTACCTCCGAAAGAGACTGGCGCGCCTCAGGCGTCCTTTCAGCAACTAGGACAGATAAATCCAACGATTCGAAACCAGCAGGGAACGCGGATGGCTCAATAATAGTTTTTCCTTGTAGCAATTCGTTCTCAATAACTGGGGTATCAGCTTCCCTTTCTAGTTCCGTGCTGATTTGAGCATCGGCTTGATCATTAGAGGAGACATCCTCCTCTGCATTTGATGCTACTGCACCGAATTCACGAGATTCTTCTGCGTCCAGAGCAATTATGTCCGAGATCCCCAACTTGCTATTCGGAATGCCTTCAAACGCGTTAGTCGAAAACAATATGTGGTCAAGCTCGGCACGAAGATCCCCTTGGAAAACAGTACCTAGGTTTTCTGCTACACCACTCCATTCTTCTGCGGAGGCATCGAGATTACCTCCGTCGAGGAGAGAGAGGCGAAAACTTTGAGCATCACTACTTGTCTTGAAGGTGATCTGTGTAACGTCTGCACTGGCAGGTGTAGTGAATTGATCTAAGTTTTCTTCGTAATACGCATCGATTTCCTTTGCGGAAACAGTTGCGTCACGACTCACAAAATTTAATGCATCCCTTGACACCGATGCTCTAGTCCCAACAAAACTTGGTCCCAACAAGCCAGCGCCCTGTAATATTAGCTCCTGCTCAATCAGCTGTTCCAGCACGTTGGGTTTGAAGAGCTGTTCAATGAGAGGGGCAAATTCAGGGGATAAGGCTTGTTGTATTTGTTGATTACCGTATGTAGCATAAATGAGTTCAGCTTCCTTAATCTCGATGCTTCCGACTGAAGCGATAACTGGATTGGCAAAGCTAAATGAACTTTCCTCTGGGAAGCTAATAGTTGCATTAGATCGTAATTGTCTCAGAGTGTTCTCCGCAACACCTGCACGCTTCAATTCAAGCAGGTCTTCTTGCAATTCTGTTCGCACTTCAACCAAAGACCTTGATTGAGAAGGCAAGTATTCCTCAACAGAAACAATATGAAACCGGTTGGAATGCTTAATCACTCCGGTTAGGCCAGAGGCTTTGAGGCCAAAGGCTGCATTCGCTACAGGCCTGACCAAAGCTGCTCTGCCTATAGGCCGGGGCTCTGTTTTTCCTTTAGGAGCACCAAGGGCACCCTTTTCGCTTCCGAGTTCCAGTGAATACTCTGAAGCAAGCTCTTGGAATGATTCGCCACCCTCGATTCTTTTCATAAGATTTAGGGCCAAAGCCTCATCGTCAAGGACCAACATTCGTGCTCTGATCCTTTCTTCCGTGGAATAAGCCCCACTATTGATCTCATAATAGGAAGCGATTTCTTCATCAGAAACACCGACGTCTTTTACTAGGCGATCCTGGTACTTTTGTCGCCGTATTTGCTCCTGCAGCGAAAATCTAAATGTTTGATCAGTAAGACCAGCTCTATTAATCAGTCGAACATACGCTTGGTCATTACGCCTGCCTTCTACACCTTGGGACTGACGGAATTGGTTGACTGCACGGCGCACCTCACCAGAACCGACTCTCACTCCGGAAGAAGCTTGATTTAGGATCTCTTCACGAATAAGTATCTCTATGGCGTACTTCTCGAGATCAGCTGCAACAGTACCCTCAGTAACCGAGTTAAAGAAACTGCCTGACCGAGCCCGTTGCACTTCCAGTTCAGTTATTGGAATCCCGTTTACTAATAAACCAGCTTTACTTGATCCCCTAGCTCCACCACTCAGGAGGTCTCCAATGCTGCCGAGAGCTGGCGTAAACATGATAATCATTCCCAATAACAGACCAGCCGCGAGCAACCACATGATGATAGTGTTCGTTCGTCGTGTAAACCTCATGAACTTGACTTCCTCCCGGTGGTGGTGCTACGTTCCGTACCCTGAAAGCCCTCTGCGCCCGTAGCTCAGCTGGATAGAGCGTTCGCCTCCGGAGCGAAAGGTCACAGGTTCGAATCCTGTCGGGCGCACCAACTACATTGATAGAACCACCCTACTGTTTTTTCGTTGCCAATCTAGTATAAGTTCTTGGCAACGTCTCGCAATTTACCGTACGCACGTATAGTTGTGCCACACCCTACAAATTTTTCACTTATCAGTATAAATCGAAAACCCAATACTAAACCCGAATTTCAGCGCAACCGAGCCTCGCTGAGCAAAGATCCCAGTCTCTCTAGATATGTCCTTGGTGAGGGTACTTGTGACCTTAAGAACACCCATGTTAGCGAAATTAGGAGGCAGCCTAACCAGGATAAGTTATCTAACCACTCTTCTTGAGCGGCAGATAGATGGGACGCCATATTTGTCCGTCAACAAAAGCCTCTAGGGCTTCATCTTGCTCTTGGTCTAGGTTAACTTTAGCCACACCTTCCATGATTGCGCTCCGGACAACTGCGACCGAAACGGCGCGACTCACAGAGCGCAGGAGATCAATCCGTGGATATAAACCGCCCCTTGAAATTCGGTCACGATCCGTATACTCCGAGAGTGCTACGGCTGCAGCGGTAAGCATGCCATCAGTCACTTTCTTCGCACCACTCATCAAGGTACCCATGCCTATTCCAGGAAAAACAAAAGCATTGTTGCCCTGTCCTATTGGATGGCTAACGCCTTCATAAATTACATCCGGGAAAGGACTTCCAGTAGCTATCTGCACCGAGCCGTCCGTCCACCTAAACACTTCTTCAGGAATGGCCTCACTGTTAGACGTGGGATTGGAAAGCGGGAAGATTATTGGGTAAGGACTGAAGGAAGCGACAGTGCGAATGGCCTCTTCCGAGAAGGCACCAGCTTGACCAGATAGGCCTATAAGAGCCGTGACCTTAGCTCCTTTAATCGACTCCATAAGCGAAGGAACTTCTCCCTTTATCGACCAACCACTACAGCGAGAAGGACTTTGGGAAAATGGTAATTTGTAGGCTTCAAGGTTGCTCCGATCATTCAAAACAAGGCCTTTTGAATCAACCAACAGTATTCTTTCAAGAGCTTCTCGGCGGGAGATTCCTTCCCGCTCTAACCCGAGAGCAATTTGATGTGCCACCCCAATTCCACCGGCACCAGCGCCGTGAATCAAAAATACCTCTTCGGTAAGCTGCCTACCGCTGCGCCGACAAGCAGCAAGAAGCCCCCCAAGAACGACAGCTCCTGTGCCCTGAATATCATCATTGAAGGAAGGTAACGCGTCATGATATCGATCTAGAACGTCAAAAGCTTTTTGTTTACTGAAATCTTCCCATTGCAAAAGTATCCCAGGGGCATATTTAGAGACGGCATCTACAAACTTCGCTACAAAATCGTTATACGCCGGCCCTACTAGCCGACGTTGACGAGTCCCAAGGTACAGAGGGTCATCGAGAAGATCCGTTCGGTCGGTTCCAACATCAAGAACGACGGGTAAAGTTGTCGCAGGATCAACTCCCGCTGCTGAATAAATTGAGAGTTTACCTATACAAATAGCTAACCCCCCAATACCCTGATCTCCTATACCTAGAATGCCCTCAGCGTCAGTTGCAACAATTAGACGAGGATCGGGAATGTGGCTATTTCTAAGAATGTCATCAATACGATCAATATTTTCGGTATTAATTACCAAACCTCGTGGATAGCGATGAATTACACTAAACTTGCGTACCGCTTCAGCAACCGTTGGGGTGTATATGACCGGCATCAATTCTTCAAGGTGACGGTCCAGAAGTGCGTAAAAAAGAACCTCATTGCGATCCTGAAGAACTCGAAGGTACACGTGTTGGTCCAGCATTGTCTTAAAGCTCTTAAAATTAACGTAGCTGCGGTTAACCTGCTCGTCGAGAGTAGAAACATGTCCTGGTAAGAGCCCCTCCAACCCAAAAATCTGTCGTTCTTCGGGTGGAAAAGCCGTGTCCTTGTTCAACAGCGGTAACCGTGTTAGCGGAACGCCAGTAAGGTTAGTTTCATTATGTTCCCTACGTTGCTTGTCAACTTTTCTCTGAAAATATTTCAGTTGCCTCTCCTTAAGTCTTTGATTATCGGAATTAAAAAAGTACTTCTACTACGCCACTCGGACCACAATCTTCAATCCTCCTGTTTCTAAAATACTGAGACGCGTACAATAACCTAACCCAAGCAAATAGCTGGACTTCGCAAGAGATATCCTACCAATCCAGTCGCATGATTATGTAATATTTCAAATTTATTGTTGCCCCTAAATCGGAGAAACTAGCCTCAGCGGCTTGGAAATCATCAACCGATAACACTGTCTAAATCTGACCAAAGCGCCGATTAAATCCCGCACCGAGAGACAAATCATCCTACACCTCTCATAAATTCTCCTGCAAGCCCCAACAAATTTCACCGCTGTTTGAGTTTATCGAGGCCTCTTAAAGGTTGTCACGCCTGCATTGTTTGTTAACACCATTTTCAAAGATAGCTTTAACTTAATGGAAGCCTAAGTTGTTATGGGGTTATCTTGACCAAACTGGCGACTTTCCGATACCCTGCACAGCGGTCGTGTTTCAGAATCTTAGTGACAAATTCCAGCAGGTCTTTAATAAACTCCGAGGACGGGGAAAGCTTTCGGAAGCTGATGTCTTCAAGACTCTTCGTGAAATTCGGATCGTACTTTTGGAGGCGGACGTAAACCTAGAGGTAGCTAGGAGATTTGTTAGCAATATTGAAAAAGAAGCTACAGGGTCTAAGGTTTTAATGTCCTTGAAGCCTGATGAGCAGATTATGGCAATAGTGCAAGAAGAACTTATAGCTACTTTAGGCGGTAAAGTTATAACACCCAACCTCAAGGACCACGGCAATCTCTGGATACTTATGGGACTACAAGGAGCCGGAAAGACAAGCACGGCCGCCAAGCTAGCATATCGATACAAAGCCCAAGGTCGTAGGCCACTACTGGTGGCTGCCGATACTCAACGCCCTGCAGCTCGCGAGCAACTAAGAATTTTGGCAGAACAGGTTGGCGTATCTATTCTAGAAGTAAATAATCACGAAACACCTGATCAAACCAGAATCCGCATAGATGAGTCCCTAGCCCAAAACTATAGAGATCTTGTCATTGTAGATACGGCAGGAAGAACACAGATTGACGGTAATATGATGGATTCCCTATATGCCCTTTGCAAAGCTCTTAATCCGAGTGAAAGTATGTTGGTGCTTGACGCAATGACGGGTCAACAATCTCTATCAATAGCAAATGAGTTCGAAAATGTAATAGGTGTCACAGGTCTAATAATGTCGAAGCTAGACGGAGATGCACGCGGGGGTGCCTCTCTTTCTGCCAAACAAATAACCGGAAAGCCTATATTCTTCTCTACTACAAGCGAAAAAATTGATGGCCTAGAACCTTTCCATCCAGACCGGATGGCAGGGCGTATCCTTGGCATGGGGGATGTACTTACACTAATCGAGAAAGCAAAAGAATTAGAACAAGGCACCGAAAACCGTCCTAACAAACTAAATGATTTTACATTGCAAGACATGCTTGACCAAATGAAACGGATGAAACAGCTAGGGTCATTCGGTGACTTGTTAAAGATGATCCCGGGGGCCACTAAACTAATTCCAGAAGGAGCGGCTTTTGATGAACGGCATATTCTTCGGGTTGAGGCAATTATCTCGAGCATGACGAGTGAGGAAAGAAGAACTCCAAAACTCCTGAATGCCAATCGCCGCAAGAGAATTGCAAGTGGCTCGGGTACGACTGTACAAGAAGTAAATCGCTTTATTAGAAACTACGAACAAACCAGAAAATTGATCAAGCGGCTAGGACCTAATGGCAAGGTTCCGGGCTTCGGGAACATCGCCTAACGTCTTTATTATCGCTAGAGTCTTCGCCGCTACCCATAAGTAAGCAAGAAATGCTAGGATAAGTCGTTTCGCGATCAGCGCTGTGGCGCTAGATAATTGAGTTAGATTAGACACGGAGGCAAACAAAGCTATGGTTAAAATTCGCCTAATGCGAATGGGCTCCAAGCAGAACCCGCACTATAGAATGGTGGTCGTCGACGGACGGAAAAAAAGAGGCAGCAAGTATATTGAGTCTCTTGGTCACTATGATCCCCGCAAGACGACTGATTCACCCCTCGAGATCAACGCCGAACGGGCAACCTATTGGCTATCACAAGGCGCTCAGCCCACGGACACTGCCTTGCGACTAATTGAACAGGTCGGCGTCGAAGTCCCTAAAGTGCTGGTTAAGCGCCGAGCGGGCTACCAACAACGAACCCCTTCTAACTAGCGGAAAGAGGACCTAAATGTCCCTGGAACTGGTCACCTATATCATTAGTAATCTTGTCGATGAACCGGACCAGCTAAATATAAAAGCAGAGCAAGAAGAGGATTCATTACAGATACATATTACATGCGCCCCAAACGACGCGGGACGTATTATTGGACGTGGGGGAAGAATCATTAACAGCATCAGGACCTTAGCCCGGGCATCCTCTGACGGACGTCAGCGGGTTGAGGTGCAATTGATTGACTAATTCAAAAAAACCTTTCTCATTCAACTGTCTGGGATCATTCACATAATCGAGCACTAGAAACCCAAACAAGTATTTCATTTCGAGATTCTAACTCGAGTTCAGAACACAATTCTTTAGGAGAAGCTCACCTGAGACCTGTTGATTCTTTTCCCTTACTTTCCCTTGGTAAACTCGGACGAACCTTTCAGCTGGAGGGTGCTATGCGTTTTCACCCACATGGCCGCTCTGAGAAAAACGCCATCGGGCTAATCAAAACAGTTGAAGTAACAGGGTTTGGCCCTTCTAGCATCACATCCGTTCGCCACATCGGACGTCACCTAATTCTGAAACTAAACTCGGTTCGTGATATCGAAACGGCACAAAGTCTAGTCAACCGGAATGTCAGCACTCATACGAAGAACCTGCCACCCGCCCTCGATGGTGATGCTTATATAGGAACATTACTAAACCTACAAGTAATGTTCGAGGGGAAGCTTTTAGGGAAAGTAACAAGAGTTAACTCGGTGGGTTTGAATCTCCTTATAGAAGTAGCCACCAAACATGGCAATATACTTCTGCCATTTTCAGCTCCCTACATCCATTTAGAAGAGAACCATATCGAAGTCAATAATCCCCCTAAAGGTCTATTGGGACCATTATGATATTTACGGTTTACACACTTTTTCCTCAGCTACTCGAACCCTGGACCAAAGAAACACTACTTAGCCGCGCAATCGCTAATGACCTTATAGACTGTAGAATCCGTAATCTGCGCCAATTCTCAACCGATCAACATAACCGCGTTGACGATTCACCATACGGGGGTGGGGCTGGTATGCTGATCCGTGCTGACATCGCAGCTGCCGCAATCAAAGAGGTCCGCGCTGATCCCAACCCACCCGACGAAGTAATCCTGCTTAGCCCAACTGGCACACCGTTGCAGCAAAACCTAGTAGAGGTACTCTCAAAAACTAAACATCTATGTCTAATCTCAGGACGTTACGAAGGATTTGATGCAAGAGTTGAACCTCTCGTAGATCGGTCTATTTCAATGGGAGATTTCATTCTCATGGGTGGGGAGGTTGCAGCAATGGCATTAATCGAATCTATAGCTCGACTATTACCCGGCGTTCTTGGTAACGAACAAAGCCATGAGCAAGAATCGTTTTCTACTGGCCTGCTCGACTACCCCGAATATACACGACCCGCTAACTTTAACGGAGAGAACGTCCCTGAAATTCTGCTCTCAGGGAATCACGCCAAAATAAATCGTTGGCGCAGAGAACAAGCTCTCATCCGAACCGCGCAAGTGCGCCCAGACCTTCTTACTAAAGCAAGGCTTACTGCCGAAGATCTTACTTTTCTCGATCAACTAAACGCTGCTTATACTACTTCTGAGGACGAAGAATAGCCTTCGAATAATCAAAGTAAATACCCTAATTACTGAAAAAGTACCTCTTGTTTTCCTTGGCAGAGCTTACCTTCGAATACGCTCTAACACCAACGGGGTTATGTCAAGCCCATCCTGTGCAAACACTACCAATCCGTTACCAGCCACCAAGGTATCCAAGACTATGGAATAACCGTTCTCGGTAGCAAGCACACGTATCACATCGTTAACCTCTTGAATAGCTGGCTGGGCAGTCACCGAAATATCCTCTTGATACCTGAGCTGTACAGAATCTAAAGTTGCAAGTAGCACCTGGAGTCTTTCGCGATCTGCTGCAGGTAAAACTTCCCATTGGATCACACGGTCATTTAGCTCTTCAATATCCGCCCGGATAAAATTAATTTCTTCCCTTGCTTGGATCTGTAAGTCATTAGCAGCCTGACCGGCAGGGTGAGCATTAATGGCTGCCTGAGAATCAACAAAGACGATTGGAGCTGTTTGCTTCTGAGCATTAGGGGTAACCAGAGTTACGACTAATGCACAAACCACGACTAAAACAATAAACGCCAATCTCTTCATACGGGAAATAGCTTACCACCCCCAAGGCGGGGATGTCTGGACAAAACTACACTACAGTTTCAACCAACAATCTCATTTCTTATTTCGGTACCAATTAGGGACATATTTCCTGGTGCCCCTCACCGAAGCTACGCAATATACTCACCTAGAATGAAACACAAGGGTTGCCTCCCTTACCAATAAAAACAATACACGCAGAAATTCGCTAAACAATTTCGATCTTGAGCAAATGAACAGTTCTTGAATCAAACCAGGTCTGTTACATCCCATAGCTTTCCCTACCGACAAAAATCTAAGTAGTTCGGTCTGGGGATTACCGTGGTACAGTTTAGGTCTGCTTTTCACACCAGCGAAGGAGCTACAGGAGGATTGCATGACCCGAGTATCTAGCCTCGAAGGGAAAGACTTTCTCACTCTCGGAGACTTAAACACAAAGCAGTTTAATGAACTCCTCAGAATCGGACTGGAACTGAAGACTGGCTGGAAAAAGGGGGAAAGACCCAAACCCCTTACCGACATGACTCTCGCGATGCTATTTGAAAAGCAATCCTTGAGAACCCGTTCAACTTTCGACATAGCGATGATGCAACTTGGCGGACATTCAATTCTACTAAGCCAAAACTTTATAGGTGTTGGTGTGCGTGAAACGACCCAAGATGTAGCCAAAAACCTAGAACGATGGGTGGATGCCATAATGGCAAGAACTTACGGTCACGAAACCCTAGAAGAGTTAGCCAATCATGCTCGCGTTCCTGTAATAAATGGTCTTTCAGACCTGGTTCACCCCTGCCAACTTCTCGCCGATTACCTAACCTTGCTTGAGGAGTTTGAACAGCTCGAAGGAGTAGTTGTTGCCTACGTTGGTGATGGAAACAACGTCTGTAATTCACATTTACTTGCAGCCATGCACTCAAAAACAAAATTAATCATCGCGTGTCCAGAAGGATACGACCCTGATTCAAAAGTCCTAGCAAAAGCGCTGGCAGCCGGAGCAAACATTACTACTGTTCGGGACCCACGCGACGCTGTCCTAGGAGCTGACGTATTGTACACGGACGTATGGATATCTATGGGTCAGGAGGAAGATGCAGCTAAAAGACGAAAGGACTTCGCAGGTTACACAATCACTCCCGAGTGGTTCAAAGACCTTAGCCCCCAGGGAATTTTTATGCATGATCTACCTGCCCACTACGGCGAAGAATGTGTCGCTGAAGCGGTCCATCATCCACGAAGTCGTGTGTTCGACCAAGCAGAAAACCGACTGCATGCCCATAAAGCCATTCTCACCCAAGTACTAGGATCAGGTGTTTTGGCATGACCCTCAAAGTTGGTATCCTCGGAGCCACTGGTTATGGTGGCGTGGGCCTCATAAGACGTTTGTTGCGCCACCCAGAAGTCGGATCCGTTGAGTTCGGATCCCGTAAGTGGTCCGGGCGAGCCGTCTCTGAATCGTGGCCACATTTAGCTGGGTTAAAGGATCAAGCTTTCATCGAAAATAACGCGGTGATCGAGAAAAGCGACGTAGTGTTTTGTGCGACCCCACACCGTTATACAGCACCACTAGTGGCCCGCGCTCGGAATGCTGGGAAACGTGTTGTAGACCTCTCAGCTGACTTCCGCCTAAAACCGGAAATCTACACCGAATGGTATGGCATCGAACACCCACACCCAGAATTATGCCCTGAAGCTAAATATGGACTTGTCGAACTATATCGGGAAGACTTACCTGGAGCCGACATAATCTCGGCTCCAGGTTGTAACGCCACAGCCGTAATTATTGCCTTGGCACCACTAGCAGCAGAAGGTCTCCTGGGCAAAGACATTAACGCTAATGTAATTACCGGTGCTTCTGGTGCCGGACGCGGAGTATCAGACAATCTTCATTTCTCACAACTAAATGAGACCTCGCACGCGTATAAGGTAGCCGGACAGCACAGACACTTAGCTGAAATCGAAATGTCCTTAAAGTACGCTATAAATCAGAAAAAGATGGTGGCGGAACAAGACGATACTATCTCCCCTACCGTAACTTTTACTCCACATCTAGTACCTATGACCAGAGGTATTCTCGCAACATGCACGACTTTTCCTGACCATGATATCGCTGACGACGAAACCCTTCTCTCTATGTATCGAAACTATTATTCAGGTGATCCTTTGATTCATATCCAGGCAGAACTGCCCACGACAAAGGCGGTTACCGGCAGCGACCGAGTCTTAATTTCAGTTCGGAAAGACCCGAGATCTCAAGCCGTTCTAGTTTTTACTGCACTCGATAATCTTGGTAAAGGAGCTGCTGGCCAAGCGATCCAAGGGTTTAATGTTGCTTTTGGATTCGATGAAACCCTTGGCTTATCCCTTACTGGAGATTGGCCATGAAACTCCCCAAAGGCTTCGAAGCGGCAGGCACAAAAGCTGGAATAAAACCATCCGGCCTGCAAGACCTCGGGCTCATCTACTGTCTAGACCCAACTGCTTGGGCACTAACAAGTACAAGGAATCAGGTAAAGGCGGCCTGTGTCTCCCGTAACCAAAGCATTTATAGGGCAGGGACCCCGATCCGTGCCGTAGTAGTCAATTCTGGGAATGCAAACGCCGCTACTGGTAATCAAGGAATTAAGAGTGATGAGGATTTTGGTATTTTTACCGCTAATGCTTTAAACCTCACTGATTCACAATCGGTATTGACAGCTAGCACAGGAATAATTGGAGTTCAGCTACCAATAGACAAGGTTTACCAAGCTCTACCTAGCTTAGTAAAGAATCTAAAGTCCGAAAGCCCGGGTTTTGCAGAATCAATTTTAACAACAGACACTACAACCAAAGAAGTAGCCGTTGTACTTAAAAATGGCGCCCGGGTTGTAGGAATTGCAAAGGGTTCAGGAATGATTCACCCGGATATGGCAACAATGCTAGCTTTCGTGTTGACCGACGCAGTAATTCCACAGGAAACTCTTCGCGACCTATGGCCACGCATCGTAGATGAAAGTTTTAACCAACTCACTGTTGATGGGGATACTTCGACAAACGACATGGCATTGGTAATGTCTAGTAATCGGGTCCCTGAGGACGCCCTAGAGTTAGCGGATGCCCTTAACTCTGTTTGTATGGGCCTCGCTGAAAAGATTGCCCAAGACGGCGAAGGGGCTACTAAACTAATGATCGTTCAGGTACGAGGAGCTCGGTCGGCTACCGAAGCTCGACTTGCAGCTAGAGCTGTAGCTCTCAGCCCTCTTGTCAAAACAGCTGTCCATGGAAACGATCCTAATTGGGGAAGAATCCTAGCTGCTGTTGGAGCTTCAGGTGCATCATTTAATCAGGAAAAGATTCTAGTGAAATTACAAGGCACCGTTGTTTATGAAAACGCACCCCAAAATTTCGATCTTGAGAAACTTTCCTCTACCATGAATACCGAGACGGTACTTATCGAAATTGATCTAAAAGTTGGCAACCACTCAGCGAAAGCCTGGGGGTGCGACCTTAGTGCAGAATACATCCGTATCAACGCCGAATACACAACTTAAATCAATTTCTTTGCTGTTGTTTTTGGAAGTGTAAACTCAATTACGGCGGTTAGTGGTATGAATCGCCCGGCCGTGTGCCTGTTCAGCTGCCTCCATTATTCCCTCTGCAAGTGTAGGGTGAGCATGCTGACTAAGAGCAATGTCTTCAAGCGTAGCTCCCATCTCTATAGCAAGAACTGCCTCACTGACAAGCTCACCAGCATTGGCACCAACCATGTGAAACCCGAGTAAAGCATCAGTTTCCTGGTCTCCCACAAGTTTTATTAGGCCCTCATTATTGCCAGTAGTTGAAGCCCTTCCTGATGCAGCAAGAGGGAAGCGGCCCGTTTTAACACTATAACCAGCAACCGTAGCCTCCTCCTCAGTCATCCCGACACTAGCTATTTCTGGCTGTGTGTAAATAACATTCGGCACGATGGTGTCATATGCTGCCGGCAGTCCAGAAGCATGTTCAGCAGCGACAAGGCCCTCCTTCATAGCCTTGTGTGCCAACAGCGGCGGTCTTGCAACATCACCTATCGCATATACGTATGGCTCCGAAGTTTGCAGGTGACTATTTACAGGCACGTAACCCTTCTCATCAACTTGAACTCCTATCGATGCTAGATTTAGCAAATCACCATTTGGCTGCCGACCTACGGCCACAAGGATCTTATCTACAATAATGGTCTCGATGTCTGAGCCTTCTTGTTGAAGTTCAACAGCGAGGCCTCCATCAGTCTTGTTGCAACCAAGGGCTTTGGTGGAGGTACGAATTTGGATACCCCGACCCTTAAAGCTTTTGTGCAATTCCCGTGAGACCTCTTTATCCCCCAGGGGGTTAATAGTTTCTAGCAACTCAACTACCGTAACCTCGCTACCTAAAGCAGCGTAAATATCTGAGAACTCTAACCCAATAGCACTACCCCCTATAGCTAAGAATCTATCGGGAATCGTAGAGATCAGGAGGGCCCCAGAAGAGTCCACGATCTGATCTCCATCCACTTCAAAACCTGGTACCGAGATAGGCCGGGAACCAGTAGCAATTATGAACTTTTCTGCTGTAATATCACGGTCACCAACCTTTAACAAATTTGGCCCAGCGAAGATGGCTTCCCCTTCGATATGGTCAACACGGTTACCCTTCAACAACATCCCCACGCCTTGAGTCATGCGCTTAACAACTTCATCCTTCCAAGTTGCCACCCTTGTCAGATCCACCCGTGGTTCACCAAAGTCCACCCCAAGAGCTTTTGCATGCCGAGCTCCAAGTATTTCATGAGCAATATGTAATAAAGCCTTCGTAGGAATACATCCGGTGTTAAGGCAAACCCCGCCCAGCGATTCCTTCTCGACGCAAGCTACTCTCTGCCCTAGCTGAGCTGCTCGGATAGCAGCATGGTAACCCCCTGGGCCAGAGCCAATCACGATGATGTCATAATCCATGGATACTCCCCATATAGATATCGAAGTCGCACTAGTGTAACCCCTGGTAATGAGCTCTATTAGTCTTCAATGATGATCTACTGACCTACCTTCGTTGATTTTCTTCGCCATTAGAAACGGTTAATCGTCTATATTTTCACCAGTCATCTTTACTCTAGGTTATAACGCTCGGTAATCAACAAAGATTGACAGCGCCTCTATAGACCAAATAGTCTTATACGGATGATTGCCCCGGTAGTGCTCAAATTACTAATCACGATTGGACAAACTAATAGCTAGCCACGAGCACCAGACCCCCTGTGGTACCCGACCAAAACCGGTCGGCCTTTTTTTGTCCCGAAAGCGCGTTCAAGTTAGATGGGGACATCAATTGGTAAGCCCACTGGAGACAAAATGACTAACTACAAGACAAATTCAGGACCTCAACAGCAGGTGAGATACGTACCGAGCGAAATAGAATCTAAGTGGCAACAAATATGGGAAGAAACTAATGCTCACAAAGTTGACCTCCAAGACAACTCGAGGCCCACATATTATTTTCTGACTATGTACCCTTATCCCTCGGGCAACCTCCACGTAGGTCATTGGTGGGCAGAAGCTCCAGCGGATGCCGCAGCCCGGTACCTACGCATGTGTGGTTACAATGTTTTCTTCCCCATGGGCTACGACGCATTCGGCCTCCCAGCTGAAAATGCAGCCATAAAAGCAGCGGCGGAAGGCCGAAACGACGTCCATCCAGCTAGCCTCACACATGAACGAATCAATTACATGACACGTCAGTTCAAAGCGATGGGTGCGATGTTCGACTGGAGCAAGACGCTCGCAACCTGTGAACCAAGTTATTACAAGTGGAATCAATGGTTTTTTGTAAAAATGTTTGAACGCGGCCTAGCTTACCGTAAAGAATCCTTCGTAAATTGGGATCCGGTGGACCAGACTGTCTTGGCAAACGAACAAGTCATTGATGGTAGAGGAGATCGATCTGGTGCACTAGTAGAGCGTCGCCTAATGCCACAGTGGCATTTTAAAATCACAGACTACGCTGAGGAACTCTTGGACTTTAGCGATCTCGATTGGCCAGATCGCGTGAAAATCATGCAAACAAATTGGATCGGACGTAGCGAAGGCGCTACGGTTATATTCAAAAGTGAGTTCGGCGACGACATCCCAATATTTACTACTCGACCAGATACCCTCTGGGGAGCAACATTCTTAGTCCTCGCCCCTGAACACGATCTTGTACAAAAGCTAACTACTCCTGACCGTCAGTCGCGGGTGGACAAATATGTAACGAAAACCTCGCATTCAAGTGAGATTGACCGGCAAGCAGAGGGTCGCGAAAAAACAGGAGAATTTATAGGGGCATTTGCTACGAATCCAGTCAACAGCAAAAAGATACCTATTTGGATCGCTGACTACGTAATGATGACTTATGGTACCGGTGCTATTATGGCTGTCCCTTATGGGGATCAGCGTGACTTTGAATTTGCACGGCAATTTGACCTCGAAATAATTCCGGTTGTTCAACCCGATAGCGTCGATGAGGTATTGGCTAAAGATCTCACAGAGGCCTATATCGGTCCGGGCATAATCATCAATTCTGAGCCAATTAACGGTGCGTACCATAATGGTGAGAAGGGCAAAAATAGTCCCTCTATTGCAACAACAATTGATTACCTAGAAAAAACCGGTTTAGGATCAGCCAAAATCACCTACCGACTTAGAGATTGGCTAATTTCCAGACAACGGTACTGGGGCACACCAATCCCTATTCTTTATTGTGACAAATGTGGGATCGTACCCGAAAAACTTGATAACCTTCCCGTGGTCCTACCTGAAAATGTTGAATTCATCCCAACTGGCGAATCACCCCTCAAACACAACGAGCAATTCATAAATTCTACTTGCCCTGCATGTGGAGGCCATGCAACACGTGAAACAGACACAATGGATACCTTCATGGATTCCTCATGGTACTGGTTCAGATACCTCTCCCCAGCCAAAGAAGACGGGCCAGTCGATGCTGAATTAGTTCGTAAATGGACACCTGTTAATACTTATACAGGTGGAATAGAACATGCTGTTTTGCACTTAATGTACTCTCGTTTTTTTACCAAGGTCATTCGAGACCTTGGCCTGATTGAACAAGACGAACCTTTCTTGCGGCTCAGAAACCAGGGAATCATCCTCGGTGAAGACAACGAAAAAATGTCTAAATCCCGGGGAAATGTCGTTGACCCAGACGATTTAGTAGCTACTTACGGAAGTGACACCGTACGAACTTACTTGATGTTTATCGGTCCCTGGGAACAAGGAGGACCCTGGAATTCACAAGGCATAGAAGGAGTGGTTCGATTCTTAAATCGGACATGGTCAACAATACTAGAACCATCAACAGTAACCACTGATTGCCGCCAAGAAGATAAACAGGAACTTAGACGATCAGTACACCATGCAATTAAAGAGGTAACAGAAGACCTAAACAATTTCAGTTTCAACACAGCCATAGCAGAACTAATGACCCTCGTAAACGCAATGAGTAAAGCTAAGGGAGCAGGTCTAGTTCAATCTACGGTTTGGAATGAAGCAACTGAGGCCTTACTCCTGATGTTAGCACCGTTTGCTCCGCACATTAGCGAGGAGTTATGGGAATTAACGGATCACAAAGACTCAATCCACAAACAAGCCTGGCCGAAGTATGACGAAGAGGCCCTAACATCCGAAACTATCAATATGGCTGTTCAGGTAAACGGCAAGGTCAGGGCGCAAATTTGTATCCCAGTTAACTCTACTGAGGCAGAAGTACTCTCTGCCGCAAAAGAGGAACCCAACATCGCCAGGAGACTGGAAACCACTTCTGTCTTGCGGGAGATAATCGTACCGGGTCGGCTGGTCAATTTAGTCCTAAAGTCCGAAAACTGATTCTACTTTCCTACCACAACCAAAATTTGCTACCGTTCATCTTCATCACTAAGTTAAGAGCAGGCAAGAGTCTGCAAATGAATGACGTATTTGAGAATACATTGAGTACAAACTTACCGATTGCTATATGTCCATCAGAGCAACGTGGGGTTCTTCTCTACCGAGATAGTAAGATCAACAATATCTTTTAAGGTGTTAGCCACAATACAGGAACGCTCTGAGATGGTAAGTAATTTTTCTACCAAGGTACGGTCATCAAAATCCGCCGCAATATTCATATGAATCGCTGCAAAACGTGATGGCTTCCCTTCTAATATTCCTTGTAAGCATATACTGACGTTGGAAATTGAGGCATTTCTAGAGCGAATTGCAGCAAGTAAATTGCTATTGAAACAACCTCCTAGGGCTATCAAAAGCAACTCGCCCCCCATCGGACCACAGTCTTCACCTCCCTTACCAAGTGGTCGATCAATAAGTACCTTATGACTTCTAATGACCCCTTGCGACGTAGTTTTACCAACCTGATTCACCTTCACCTTAATGACATTAGCCATTAAATTTCCCTCCGTCACATCAATTTAGTAGATACCCAACCAACCCAAAAGAATTCCTCATCCATGGGTCTTTTTGACAACCCACATTGCATACCGAAGAATAGTGCATCCAACTTAATGAAAACAACCACCGAATCAAATATGTGAAGGCATTGTTGCGAGTAACCTTCCCCGAAAAGGCCTGAATGGAAAACCTGACTAGGTGCCATTTGCCTAAACCCTACTGCTCGTTAATAAAACCTTTAGCTAGAAACCACACACGCTCTACAATTAAAGCTAATTCAAGGAACCTGCATCTTCATATTAAATCCTAGTTTTCTAACTGTTTTACCACCGAGGCATTTACAACGACCAGAAATGAAACAAGCCGCTTGTTATTTTGTCATAGTGGTTGGATCAATGTGACCTGTAATAGGGTGGAAAGGTCAACAGCAGGCCTCACCATAAAGGTACGATGTAGGTCGTTTGGGTCTGGCGGTGGTATTTCTACTATCATTCCGACCAGCAAACCACGGGGGAACAAACCACCCTCACTCGAAGTTTCTACTAAATCACCAACATTGAGCGTATCCTTCAATCGATAATCCGTTACTCTAACCCGACCTCCAGGCTCTCCATGAGCTACACCCTGACCGCCTTTTCCCCGAACAGTTACACCAACTCTAGACTCAGGATCTGTAATAGTCCGTACAAGAGATTTGCCAGCTGAAACGTCTGTTACGATACCTACCAGACCCCCTGGTACAACCACCGGCATATTTCGTACAACCCCAAACCTAGAACCACGACCAACCGTTAAACGTTCGATAATGGCATCAATACTGCCCCCAACGACGGGTACCGTAAATTTAGCTCCGGATGAAATTTCAGTTCTTACCGCAAGGAGTTGCTGAAGATTCTCAACCTCGAGGACTAACTGCCGATTGTCCTCGACTAACCCGTCAACAGCAGCCTTAAGATTACTTATTTCCGCTCGATACGAACGCCGATCAATCAAACCCTCAGAAGCCTGACGCAGGTTTATGCCTGCCCGATAAACATAATTATATGGCAAAGCTACCGCGCTAGTAACGCTAAATGGAAGCCTTTCAATTACCGCTGTCAGGACAAAAGTAATCAGACCTAACCCAAGCAAGATATACCAGGCACGCAACAAGTTAGACAAGATCCACACCCAAGCGTCTAGCTAACAAAGTCACCGAAACCAAACTCAATCCCATAACGTTGTAATAGCACCCTTCTATCCGTTCAACGAATGCTGAGCCTCTTCCCTGAATACCGTAACCGCCGGCCTTATCAAGTCCCTCACCCGTGTCAACGTAACGTTCAACTTCGCAAGAATTGAGTTGTCGGAAAGTTACTGTAGTTGACACGGTTTCAACTTCTAACTGAGCTCCCTTAGAAAGGGCATGTCCCGTTAAAACGGTATGGGTGCAACCTTCAAGTTGTTGTAGAAATAAGTGATTCTCATGTTTATCAAGAGGTTTGCCCAAAACACGTCCGCCAACAATTACAACCGTGTCGGCAGCTATTACCAAAGCTCCAAAATGCTGCTGAGCAACGGATTGGGCTTTAGCGCAGCTTAGGCGTAATACCAAGGCCTCTGGTGTTTCATCATTTAGCGGGGTCTCATCAATATCAGCTGGGGCAATTTCAAAGTCCAGTCCAAGGCTTTCTAAAAGGGAACACCTTCTTGGCGAACCACTGGCTAGGACAAGTTTCTTCACAGAAACATTCTATACTTCTCTGCTTAACTGACAAGAGCATAAAAACCTACGACTGATCTTAACCCTAGCCTGTCTAATCCACATCACGGGCCTGTCCTTAAATTGCAAAGGAGTATACACTACGTCATGGCAGACAAACTCAAACCGGGGGACATAGCCCCAACATTCCGTAAACCCGCAACTAACGGCACAGTCGACCTTGCCACCCTTCTTGGAAATTGGGTGATTTTGTATTTTTACCCCAAGGACTTCACCTCCGGCTGCACTGTTGAGTCATGCGATTTCCGAGATCAGTTTACAGGGGTAGATGGTTTGGTATTGGGAGTGTCACCTGATCCAGTCAGTTCTCATGAAAAGTTCCAGGAAGAACATTCGCTTCCATTCAACCTCATCTCAGACGAGGATCACTCGCTAGCAAGCGCATACGGTGCTTGGGGAGAGAAAAAGAATTATGGACGAACTTATAAAGGCTTAATCCGCTCAACATTCATCATTTCTCCTGACGGCCATATTGCCAAGGCCATGTATAACGTCAAAGCTCGTGGCCACGTTGCGCGAGTGAAGAAACAACTAGACGCCCTTAAAACGTGATTACAAACAGTGAGCGTGACAAAATCCGAGCAGCTAGAAGAGCCGTAAAACACGTGAAGTCGGGAATGGTCTTGGGATTGGGCACTGGCTCTACAGCTCGTTATGTTATCGAAGAACTAGGTCGAATGATCCAGGAAGGTAACCTCCAAGATATTCGAGCTGTCCCTACATCTGTAGAAACCAAAAACTTAGCTCAGAAGGAAGGCATTGCTTTAGTTGACTTAGGCCCATCAGGGGTAGATCTCGCTGTCGATGGCATGGACGAAGTCACAATGGACCTTAATGCTATTAAAGGTCTTGGCGGAGCCTTAACACGAGAGAAGTTGGTAGCGACTAGCGCCCAAACATTTATCCTTGTAGGCGACTCTAGTAAGCGGGTGCCTCGCCTTGGAAGTAAAGTTCCAGTTCCAGTTGAAATACTCCAGTTCGGATGGCAACGAACACTTTCACTTTTGGAGCAAATCGGCACGGTACCGACGCTCCGCACCGTAAAAAACACACCCGTAATTACAGATAACGGCAACTGGGTTGTAGATTGTCGTTTCTCTGACCTATTGGAACCAAAATTGCTAGCCAAAAAGATAGAGTTGCAGCCTGGGGTTGTTGAACACGGATTTTTTATTGATATCGCTGATCGGGCTTATATCGGAGAGAATGGTCAAGTTTCGATGATTGGAAGTATCACATGATAGTTGCCGTTGGGCTAGACTTGGTAGAACTATCTCGCATAAAGAAGATATGGCAGAAGCACCCTAAGAGATTTTTGTATAGACACTTCACATCCGAGGAAATAATATTTTGCCGTAGCAAAGTTGACCCCCTTCCTTCGATTGCCGCACGAATCGCTGCAAAGGAGGCTTTCCAAAAATGCTGGGCCGAAAACCACGGTTGGCAGGACGTCTGGGTAATACGAGACGAGACAAAGCCGCGACTTGCCTTCACAGCAAAAATAGAAAAGGAACTTAGAGCAAAAAACCTAGCTGTGCATGTGAGCTTGACTCACAGTCGAGATCATGCCGCAGCAGTAGTTATCCTCGAAAAGTTAGTAACTTGAAATCACGAAGAACCCATAGCAACCAGACCGAGATATTAGATGCTTTTCTCAATAAAAGTATCTAATATCTGGTGCTAAAAACTAATTCACGTATCGTCAGCAATTATCGTAAGCTCTTTAATACTAATCAAAACTACACTACGGTAACCCGACTCTATCAAACCTTCAGCGCGCAACTCAGTAATTATCTTCGAAACGCTCTCGCGCGTACTAGCTGTACCCTCAGCGATCAATTCGTGAGTAGCTAAAACCACTTTTCGGCCAAGTTCATCTTCCCGCGTTAGTGGGGTCGAAGCAAGCCTAAGCAGGTATCGAGAAACTCTCTGTCGAAGATCACCAGTCTGCAAGTGATACTCGTAATCCATAAGACGATGCATTTGAAGAGATAATGATTGGGTAATCGTCATAAGGTCCTCGTGGGCAATTTTCTCAGGATCGATAGCTTCGATTTTAGTAGAAGTGAGGGCTTCTGCAATTTCCTCCCTAGTGTCATGGCGAAGGGCTTCTTCGCCGAAAAAATCGCCGGGTAAAACATGGCGCACAGTGAGGGTACGACCTTCTGGGGTCATGCGAGTTATGCGTACTAGACCGTCACGCACCCTAAACACGGATTGAGCAAGATCACCATTATGATACAGAGTTTGCCGACGACCAAAACTAAGCATCTGACAGGGTGTCGCCAAATCTATATCCCCATTATGGATTGGAATTGAAGAAGCAGTCATTTTAATAATCCTCCCTGATTTAGCTGCAAATCAACACGTCTAATTTCTACGGCATAAAACATTAACTCAGTCCTCAATAAAAGATGTTTCCAAAAATTGATCATTGTGAAGACCTCCTTTGATTAATCAGGTGATTGAATGACTCAACCGCTTCATTGGCGCTCTTTGCTAAGAAATGTCCCCCGAGACTCTCGGCTTCTGAGGGATCTTCGTTAAATGCGTTCCCTCCAAAGATTAAGAGCGGAGCCAAATTACTAAGCAAGTCTTTTCCCTGCTTGAGTACTGACACACTTTCTCTGCTGCTAGCAGAAATCATCACTGCTATAGGATTAACTGCTTCTGCCATAGCTACAAGATCGGGAATCGGGGTATCAGAGCCAGTAAAATATATTTGGTAACCGACTCGTCTTAGAAGGACCGCCATAGTTAAAGCGCCGAGCTCATGCATGTCTTGAGGCGCACAAGCTATGATTACGCTTAGCCCAGTAACTGTGGGACCCGAAATGTTCATTAGTAAGCGAAGCCTACCCCGAACAAAATTACTTGCAAAATGCTCTGTGGTTATAGGTATCGATCCGTCATGCCAGGAGGTCCCAATATCGACCATAACGCCATGAAATACCTCAGAAACTATAACCTCAACAGGATACATGCTGTAAGCTTCGCTAAGAATACTCTCAGCTCTTTGCTCGTCAAGATCCACAAGGGCACCCACTAACCTAGACCGCACATTTAAAAGGTGCTGTGGCTCCCGATCATTATGGATCGGTTGCCTGACAAGTGTGGCTGCCCGGGAGGCTGGTACACCACCTGCAATGTGATTTTTCATCTCGCCAATCAATTTGAGGTCATCGTCACTATAGAGTCGATAACCTGATTCACTGCGCTCTGGCAGAGGAACTCCGTATCTCCTCTCCCATTGCCGCAGCGTTGACGCAGGAATCTCAGTGCGTTCCTCAACTTGGTGAGCTGTGTACTTACCTTTGATCACTTTTAGTTCCAATCCTTTAGGCGGAGCACCCTTTTGTAGAGGGTTTGTTCATCATACGTATAATGTTTGTTTAAGTCAAGTCATAGCTAAAATTAGCGTACCGCCGCAAAGAGCTTTATTAAGATGGCTGGTAGCAAAAATACCAACACTTGGGTAAGTCGTTATGGGGTAGCATGCCTCGTATGCCCAAAGATGTGCACGTCTACACCGACGGTTCTTGCGATACCACCACTGGAAATGGTGGTTGGGGGTACATCATCAACTATCGGGGGCAGCAGAAGACGGCAAGTGGTTATGAAGCGAACACCACCAACAACCGCATGGAGTTAACAGCAGCCGTTCAGGCATTATCAAATCTTCGCGAGCATTGCATAGTCACTTTGGTTACCGACAGCGAATACCTTAAGAGGGCTTTCACCGATGGCTGGTTGGATAGCTGGCAACAGAATGGTTGGCGCACTAGTAAACGCCAACCGGTGAAGAATCAAGATCTTTGGCGCAAACTGATAGAACTTTCCGAATTCCATCAAATAACCTGGTCTTGGGTGCGTGGTCATACCGGACATAAAGCAAACGAACGGGCCGATAAGCTTGCACTAGAAGCACGCAAACGCGGACATTAAATGAGGTGGCCTCTTCCTCTTACCAGGAAAATCCTAAAGGCCTATTGGCTAAAAAACGGTGACCAAGAAGATCTATGCTACCCTGATCCCTGAAAATCTAAATTGATTTTCTTTAAAAAAATAACAACGTAGCAATTCGATGGAGAGCTCCTATGCCTCACCCAAAAACTGAGCTAAACAAAGTCCTTAAAGAGCGCGGAAAAAGCAAGGCCAAATTCACAACAGAAAGCCGAGGACCTGATCACGATAGAATTTTTGTAGCTAAGGCTACGGCTAATGACGACTTACTAGGTTACGGAGAAGCGAAAACCAAACGCGAAGCTGAAAAACGAGCAGCAGAGCACGCTCTAGAAGAGCTCAACAAAAAGCAAATACAATCAACAGAACACGATGACTTCGAAGGCCCTTGGCCGGTTTTCGAAGCTGTGCTAGCCTCGTGCCTGCAAATTGCTCATGAACGTACTGAACCAAATCTGGTCGGAATAGCAGGGATACAAAGAGTTCAGGAGACAGGTCTGAGCCTTTACAAAAACATTCTTAAAGATCTTGGAGACATAGTGGAGGCGCCAGAGGAGTAATCATTTACACACAATCCGGCATGAGCAATACGCATCGAGATGCGAGGCTAACTAACCACAATGTATAATTGTAATGCGTTATGTAAGAATTAAGACTCGTTGTAAGGAAATCTTCACGAAACTATTGAGACTAATAGAGTTAGCCTTACGGATAAAGGTTTTTAATCACTTTAATACCTTACTAATGCTGTTACTCATTAGAAAGTCCAAAGGATCCAGTTAGAAAAAAGCCAGCTATAGTTGGGAGAATCCAATAGAACTGCTATCAATCTTAGCTGCATTCCTTATCATTGCCCTCTCTGCAGATCAGATTGGGAAATTCTTTAAGCGTTTTAGGTTACCGCTCATCACTGGCTTTATCTTTACTGGATTACTCGCCGGCCCATATGTCCTGGGCCTACTCCCCGAAGGCGGGAAAGAAAGCTTGCGATTCATAGATGAAATTGCCCTAGCTTTTATTGCTCTAGTTGCTGGAAGCGAACTATACCTGAAAGAACTTCAAACACGCATCCGGTCAATCGCATGGGTAACTGTAGGACTCGTCGTTTGTACATTTGTTTTAGGAAGCCTAGGGACATTATTCTTGATGAATTTCATTCCCTTTCTGCGTGACCTTTCAGCCACCAACCAAATAGCCGTATCCATCATTACTGGAACCATCTTGGTGGCACGATCGCCCTCATCAGCCATAGCTATTATCAACGAGCTGCGCGCTAAGGGACCTTTTACCCAATTAGTTTTGGGGGTAACCGTGATCATGGACGTGGTCGTAATCATAATGTTTGCCACGAACAAATCGATCGCCCTCGCACTATTCGACGACAAAAAGATTGAATTAACTGTATTCGGTACAGTCGCCCTAGAGCTTAGCCTAGCGCTACTGCTCGGCGTCTTATTGGCAGAATTAATTAGGCAATACCTCTCACTGCAGACCCACTTACTCATCAAATCAGCACTTACGTTAGCTTCAGGGTACGGCATCTTCCTGCTGACTAGAGCCACGTACAGCCTGACACAAGATTACTTCCCTCTGACCTTACATATCGAACCCTTATTGGTTTGTTTAATCGCCGGATTCAGCGTCACTAATTTTGGTCGTTACCGAAAAGACCTTAAATCCCTAACAAGTCAGGTGAGCCTACCAATCTACATAGCGTTTTTTACCCTAGTTGGAACATCGCTAAACCTCAATATTCTTCGGGAAACGTGGTTGATCGCCTTAGCTCTTTTTGGATTCCGTTTAGGGGGAATAATGCTGGGAACCTTTGTAGGAGGTGTCATATCCAGAGAACCAGCATTACATAATCGAGTGCGGTGGATGGGGTTTGTCACTCAAGCGGGAATAGCGCTTGGCTTAGCACGAGAAACCGCGAATTCCTTCCCGACCTTCGGACCAGATCTAGCAACTTTAATCATTTCGCTTGTCATATTAAACGAGCTTGTTGGTCCCATCTTCTTCAAGGTATCTCTAGGCATCGTAGGAGAAAGTCGGGTTCGGGCTAACCCGAATGCATTCGATGGGAGCAAGGATGTTGTAATTTTTGGGCTAGACCGCCAAGGGATCGCCTTAGCCAATAACCTAGAAGCTCACGGTTGGAAGGCTAAAATCACCGGGTTGGAAAACGACCAAGGAACAGAATTAGCAACGGATACAAGATTTCAAAGCATTAAAGCTCTAGATAAAATATCTCTCAGTACTATAAATCTTGAAGGTGCGGATGCAGTTGTATGTTTGTTTCCCTCAGACGAAGAAAGTTTAAAGGTTTGCGAAATTGTCTACGAAGAATATGGTACTGACACCGTTGTTGTGAGACTTGTGGATCAAAAAAATTACAAGCGATTCGAACAAATTAACGTATCGGTTGTCGACCCAACCACTGCGGGGGTGCAATTACTCGAAGAATATGTCCGAAACCCTTCGGCAACTTCATTACTACTTGGCTTGTCGGACAATCAGGACATTGTAGAACTAGAGCTACTCGACCCAGCCCTAAATGGGATTGCTCTTCGCAACCTCCGCCTTCCACTCGATGTACTTGTCCTGTCAATACGCCGTCAAGGCACCCTGATATTTGCCCAGGGCTCTACACGTATCTACCTAGGCGATAGGATTACTGTGATGGGTGCACCCGTTAGCACAAAGCAAGTGAACGATCTATTCCTGGCATGATTGCCTCTAAAGTTAGGTTAATTCGGAGGCCTCTACTAACGTGGTCTAGATTTTGCCTACCCTATTTTAGTTCCACAAACCTGAGCGAGATAATTTAAGCTAGCCGAGAAACATCGAGTGTACTTGAACCGTGTTCTTTTTTACGCTCTCAAGGCAAAGCAGTCAAAAATACGTGGTTAACCTATTCACTTGCCTCATCTAAAAATTGGCGTAATTTATCAATATTCACCGTTATGGGTGCTCGACGACGCCTAACGGCACCGAACTCAAGCAACCTAGCTAGGCAATGACTAACCGTTTCTCGAGTCGCCCCAATCATCTTCGCTAAGTCTTGCTGGGTAAGGTGTAGATCAATCACGGTGCCGCGCTCAGACTCTACCCCAAAATCACCAGCGAGACGCAACAGCAGATTTGCGAGTCGACCCGGTGCATCGAAAGCACCTACCTCGGCTTGCCATTGTTGAGCCTGCCAAAGCCGGGTAGACATGACCTTAATAAATTTCATCGCGATTTCCGGTTGTTGAGAAAGGAGCCTCTGAAAATCCTGTTCTGGCATCACAATCAGGGTCGTGTCTATAACAGCCTCTGCCTGGTTCGGTCGCCGCTCACTTGGCAAAAGTAGCAATTCACCGAAAATATCGTATTGGCCAAGCAGCCCCAGGATCATCTCTTTCCCATTAGGAAAGCACATAGATATCTTGACCATGCCGTCACGCACAAAATACAACGCATCGGCAGGATCCTCCATGTGATAAATAATCTCTCCTGCCGCAAAGCGCTTATACGGTGTAATCCTGGAAAGCTGCTCGAGCTCTTCTGGAGTAAGATCCTCGAACAATTGGGTGTTTTTAAGATGCCAAACCAAACTAGGATATTCGTGCACTTTACATAGTTTAACTTAATGTAGGGCTTTTTGGTTCAAAACCTAAAATCTACTAACAAGAAATATTTCGAGATGCAGTCCTTATTGGTCATCTTCTTCTGTTTTCCAATCCGGAATTTCACCCATCAAACCCCAATCGTCTACACTTCCCAACTCTCTATAAGGCTTCAGGCCTCGAAGGTAACCAGATCGCGCAATCATATACCCAGATAGAGGCGCCGTAAGGAAGAAAAAGGCTGCAATTACTAGCACCCTAGGCATCAGCCCTAACGGCGCAAACAACACGGCGGCTCCCACAAAAATACCGAGGCCCCCAAGAGCAACAAGCTTTGTAGTAGCGTGTAGTCGAGTGTAGAAATCTGGAAATCGGATAAGGCCTAGGGCAGCTGCCAAGATAAAAATACAACCGAAAAGAATCAGCAATTGAGCTGCCATGTTGGCCTGTAAAGGGCCAGACTGAAAGGAACTTTCCTTCTCAGCAACGACGATAATAGGGTTGATTACGATTGTGATAAGTAAAAAAATATGGCGTCTCATTTCATAATCCTCCCGGCAAGCAAATAGCGGGTCAGCGCAACAGTACCTAGGAACCCGAGAATCGAAACCAGTAGTGCGATATCCAGAAAGTGCTGAATACCGGTCCGCATTGCTAGAACCACGATAAGGACCGCAAGGTCGACCCCAAGAAAATCAAGAGCAGTTATCCGGTCACCCCAACTAGGTCCTCGCAACACACGATAGACAGCTAAAACTCCTGCAAGCACCAGACAACCCAAAGCCAAATCCAATATCACAATAGGCCAACCCTCACGCCATAAACCTCAGTATCAGGTCCTCTATAATCCGAATATCGTTACGAGAATCTTCAGGATCAGCTCGACCAATCGCATGAGCATAAAGAATTCTAGAATCCGCAGAAGTTCCCATCGCTACCGTTCCAGGTAGCAAGGTAATGGCAGCTGACAGGAGTGAAATCGCCGCATCACTACGAACTCTTAGAGGAACTGATACTACGTGCGGATGAAAGCTTGGGCTGAACTGAATCGCGAGGCCCGCAACAGTTAAACCTCCGCGTACCAAAGCAACCACAAATCTAATAATAAAGTAGACAATCCCGACGATACGAGCTGCAACCGGCCGCTCCTTACTCCTTAAGACAACACTTAGTAGTACCACTCCAAGTAGAGCTCCTACCAATAAATTAAACAGGGACAATTGACCAGAAAGTACGCTCCAAATAACCGCTAGGGCCAAAATAGTTAAGGACGCTATCATGAGCTTTAGGGCCCTTCCATTGGCGCGCTAGGGAAAACAGCTTCGAGGTAGGCATGATTATTTGATAGTTGTTCAGCAACCTTCTCAGAAGCACTAAAAATCGGCCCACTAAACACAGCCAAAGCGACGATCAAAATCACGGTAATGCCTGTGATTCCGGTGGCAATTTTGGATAACTTAACCCGATGAACAGCATCTGCACTACCCCAGAAAAATTTACGCCAAATCTGCATAAATGCGTACAAAAGTAAGAACCCAGCTAGTAAAGCGGCTATTGCAACAAATATTCTCAACGAACCACCAGCTTCAAAAAGAGCGCGAACAATGCCGAATTTACCAATGAAACCACTAGTCGGAGGTGCTCCAACAAGAGAAATAGCTGCAACGAAGAAGCCGACTCCCAGCCACGGATAAACCTCAAGATGTCCTTCGGATTGGTAACTCTCTCCTGCTATTCTTTCGGCCAAAGCCGCAACAAGAAAAAGTCCGAAAACCACAATAACAGAGTGTGTTAGGTAGTATATAGCGGCACTCAACCCAACTACCGATCCGATAAAAGCACCCATTACTACATAGCCGATACTAGCTACGTTAGCAAATGCCAAAACATGCCTCCATCTTCTCCTGACAATGGCCCCAAAAGCTCCAATTACAACCGTTAGGCCTGCAAACAGAAGAACCATAAGTTGGACATCTCGTTCGTGTGGAAACATTAACCAAAAGGTTCTGATTAACGAGTAGGCGCCTACCTTAGTGAGAAGAGCTGCAAAAAAAGCACTAACAGTCGCGGTAGGAACCGGATAAGCGTTAGGTAACCAAAATCCTAAAGGGAAAATTGCTGCTTTTGTAGCAAAAACTAGGCCAAGGAGTAGGGCAATAAGCCCAATCCTAGGGTCTGTACCGTGGGCTTCAATACGGATAGCGATGTCTGCCATATTTAATGTACCAAAAAGTCCGTAAGCCATTCCCGCTGCCACCACAAATAGCGCCGAGGCAATAAGGTTAACCACCACGTATTTGAGGCCCTCCCGGAGTTGCGGTAACTCTCCCCCCAACAAAAGTAGGCCATACGAAGCTACTAACATTACTTCAAACGATACAAACAAGTTAAACAAATCGCCTGTCAGAAACGACATGTTCACGCCAACGAACACAAACTGAAGAAGTGCCTGTGCCCCAAAGATCTCCCGCGCTCGGTTCAGAAGAGATCCTGTTCCCCGTCGCGGTGAGTCGCGAAGGCTTACAGCCAGAAATAGTACAGTCAACAAACCCACTATTCCTGACAGGGTGAGGACCAAACCAGTAAGGCTGTCAGCCACAAGAATAATCCCGTAAGGGGCAGACCAGTCGGCAAGAGTTAAGGTGAGAACCTCTCCTGTTCTCGTCCTCGAAGCAATAGCTAAAATCACTATCAGGGTAACGACAGCACCAATAACGGATGTTGTCGTACGGACCACCCGACTTCGCACTAGGAGCAATATTGAGGCTGACAATAGCGGTAGAAGGACAGGCCAGATTAGTAGATTCATCAAGCCTCTCCTCGTAGCGGCCCGATCTCGGGCGAAACAGACGGGTGTTCTGGATCGGCATAAACTTCCGGTGACTCAGCTGGGTCCGGCCTTTCGGTAAGTTCCTGGACGTGATCTGTACCTGTAACCTGATAGGCCCGGACAGCCAAAACCAACAGCAGTGCCGTAGTCCCAAATCCGATAACAATAGCCGTAAGAATCAACGCCTGCGGTAAGGGGTCGTTATATGGCCCCAAACCATCTAAAAAAGGTGGAGACTTTTGTTTAAATCCTGCCCCAGCAATGATGATCCCCAAATTAACGCCATATGAAATCAGGCTAAGCCCCAAGATGAGACGGATAAGCGCACGTGCTAGAACCAGATACACACCAGAACCGATTAGTACAGCAGCTAGTAATGGGAGCAGTACTTCCACTAGGCCTCATCCCGTTCAGCATCTGTTCCTATATGGGTAAGTTTTCGGTCGTCACCAAGAAGGTCAATAATGGTGACGGTTGTGCCAACCACTACCATAAAGATCCCTAAATCGAAAAGCATCACTGAGGACCACTCGAACTCGCCAACCAGGGGCCAGCTTTGGAAACCAAAATTACTCTTCAGAAAAGGTAGTTCAAAAAACATCGGAGCAATCCCAGTTAACGCAGCTAATAAGAGGCCTATTGGAACCATTATCTCGGTACGAATCGCTAGTAAATGCTTAGTCTGTACCATCCGTGCAAACAAGGCAGCACCCGCAATAATCAGGCCAGCAATAAAACCACCACCAGGCGCATTATGGCCACGCAGGAAAAAGTGAAAGCCTAGGGCGATCAACACAAATACTATCGGAGTAGCAACTGTGTGGAAAAAGATATCAGGAAGTTTCACGTTCCCCCTCCCCTGTTGCGACTTTAGTAGTTTTTCTACTTGTTCTTAAGCGAAGTAACGCGATGACTGTAACAGCAACAATTCCCAGAACCGTAATTTCCCCCAAAGTATCGTATCCACGGAAATCAACAAGGATGACATTGACAACGTTCTTGCCGCCTGCTAAAAGCTTACTGTTCTGGAGAAAGAAATCACCAATACGGGGACTAATAGGAGACTGGACCGCTGTTAGCCCAGTAAACACGGTTGCTGCAACACCCAGGGCAATCAGGGCATCAAAACCAGCTAACATTTTCGACCGGTCATAGCGGGTTAAGAGTGGAAGTCGCCGGAAAACTGAAAGGAAGAGAATCAAAGTTATCGTCTCGATGAGTAGCTGTGTCAGAGCTAGATCCGGTGCGCGAAGGACTACAAATATTAAGGCTGCCCCAAAACCCACCAAAGCCACAAAGATGATTGCGCTTAAACGGGTCCGAGCGACCAAGACACCAACCACCCCTCCAAAGATCAGGATCGCAACCATCCAAATCTCTAACGAAATTATGCTAAAGACTTTAGGCTGATAACTCCAAAAACTTAAAGCCCCTATCAGAGCTACACCGATCCAAATTATTCGAAGATGGGTAGAAAAAGTGGCCCCCTGAGTACTCAGGGTGATCCGATTAGCTAGTTGTTCCACCTTCTCTACCAGACCATAATAAATTGTGTTGGCATTCCATTTAGGAGTTATATTTGTTTGTAAACGCTGGAACGATTCCCGAGCTATAAATAAACCTAATCCCACGAACCAAGTAAGAACACTGAGCGCAAGAGCATGAGTTAGTCCATGCCAAATGGTCAATGGTGTTATCGAATAGCCAAAGGAAGCTGAGGCTAACCCAGCAAACCAACCCGCAAACGTATCGTGCCAAGGAATAATTCCAAAGGCGACTGTAGCAACAACTAGCGGAAGAACTGGGACCCAAAATGAAAACTTTGCCTCGCTGACATTTGGGTTTGGGCACTGTAGAGAGCCAAAGAATACCGACAGAAACCGTAAGCTGTAAGCGAAAGTAAATATGCTACCGGCCACCGCAATAATTGTCGGCAACAAACCTTCTAGGAGAATGCCCTCAAAGAACAGCTCCTTTGATATGAAGCCACCTAACGGAGGAAGGGCTGCCATGCTGAGAACACTGGGTATTGCCAATGCTGTCGTAATAGGTAGCTTACGAGCTAAACCACTAAGCCCTGAGATCGACCTGCTTCCCGTAACGTGGTCAATTATCCCTACCACTAAAAATAGAGCAGCCTTAAATACCGCATGGTTAACTAGGTGTACTGTCCCGGCGAACGTGTGACCAGAGCCGTACAGTGCCATCAATAACCCCAATTGCGAAACAGTGGAATAGGCTAGCAAAGCCTTCAAATCATCCTGGCGCATCGCTAGGTACCCGCCCCAAAAGAGAGTAAATAGACCGACAAACAGGACGATAGTGGAAAACTCGGTACCGTGGAACAGAAAACCAAGTTTCGCTATCAAGATTACTCCAGCTTTAACCATCGTTGCAGAGTGCAAAAAGGCAGAAACAGGAGTAGGGGCCTCCATAGCTGTAGGCAACCATAGATGCAATGGCACCTGGGCAGATTTAGAAAAGGCGGCAAGAAGGACAAGAATAACTACAGGGACAAAGACACTGCTTGACCGGAAAGCCACCACATCGATATCGGACAGGCGGCTGTTATCACCCGCTATTGAAATTAGAACAACCGCTGCAAGCAAGGCTAGGCCACCAATTATTGTCACTAGCAAAGCCTTCATGGCTCCATCCTGTGAGGGTTGCCTTGCTCCCCAAAAACCGATCAGCAGGAAGCTACTGATAGAGGTAAGCTCCCAAAAGACTAGCAGCGCCACTAAATTATCTGCTAATACCAACCCAAGCATAGAACTGCCAAAAAGCAACATATAGGCATAAAACCGGCCATGCCGCTCACCAGATCTCAAATAACTGGCTGAATAGATCAGTATCAAGAATCCAATTGTCGAAATGAGAAGTGCCAAAACAAGGGAAAAGCCATCCGCCCGAAAAGCTAACTCTAAATCTATCCCGGGTACCCAAGGCAAAACTACCTCTACCGGGTCAGAACGCTTGGCATTAGGAGTTAAGGTGAATAGACCAATTCCTGGGGAGAAAGCAAAAGCTAGCAACCATCCTGTTCTCTGTTGCAAAATTCCACCGATAAAAGGCGCAATGATTGCAACAACCAGGGGAACAAAAACAGACAAAAGCAAAAGGGTTTCCGGACTCATGTTGTACCCGCTTGCCGTCGAAATATCATTAGCACTACTTTAAGTTACTCATCGAACCCAAATGCGTCGACGAGGGCGAACAGGCCTAGGTATGCCTCCAGATCACGGAAATTTTGTACCTTGTAACCACCCACAAAAACTGTGGGAGTTCCTCTGATACCAAGTTCACCCGCGGCCTGGTAGGCTGCTTCAACTGTTGGCGCGAACTTCCCTTCGACTATACATTTAGTCACCTCTTCGCCACCAAGGCCTACTTCCTCAGCAAGTGTCGTAAAGATCATCCCCGGAACGGTCGAATCACTCCATTCAGCTTGGCTATCGAATAACGCATCATGAAACGACCAGAAACCTGGACTGCCGTAGGTTTCCCCTACACATTCCGAGGCAATTGCCGCTGGGGCTGCATTTAGATGAATACTCTTCAGCGGGAAATGATGAAACTCAAAACGGACATCGCCACGTTGAAGCAATTGTTCCTTAATAGCGGGAAGTGCCAAACGCGCAAAATCCGCACAATATGGGCATTGAAAATCACTAAATTCCCGTATCACGTAACGGGCACCTACAGGGCCCAATGGGTAACTGGAAGGTGAGAATCCGCTCCAGTCTACTTCCTGAATGTTGAGCGTGAAATCTATTCTTACTTCCCCCTCAGGATTGGTCCCCACCTCGATATGAAGGTGATAAGCCTCAAGACCCAAGGTGACTAACCCTTGTCCCTGTAACTCTCCTACCCTGTTTCGGAAAAAATCAATAAGGACACCCGAGACATTGTTACCGTACCCGGTGGCCTCAGCAAGAAGGTCAGAAGCGAAGGGAATACTTTCATCCCCAAGCGACCCCCGACCAGATACCGAATACAGCAACCCGCTTCTAACCACGAAAGCGAAAGAAAAGCCTCCTGGCCCCGTGTAAGCTCCATCTTCTATCGAGACTACGTTGTAACTATCTAACCCGGATAGAATCTTCTCAGGCGATTCACCAATTTGAGCCACAACCAACTGAAAAGGGAGAACCACGAGAAAAAGTGTCATCCTGCGGAAATGGCCTGACATCGTTTTAAACCCCCTTCGCTAGGGGCATATATTTGATGCCCATTATCGCGACATATTTCTGCCCAACTATCTTGATCACTGCACTACCCCTCCCAACACCTGCATAGTACTTTCAGCAGAACGCACACGTTATTAAGAACTAATGTATAGGTAAGTTCGGTGGTGAAACAGTGGTATAGGCCTCACCTGGCATCCTCACATAGTTGGAATGTAACCGAATGCAACAAATCAGGTGCGTCGACAAAACACATCAAACGGGCTAACAAGTGGCTTATTTTCTGCCCAACTCAGTCCAGAAAAGTAACACTACAAAAGGTATTTGTAGGCAATTAATAAGGCACTTGAGTCCCGATTATGAAATACCCTTAATGCTTTTCCAAACAACTGGATAATAGAGATACGATAATCCAAGTAGATCGTTCTCTGACGAACCCTTGTACCTACAAACGAAATTAGGCAATCGGCTATCGCCAATCAAAACACTGCCTAGCTAACCCCACCCCTTTTAGGAATCTCTGTCACGACTATTTTCACGAAGGGCCAAATCAGCGGTAACTTAATAAACCGGCTTTAGCTTTAAACTGATTTTGCCTATGTAGACGGTACCGCATCCATTCCCCCCTCACAAAAACATCATCTGTTCCTCCGGGAAATCGTTAATTACCCATCAGGGGGCTGTCTTTTTAGCATCTCAACAGCGAGATGCTAAAAGTTAATAACAGCGTCATCCCTAAAACTGGCTCCGATGGTAAACTTTTAATTATTATGCCGTCAGGAACAATACGCATCTCCTATCAAGGAGTCACCGGGGCTTTCAGTGAGCAAGCTGCCAAGCAATTCTGCGCCGATAGCGAAACTGTCGGTTTCCCTACCTTTGAGGAAGCCTTCGAGGCCACCGCAAGGGGTGATTGTAGCTACGCTTGTTTACCAGTTGAAAACAGCATTGCTGGTTCAATTAACCAGACCTACGACCTCTTAACCGATTCGGTCCTTCACGTTGTTGGTGAACAAATAGTTCGAGTCCACCACAACTTATTGGCTAAACCTGGAGTTACACTTGATAGTCTCCAAAAAGTCTACAGTCATCCTCAAGCACTTGCTCAGTGCCAAGAATTCATTCGTAAACATGGCTTGGAAGCCATAACTGACTTTGACACCGCAGGCGCCGCCAAAAGTCTTGCAAAAAAAGGTGGCGAAGGGAGATCCGCTATTGCCAGCAAAGGAGCAGCGGAAACATATGGCCTTGAAATCTTAGCTGAACGTATTGAAGACCGGACTTTCAACTATACCCGCTTCTTCATTCTTGGTCCTGATGAAGCTCCTAAGAGCGAAGGTCTCAATAAAACCAGTTTCGTACTGGCTACTAGACACAAACCAGGTAGTCTCGTCGCATGCCTCGAAGAATTTCCCAAACACGGTATTAACATGACTAAACTAGAATCACGACCACGCCGTGATCGACCTTGGAGCTACCTCTTCTATATAGATGTGGAGGGACACCTTGAGGACGAAAATTTGTCTGCCGCGATGAACGGACTAATGAGAAAAGCTGCTTTCGTTAAATACCTTGGTTCGTACTTGGCTGCACCAGCACTTGTTGACCTCGACTGATACCTTTATTTTTTCACCGCAGCCTATGGTAGGCAATCCAGATAAGTTTCCGAAACAGGAGACGGCTCTTTCCGCAAAACTGAACTAGCTTTTAACCAGGCACGCAGTTATAAGCGATTTCCTGAAACTAATGGCTAAGCCCTACAAACTTTTTTGATATTCCGGTACCGTAACAAAAACTACTGCTGAAAAGCGACAAAAATACCTCGCTCAAAATTTGCCTACCTTAACTACAGCAAATTAGAATATGGTTCATGAATACCACGGCACTTTTTCGGCTTGATCACGTACTAAAGCTCTCAGGAAGCGTAGAAACTGGCGGAATAGCAAAACATTTGATCCAGTCAGGAAAAGTTACAGTAAACGGAATCGTAGAAACACGGCGCAAGAAGAAGCTTATGTTAGGCGATAAGATCGAAATTGCAGGTGAGGTAATTATCGTAGGTACCCATATCACCTATAATTAACACTACCCGTCATAGGAATTTCTTCAAAGCAGCTAATTATTGCTTGCCTTTACCTAGAACCTCTAATGTCTTAATAATCTTAACAATTCAAAGGCAAAACGAACTATTCTGACTAACGTCTTTTGTTTTCAAAAGCATCACCCCATATACCTAGCGCCACCAAATCTATTTGACCCAGTCTCTCTATGGGCACATGCAGGAAGAGGCACATTCCCGACAAAGCTGAAAGGTGGGTTTAAGTAGTTTGAACAAACTTCCGAACCTTTATATAGCCTGATGCGACCACAAACCAATAGCACCTAAGCTATCCCTCATGATATTGTGCAACGCTGGAGAACCGGGACGGGGTTATGCCGAGACGCAACGACATCAACACGATTCTTATCCTCGGCTCGGGACCGATCAAGATAGGTCAGGCTGCAGAGTTTGACTATTCCGGTACCCAAGCTTGTAAAGCATTGCGCGGAGTTGGTTACCGTGTAGTGTTGGTAAATTCGAACCCTGCGACAATTATGACTGACCCGGAGGTAGCAGACAGGACCTATGTCGAACCTCTAACCCCCAGTACTATTGAACGTGTAATAGCGATAGAGAAACCAGACGCACTTTTACCAACTTTAGGGGGACAAACAGCCCTAAATCTCGCCAAGGAACTTCACGATTCAGGATTATTGGATCGCTACCAAGTAGAACTTATCGGAGCGCGCTACGAAGCGATACATAAGGGTGAGGATCGCCAAGCTTTCCAAGAAGCCATGACCAACATTGGACTCCGCACTCCTGAAGGCAAAATGGTGTCATCACTGGATGACGCACTCGAATTTGTTACGGATCTGGGTTATCCAGTCATAGTCCGACCAAGTTACACCCTGGGTGGTAGCGGTGGTGGAGTCGCTTACGACGAAACTGATTTTAGACGGATCGTGAAACAAGGTCTCCACGACAGTCCTACCAGTACAGTGTTGGTGGAAAAATCCATTATTGGCTGGAAAGAGTACGAACTCGAAGTAATGCGAGATCACAACGACACTGTTGTCATTATTTGCTCAATTGAAAATATTGATCCGATGGGCGTACATACAGGTGACTCCATAACAGTTGCACCAGCTCAAACTCTTTCAGACAAGGAATACCAGCGGCTAAGGGACGACTCGATCGCTATCATCCGAGAAATAGGAGTAGATACCGGTGGGTCAAACATTCAATTTGCCGTAAATCCAGAGGATGGCGAAGTAGTAGTTATAGAGATGAACCCCAGAGTGTCACGTTCTTCAGCTCTTGCCTCTAAGGCTACCGGATATCCAATAGCTAAAATTGCTGCCTTGTTGGCTGTGGGTTACCAACTGGATGAGCTCCCTAACGACATCACTAAAGAAACAAAAGCCGCTTTTGAGCCTTCTATCGATTATGTAGTGACCAAGCTACCCCGTTTTGCCTTTGAAAAATTCCCAACAACCTCAGATGACCTCGGAACCCAGATGCATTCGGTTGGCGAAGCAATGGCCATCGGCAGAACTTTCAAGGAATCTCTTCTTAAAGGACTTCGGTCCTTAGAATTGGACACTCGGATCTCTGTTCAAGAACAGTCTATTGAAGATCTAGAGAAGTTATTGAGACCCTGCCCTTACCGCCTTTTTGCAGTAATAGAACTTTTGAGAAGAGGGAAAAGTACCCAAGTCTTATGTCAGAAAACCGGGATTGACCCGTGGTTCATGGCCCAGTTAAGAGAAATCATAGACGCGGAACAGGAAATCGCCGCTTTGCCCGCTCCTGATAACTGGTCACGGCAACTTTGGCATGAGATTAAGCGAATTGGCTTTAGCGACAATGCCCTGGCAGGCATTGTGAACAAATCGCCTATAGAGCTCCGAAGCCTACGCCTAGAGAAGGATTTAACACCAGTTTATAAGACCGTCGACACCTGCGCTGCAGAATTCGAAGCTTACACGCCATATCACTACAGTACTTACGAATCAGAAGATGAAGTATCAAATTCTGAAGCTGAGAAGGTCGTCATTCTAGGATCTGGCCCTAACCGAATTGGCCAAGGAGTGGAATTCGATTACGCCACAGTACATGCAGTATGGTCCTTGCGAAATGCTGGCTATGAAACGATTATGGTGAACTCTAACCCAGAAACCGTATCCACGGATTATGATACGGCAGATCGTCTTTATTTTGAACCATTAACTCTCGAAGACGTTCTGAATGTTCTCGATCGCGAGGAGCCAGCTGGCGTTTTGTTACAACTCGGTGGACAAACCCCTCTTAAACTTGCACGTTCCCTAACAGATGCCGGTGCGCCAATATGGGGAACTACTGCTGTGGCGATTCATAAAGCTGAAGACCGGGACAGTTTCCGCAACCTTTGTCTAGAATTGAAAATTCCCCAACCTCGTGGTGGTGTGGCCGACAAACCAAATAAGGTACAAGCCTTAGCTGAAGAAATCGGCTATCCGGTGATGGTACGACCCAGCTACGTTCTTGGTGGACGCGCTATGAAGGTCGTTCGCGATGAGATTGAACTGGTCCGTTATCTCAAAGAAGTTTACGCTGAACTTCCCGAAAATCCTACAATCTTAGTAGATGCTTTCATTGAGGGTGCTAGTGAGGTAGACGTCGACGCAATTTCGGACGGCAAAGAAACTATAGTCGCCGGCATTATGGAACACATTGAGGGCGCCGGAATCCATTCAGGCGATAGCGCCTGTATAACGCCACCAGTAACCCTCACAAAAGAAATCCAAGCCCGAATCGTGGATTACAGCATACAACTGTCTAATGCAATTGGTGTTCGTGGGCTAATCAACATTCAGTACGTTGTTCGTGCTCAGGAAGTATACATAATCGAGGCCAACCCGCGAGCTAGTAGAACAGTCCCATACTTATCAAAAGCGATAGGTCACCCCCTAGCCAAATATGCTGCCCTCATCGCTGCCGGACATAGCCTGGCAGATGTTGGACTTACAGAAATGCCTAAACCGACGCATTACAGCGTGAAGGAGGCAGTGCTACCCTTCGAGAAATTCACAGCTGTCCCACCGATTCTGGGGCCAGAGATGCGATCTACTGGAGAAAGCATGGGCATTGACAGCGACCCTCACTTGGCTTATTGGAAAGCACAGCTTGGTGCTGGCATCGTCCTTCCCCAAGAAGGAACTATTGCGATTATTGAAGACCCTTCACGCATAGGATCACTAAAGGACCTGAGTTCCGAATGCCAAAGAATTGGCTTTAAGGTTATTCATGGAAGCAAGGCTAACCTGCCCAACCCTAAGGACTATCAGCTCTTGATAGATACTAATCACAGCGAAGCTTTACGCCAGGCTCTAGAAACCGGTATTCCTTTCACTACAACCCTAGAAGCTGCTTGGTGGACCGTACGTGCGATACATGCTGCAAACCAAACTGATGCAGGTGTTATTGCCCTCCAGGATCTCTCTAAATAAACTTTTTCATGGCCATAAAATCACAAAATCACTCCAACATAACCCTGTTTTTAATAAGACCCATTAACTCTCAAACCAATGCACAACAAGAGTAATGTATTGCCTAAGGCTTTTTTAAGATCTTAGGTTATGCCCCAGCTTCGTCGTAATTACGACCCATTACAAACGTTTCCCCCTCAACACCCAAAAAACGGTCCCGTACCGAAAGCAAATAGGTTGACAACTGCGAGAGCGCCTCAGGTACTGGGGCATGAAGACAAAACTCACCATTATCTACGCGACTAACAAGATTGAAAGGCGCCTTTGCTAAATATTCAAGTAGGGTTAAAAGTTGGTCTCGTGGAAGCTCTACATCAACAATATCCTCGAGAAGAAAGACTGATGGCGCACGCATATCTGCTAATCGCGCCAAAATCACATCAACAGCGCGCATCTCGCCTACGCGTTTCCTAACGGACTTCTCGAGGCGCCCAATCCCTCGACCAAGCAGTCCATCACGCTCAAAAAATGGCTCTAAATCAAGTGGGTTCAAAGAGACAAAAGTAGAAAACTCTTGTACGCGTTCTAACCCAACCCAGGGCCAAAGAGAAGCTCTCGCCAGTTCAGCTGGAGAATGGAGTCGTTCTAGATCTCGTTCGTCTCCAACTACACATAGGTAGGTAGCCCCACTGTCTCGCCGACAAGATAATAGAGTTGACCAATCAATGCGTTCATTAGGAGGCAAAAGGTAAACAAAAACCTGATACTTTCTTCGACCTAGATCTGTTTTGACCAACAGCTGCCTTTGCGTAATGCCTTCTACAGAGTATCCAAACTCACTGAACAAAAAGTGAGCTCGATTATGAGCCATGAGCTCACTATCATTCTCCTCTGCACCAAACCCAGAATCCCCTGTATCGCCTGACAATCCTTTGGGATAAGAGGGAGCTTCGTCAATAACACCAAGCCCTAATAGCGGTTTTGGCGATTCTGCGGACACCTCATCCATAACCGCCTCTTCTGCCCTTACACGTTCAACTGGTTGCCAACGACCATCAGTGAATGCGAGCCTCCTATCCATAGTTAAGGCCTCCCGAAGATCAAACCCGTCTGGGATCTGTGGGTATGTTGCCCTTATCTCTGCCTCCGAGCTCGAAACACCTGCCTGATAAAAATTACTAAGGATACTCTTGATGGCATCGGTCTCCTTAAATACAGATTTTTGCGGGCGAGGAACTACCGAAATGCCGAACCGGCCTCCTGCATCATGCTGAAAAAGCAATATGTCATTTACTTGCAACTCTTTTTCCCGAAAATAATCTGCCAAACCTATGACATTCCGTTGACTCGGGAAAGACAACTCGTACTCACGATTATTCTCTGCATCAATCACGACTACGGTACCCGTTTTTGGGAAAAGACCAAGCATCGCATAGGGCAAAGTAAGTTGGCCAGACCGTAAACAAACCCGCGTCAGGACATATTTGAAGGTTTCAGTCATATACCTCCCCCAGGCACAAACCCGTCATGACACAATAGCTCTCATTTCATAATCCTGAATACGCGAAAAGGAATCACTTGGGTACAATAACTTGTACCTAAGATTTACCTTGGTCATCATCTAGCCCATTCTATAACGCCTTCTGCCGGTAGGGTCTAGACTCCATTTCGCCAGTACAAACATGAGTAACTAATTTACAAGCCTTTACCGTCTGATATTTTTGTTCCCAAAGACCAGGATCTTTTTAAGGTGTTTGGGTGATTTAACGCCCTGAGCTTCCGAATTATCAGCCACTGGATCCCTGTTTCGTAAAGGTACTTCAACTTGGGCCAATGACTGCTGACTAAATGGCTTCTTACTTAAACCCTTGGGACCACCAATAATTTTAGTGTTGCTTAATATTGCCTCTGGTACCGCTGTCCTGCCTGGAAGTAAATCAATATGGCGCGTAATAGGATTAGCTTGAGCAATCGTGACCTCGATCCGATCCCCTAGTCGATACCGTTTCTTGGTGTTTCTTCCTAACAACGTAAGAGCGTCTTCTAGAAACAAATAGTAGTCATCGTCTAAGTTGGAAATGTGAACCAGACCCTCGACAGCATTCCGAAGAGCTACGAATAGACCAAAATTGTTAACACCGCTTATGACTCCTTCAAAGACCTCGCCACAACGTTCACTCGCCCATTTGGAATGGTAATACCGAGTCAAATCCCTTTCAGCTTCCTCAGCAAGCTTCTCTCGCTGACTTGAAATTTCTGCAAGACCAGGAAAATCAGCCCTTAAGCGCTCCTTGAGAGTCGGCGACAGCCTATGCTGCAAAGAGGCCTTGAGGACTCTGTGCACAACGAGATCCGGATAGCGCCGTATAGGACTGGTGAAGTGAAGATAATCTGTAAAGGCCAGACCATAGTGGCCCAAATTTTCTGCACTATAACGGGCTCTCTTCAGACTGCGAAGCATCAGGATGTTCACCAGTTGCGCCTCAGGCTTTCCGGAAGCCTCAGCAATAACCTTCTGCAAATCCTGCGACTCCAGTTGTTTAGGATCAATCTCATACCCAAGTCTTCCCAAAGCCTTTCCCAACATTTGAACCTTCTCAGGGTTAGGATCCTCGTGAACACGGTACAATGTCGGCACGTCCCGCTCAGACAATTCTTTTGCAACCAACCGGTTTGCTAAAAGCATCAACTCCTCGACAATTTGTCGAGCAATATTGGAACGAATCGGTGTCAGGTCAAGTGATCCCTCCTCATCAACATCAACCTTAGCCTCAGCGAGATCAAAATCGAGTGCACCCTCCGATTGCCGAGCTTCGCGAATAGACTGCGTCAGTTTAATTAGTAGTCGAACATCTCGTTCAAGTTTTTGCTTTCCTCTGGGCAACCTCCCCCCATCGGCAAATTCCTGGACCTGCTGATAGTCTAGACGGGCATCCGAAACGATTACGGTCTCCCGAAAACGAACTCTTTTGACCTGTCCGCCCCGAGTCAAATCAATGAGAGCGGATAACGCCAATCTTGACTCCCCTTCAACCAGAGAACAGATGCCATTTGACAGTTGTTCCGGTAACATTGGCAAAACTCTGCCTGGCAGATATACGCTTGTAGCACGCTCCCTAGCCTCCCGATCAAGAGTGGTCCCCTCTGCAACGTAGTGAGACACATCTGCAATGTGTACCCCTATTCGGACTAGACCGTCTCTACTCCGACCCGAAAGCCGCTCAACTGAAATCGCGTCATCAAAATCTTTTGCATCCTTACCATCAATGGTAAAAGTGTTTAGATGTCGGTAGTCTGTCCTACCAGTCATCATTTCACCAGTAACCTTAGGAGGAACCGCAGAAGCCTCCGAAATAGTATCGGGATCGAAAACATCTTTGAGGTCGAATTTAATAATGACTGCCCGGGTCTCGATCTCAGGGTCGTCACCCCTTCCAAGCACCTCCTCCAATTCGCCAAAAGGATCTAATTCACCGGAGTCTTCCGGCCAAATCATGCGAGCAACCAACCTCGTACCAGCCTCTAGATGACCTACAGAGTCAGGCACCAGCAAAATACGGTCACCTAAACGAGGAGAATCCGGTCGTAAAATCGCGTGACCCCGACCGTATTCAAGAGTCCCCCCAATCCGGTTATGCCGCCGCTCTATGATCCGCACAACCTCCCCACTAGGACGCCCATTATCTCCCTGAGAAGAATTAGGCCGAACCATAATCCGATCACCGTCCCAAGCAGTCCCAAGATTTTTCGCGGGAACAAAGATGTCTTTACCGCCTTCATCGAGAATAACGAAACCGTAGCCGCCAGAAGTAACCTGTAAGCGACCAGGTTTTATGTTCATTTCATTGGGAAGGCCATAGGTGCGACGTCGAGTACGTATCAATAAGCCTTCATTAACTAGCATCCCTAGTATTTTGTTCAACCCTGTACGATCCTCAAGCTCAAAGCGTTTTTGTAAATCCTGAACATGCCATGGTCGTTCCGGATGATCAATAAAAAAAGCAAATAGTTCGTCTTTAGATAACTGCATAATCGATTCAGTTTAACGTGCTCTTTAAATCAAAACTGGTCACCATGAGCAGATGATAAAGCTTCCTGACAGGTACTTACCCATTAATTTAACGCAAAAAATGCAGTTATCAACAAAAATCAGACGTATATCCTAAGATAATTGCCACAGCCTAAAAGGAATTTCCAGGGGTTTAGCTAATACGGGACAGTCTTGTTTGCTAGCAACCTTACAGACCAAGGAAGATATACATCCAACCCCAAAGAATCATTCTTATAAAAGACAACTGATCACTGAAAACCAAATCCCCCCAACCGAAAGTAACCTGGCACCCTTTAATCGACTCGTATTGACCAAATTTTTCATATTATTTCGTCCTAGCACAAACAGTATGTAACAATTTCTTAGACGACTATGAATAATTATGGTTCCAACTGTTTTTTGGTTAACGAAAATATCCAAAAATCCGCTACATTATTTTTTATGTGATAGCTGCTCAAAACAAATCTAAACTAGTTCCTTTTTGAAGAAAACGGTAGAATCATCATAGATTAATTGGAAATTAACCTCTAGCTTACTAATGAGTACCTAGAAAATATAAAATGCAAGCAACCTATGAACATTATCACCACTCTCGACTTAAAATCGATCGACACCCAGGGAACTCTACTCATAAATCCAATAGTCGGTAACCACTACGTTCAACCGTTTACGGTGACAACAACCCAAGTAATTACTTTTCCGCACAGAGTCGATTCCAGGGCCCAGCTGCAAATATGAATTCCTCTGTTGTTATCGCTACAAGCAACCCTGGTAAATTCGCAGAATTCCGAAAATCACTTACCGCCATATATGAGACAATTCTTTCACCGACAGAGGCGGGGGTCTTTAGTCTACCTGAAGAGACTGGATCATCTTATATTGAGAATGCTTTACTAAAGTCTAAATATGTTGCGCACCAAACCAATCTACCAGCAATCGCAGATGATTCCGGCCTCGAAGTCAATGCCTTAGCGGGGAAACCTGGCATTTTTTCCGCTCGATTTGGTGGAATCTTATCGGACTCAGAAAGAATAAATTACCTCCTCAAAGAATTAGATGGCGTGCCCGGGGGTAAAAGAGATGCGCAATTTGTTTGTACCATCGCCTTTTTTCTCCCAAGTGGCCTGTCAAAAACCTTCACCGGACAAGTTGCTGGAGAAATACTGCCCAGCCCCCGGGGCAAAAGTGGCTTCGGTTACGACCCCATATTTTTCTGTCCAGAGTTGGGCAAAACCTTTGCTGAAGCTACGAAAGACGAAAAGCAACGTGTTAGTCACCGAGGCAAAGCACTAAAAAGCCTCATAACATGGTTTCGCGAACTGACATAAAAACGTACAATTTTTAGAATTGAGTAGTTGACTGAATACTACTGCCTACACCCTTAGTGGTAATTTATAACCTTATTGGTAAACCATGTTCTCCCGAATTAAGAAGACCAAAATCTCTACTTAGCAAAACTCATAATAGTTGATTAAAAGTTATGCCTATATGGATAGGCCAAAACGAAAAGCGATAACTCTCTTAGAACAATCACCTGGGAGCCCTAATCGTCTCGATAACCAACTCACCGAGGTTGTATAGTTAGCACCCTCACAGTTTATTTCTCATCACGTTTCGCTAACTCCGTAACTACCTGTTGGAAAGTAATCTCTCGCTCCCGTAAGAGCATCAAAAGGTGGAAAATTAGATCTGCCGCCTCCTGGACGGTTTCTTCATCATGACCCTGTAGTGCTGCTACAACCGTCTCGCCAGCCTCCTCGATCACCTTTTGAGCTACATAACCGATCCCACGACTATGCATATTAACCACATAAGATCCTTCAGGTTCCTTCTGAATCCGATCAGCAATGGTCTCTTCGAGAGACAAGATGATCTCGCCAACCGAAGGGACAGCATTACCAGCTACCGTCCGATAAAAACATGTACGTTGTCCGGTATGGCAAGCTGGTCCGGCTGGGTCAACTCGATACAGTAGGGTATCAGCATCGCAGTCGTATCGCACCTCTATGACCTGCTGTAAAGAACCGCTCGTAGCACCTTTTCGCCATATCTCCTGACGAGTTCGACTCCAAAAATGGGCCTCCCCAGTTTCAAGGGTCAGCTCAATCGCCTCATAATTTGCGTAGGCAAGAGTCAATACCTGCCCACTGATACCGTGCTGAACCACCACCGGAACTAGACCACTAGCATCGAATTGTATGTCAGGTAACTTCATAACGACCTAGTGTACTCAACAAACTGTCCTTAGGTACGTTATAAAACTTATTTTAATCCCATAATTAAACAAGCCTAAATCCCTTTTAGGAATTAAATGGACCAAGCAAATCATTAATCTCAACTAAGTACAAATAGAAAAGCAGCCCACGCAAATAGTAAAGATAGAGCTTTCTTTTATCTGCTGATAGGACGCCATCCTGTCCTATCAGCAGATAAACCAGCTTGTATTAGCCCTGCAAAGGTCGCAGATATTGTAGGTATGCCTAGAGACGTCTGGTGTCTAATTATTTGCGAAGAGCCTTTTGGAGGTCTGCCAAAAGGTCATCATGATGCTCTAAACCAACGGAAAGCCGGAGAAGATTATCTGGGGTTGGACTATTAACTCCCTCGATACTAGCTCTGTGTTCGATAAGCGTCTCAATGCCTCCGAGGCTCGTTGCCCGAGTGACTAATTCAACATTGGCTGCAACCCGCATTGCCTCCTCACGACCACCTAACACTTCGAACGAAAGCATTGGGCCAAAACCCATCATTTGCCTTCGAGCAACCTCATGCCCAGGATGGCCCTCAAGGCCTGGATAATTAACTCGCTCAACACAAGCATGATCATCTAAGAAAAGCGCAATCAATTTAGCGCTATCTTGCTGAGCACGAACCCGATAAGGAAGGGTCTTAATGCCCCGCACAGTCAACCAACAATCAAATGGAGATGGAACCGCGCCCTCATTCACCTGGAGAAACCTTATTTTTTCAAATAAATCGACACCTTTTCGAGCAATGACAATGCCTCCCATAACATCGCCATGCCCAGCGAGATATTTCGTTGAAGCATGAATAGCTAAATCGGCACCAAGCGTAAGAGCCGGCTGAAGCGGAGGTGGCGTCCAGGTGTTATCACAAGCGACAACCGCCCCAGCATCGTGTGCGATATCTGCTACAGCTCTAATATCAGTAATCCCCAGCGAAGGGTTGGAGGGAGTCTCAAGCCAAACGAGACGCGTTGTTGAACGAACTTTGTCCGCCACTGCATGCGTGTTTGTCATATCTACAGAAGTCAGTTCAACCCCCCAAGGCACCACAGCCTGTTGGAGGAAACTACGAATACCGTGATACATCATATCGGGTACTAAAGCATGGTCACCAGGACGTAGTGACCGGAACACAGCAGCCGCAGCAGCGGAACCCGAACCAAAAGCAGCTGCGTCTTCCCCCCCCTCAAGTTCTGTCATTAATAACTCCAAAGATCGCCGATTTGGGTTATCACTTCGGGAGTAGGAAAATCCCCTAGAGTACTCACCAGACGGGTCACGCTCAAAAGTAGTCGACAGATGAATAGGTGTAACTATCGCCCCAGTATCAGAGTCGACCTCGGAACCTGCGTGAATCGCAAGTGTCTCGAAACGCATCTTTTTCATGACTTCTCCCTGTATGCCCTACGAATCATTTATTAGTAACTAGGCCCTGCGGACATGAACCCCAGCAGCCGCTAGAATTTGCTTAACATCACCTACGGAAGTTTGATCACTATGAAATATTCCAGCTGCGAGAGCAGCATCTGCTTCTCCTTCTTGGAGGACCTCCCGCATATGTTCAGCATTACCAGCTCCCCCTGAAGCAACAACTGGAATATCAACCGTCCTAGCTAGGGCTCGTGTCGCCTGAATGTCGTAACCGGTTTTCATCCCATCAGCATTTATACTATTTAAAACTATCTCTCCAGCCCCTAGAATCTGACCTTGTTCTGCCCAAGCGAGAAGCTCAAGCCCAGTCGCTTTTCGACCACCAGCTATATAGACTTCCCAGTGACCACTGCTTGATTGCAAGACATCTATTGAAAGAACCACTGCCTGTGACCCATAATGATCCGCTGCTGCCCTTATTACGTCTGGTCTCGTAACAGCCCCTGAGTTTATCGAGACCTTGTCGGCACCTGACAGGAAAAACTGTCGGAAATCCTCAAAAGTTCGTATTCCTCCACCCACGGTAAGAGGCATGAAGCACCGTTCTGCTACCTCAGCTACAACATTGAGTATCGTCCCCCGACCTTCAGCAGTTGCCGTGATGTCGTAGAAAACTAATTCATCTGCTCCCTGCTTATTATATTTTACTGCTAGGCTAACAGGGTCGCCAACATCATTCAATTCTCCCTCTTCAGCCCGCCCAAATTGCTGACCTCGGGTTGTTCTACCACCGTGAACATCTAAACAAGGGATAATTCTCTTCGCAAGCACCCGAACAGCATACCTTGACAAACAAGTTTAACGGCCATCAACAAACTAACTGCGACGAAGTTGAGATAAGATTTCAAAGTGGTGAGTATGTGGGAAAAAATCGAAAGGCCTCACATAATCCAACTGATACTGACCTTGAGTTAGATGGGTCACATCTCTAGCCCAAGTAGCCACATCACAAGACAAATATATTATTGCTGAAACATCTGATGTAAGGATTGCCTGTCTAAGCTTCTTATTTAAACCAGCCCGAGGTGGATCAACTACGAGAAGGTCAATTCCATCAGGCAACTTTAAGGATCGGGCATCTTTGAACAAAAAAACTATGTTGTCCAAACCCATACTCAACGCATCGCGATCACCTCTTTCAACACTAGCTCGATCTATCTCAATTGCCGTTACTGTTTCATAACGGTCAGCTATTTGCATTGCGATTGCTCCCCCTCCCGAAAATAATTCCCATGCAGAATGACCCCCCGAGACGATTTTATTAATTTCGCTATAGGCAAGAGCAGCGGCAGCTGGGTTTGGTTGTGCGAAAGAATTAGCAGATACTGTAATTTCTAAATTTCCGTATCGCTGTTTGATGGTTCGCGCTCCAGCCAAGCGGCTACGTCCAGATCGGAACCGACCCCGCAAATCGTAAGGGGCATACGAAACCCCAAGGATCCCTGCTGATATGAGATCATGGGCAAAATCAAGATATTCCCGCTCGGGCTTCTTTGCAATTAAGGCCACCAAGGTTTCGCCCTTCTCGTTCCCTCTAATAGCTACCTCAACAAGCCCACGAGGCAGGTACTGTTCTGTAATAGCCTCCCAAGCCAACCTAACAGAAGGAATAGCCGTGACATCCTCAGTAAGCGTTACGATCTTGTCGCTGTTGGAACTCCTGTATCCAAGGCTGCCAAACCTAACCGCTGGTTGAACCACATGTCTATACTCGAAAATATTCGGCGAAGGAGTGACAGGAGAAAATTGATGCTCTTCCCCAGAAGTCCGACGAAAAGCATCAATTAAGACCTCACGCTTTAACGCTAATTGTCTAGGATAAGTTATAAAACCGTAGTCTAGGCCAGGATGTAAGGGAGTTTCGATTCGATCCTGAGAAGCAAGCACCACCTCGTCGACCTCACCCTGAAAGACCCCTGATCTGTACTCCAATCTCGCTCGTACTACCTCGCCGGGAATACCACCTTGTACCAGGGCAATCTGGCCATCATCCAGTCGCGCGACTGCTCGTCCTCCATGAACCATTCGCTCTAATGACAGTTCTCTGTACACGACGGCAGTGTAACTGACGCAACGCGCTATACTACAAACTATGAGGCGGTCCTTTAAAGAAATTGTCGAACTGGTAGTTTTTGGCCTCATTGCTCTTCTATTAGCTACAGGCCTAATTTGGTTAATCGGTTGGGTTCTTGGTTTAGTTGGTATTGGTTTAAAATTCGTAGCTGGAATTATCTGGTCTTTACTACGGTTCCTTGTTCCGATTGCCATAGTTGCTGGCCTAGCTTACGCTTTAGTGCGATTCTTTTTAAATCGAAACAAGAATAACCCCATACCTGCGCCAGAGGATGATTCATCTACCTCTACAATCACAGCTACAGAACCTGTAAACGAATTCTCTTCTGCTACTGACAACTTAGACTCCATCAATCCCAAGGCGCCAAGGGAGACCAATGTCGTCCAGAAAGACTCCACACTCGAACCAAAATTAGAGAATAGCTTGGACGACAGTAACGAAAAGAAGTCCTAAAAGTTAATAATTCCTGCCAAATATTATTTTATAGAGCGCCCTAGTAGATCAGAGAGTTTCAAGAGGTTCCTAATTAAGACCCTTAGAACCGTCAACCTGACAATTGGCCCTAGCTTTACAAATCTCTGTTAAATAGACTACTCCGCATCTCATAGCAATAACAGCCAAAGGAATTACGTTTGATGCTTACCCCACAGCAATCCATAACATTCCTGATCTTTGGATCAAAGCTCGTTCCCAGTCTAAGTCCAAAAAATATGCAGAATTTATCTAGCTGCGGTACACTTGTCCACAATGAACCTGGGGTATTTTCGTCTAATATTTTTAGGGTCAATGCTTTGCGCTGCCCTTTCTGGGTGTCTTAAAAGAACCGACTCTTTAGCTCCAATCGTTAGCATCACTAATCCCCCTAGTGGTGCTACTAGAACGACTGAAAACCTAGTCATCGGTGGCTATGCTCTGGATGATGAGGGTATCGTTTCAATCCGAGTAAATGGTGGGGACCTCATGTCTGACTTCGGAAAAGAATCCTACGTTACTGAGATTGGAATGAAGCTTGTCCAGTTTAAATTCCGTGCTTTGCAAGAACAAGAAGGAGAAATAATCTCTTTAATAGAAGTAGAAGACACCAGCGGACGTACGTCCCGCCTAACTCATAAGTTGGTTGTTGACGCCACTGCCCCAACCCTTGAGTTTGAAGTGACCGAACTAGAAAACGGTCGTTTCAGAGTCCAGGGATTGGCACAAGATAACTTAAGTGTCCAATCAGTACGTGTAGCTGGGATTCCTCTTCAATTTATTCCTAGCCGTAACCACCAATTCACCATCGACTTTATTCCTGACGACCAGACCACAATCGAGGTAATTGACGGAGCAGGCAACCGTTACACCCAACCACTTCCATGAGTATTAACCCTTCTGATCCTCGCCTCCCTAAGGCAAGCACGACGGGCCCGAATCAAGTTCCCCTGCCAATAAGAACAGACGATATCTTTACTGGCCTATCCGTAAATGCAACCCTAAGCCTAGAAAAGAAACATGGTAACGCAGACTTAATTAGAGCCGTCAACATCCTGGATATAGGTGGTCCCTTTCAAGTAATCGACCCTTGGACACTCCAAGACCCAGATGGGCGCCATCTAATCAACGCAGGAGGTTATGCTGCCCTGCCCTTCGGCGAATCATACCCACCGCTTCTACAGTTCATAACTAACTTTATCGATGGAAACACCAGCATGGGATTACCACAGCAAGCGGCTTCAGATTGGCGAGCAGCCCTTGAAACTAACTTAGTATCTCTCCTCGCTAGTGAAGCGCCGAGCCACTCTGATAGTGGAGTGTTCTTTTCCAATAGTGGTGCAGAAGCGGTAGAGACGGCAATAAAATTTGCCCGTGGCTCCCAGCCGAGGAGCAAATACATAATCAACTTCACTTCGGCCTATCACGGTAAGACCCTCGGCGCGCTCTCCTTAACCCCTAACCCTGAACTCCAGGCTCCCTTTGCCCCACTGCTACCCGGCGTAATCACTCTTCCATATGGAAAT